>JALQTJ010000040.1:7926-8196 GCA_023264015.1 Flavobacteriaceae bacterium | reverse complement strand
CCCATCAAGAAAGGGATTAAAGCATTGTATTGCTCCTGTGAAAGGGAGGTAGCCGTAAATATTCTAACGAAGTCAGATGCATCTGCCTGTGATAATAGTCTTGAGGATACCCCTGAAGCAGCATAGACCTTGTGGTTGTACATTGGACGAGCGCGATGATCGAGCTCAAGCAATTCGCCATTGATATGGACAAAACCGTCTATGATTTCAAGCGTGTCACCGGGGGTTCCAACACATCGTTTTACATAGTTGGACTTTTTATCGATGGGC
>JALQTJ010000040.1:0-7916 GCA_023264015.1 Flavobacteriaceae bacterium | reverse complement strand
TGTGTCGCCTGGGATCGCTACTGCTCTTTTAACATAATTTGATTTTTTGTCTAATGGTTTTTTAACACCTTTTTCTCTTACAAAAAATTGTCTAACGGTATCAGCTGGCCAATTGAAAACCACCAAATCGTTTTTTTCTACCGAAACGAAACCAGGAAGTCTCATGTAGGGGAGCTGGGGCTTCTTTAAATACGATTTGACTTTTAAGATAGGAACCGTATCGTGCATCATTGGCGCTGCAATTGCAGTCGTGGGAATACGTGCTCCATAATGAAATTTACTCACCAATAAGAAGTCACCAACACGCAGTGTTCGCTCGAGTGAAGGGGTAGGTATGGCGTAGGGTTGAATGAAATAGGTATGCACAATGGTCGCGGCAACTACTGCGAAAACAATAGACGACACCCATTCTCCTGTTTTTGTTTTTTCGGGTTTTAATCGATCAGTCTCTCTTTTAGACGAAGCATTAGCACCAAGCGTAAATAAATAGAGTCCAAGCGTTAAAATGACCCATAGATGTTCTGCTCGTTTAGGCTTTTTATAGGCATATAAAAGGTCAATCCAGAGCACTGGAAACATGACCAAATTGATGATAGGAAGAACAAATAACACTACCCACCACCACGGGCGCTCTAAAACGCGTAGCATGAGTAGGCTGTTGTAAAAAGGAATGAAGGCCTTATACGGCGCAATGCCTTCTTTCTTGAAGAAGAGCATAAAGAGCAATCCGTATACGAGGTGAAAAGCAGTTAAGACTGCGATCCATTCAAAGCTTGTCATGGGTGAAGGTTTAAAACATCAGACATCGTAAAAATACCCTTTTTGCCAATGATCCATTCTGCTGCTATGAGCGCTCCTAAAGCGAATCCATCTCTTGAAAAGGCTTCATGCCGAATGCTGATCTGATCAATAGTACTCTCGTAGTTCACACAATGGGTTCCTGGAACCTCACCCTCTCTTATTGAGGTTATATGAAGGTGGTCTTCTTTGGGTACTTCAGATATCCCTTTGAGGTCTTGAGCTTCGAGATGGGAGGTAGCCAGTGAAAGAGCTGTTCCACTAGGAGCATCTAGCTTTTGGGTATGATGAATTTCAGTCATACTGACCTTATAGGCTTTATGAGGAGCCATGAGTGTGGCCAGTTTATCGTTTAGCGCAAAGAATAAATTCACTCCTAGACTGAAATTACTCGAGTAGAGAAATGCTGTTTGCTGAGCAGTAGCGAGCGCTTCAATTTCTGATAAACGCTCTAACCATCCGGTGGTGCCGCTTACCACTGGGATTCCCTGTTGCAATCCAAGCTGTATTAGATCTACCGCTGAGTCAGGAGTACTAAAATTGATAATCACCTCGGTATCTGATGGGAGACGTTCTGGAGTTTCGTTGGTGCACAGTACAACACGATGGTTGCGTTCTAGGGCAAGGGTTTCAATGCGTTTGCCCATCTTTCCGTATCCCAATAAAGCGATTGCACTCATAATGAAATTTTTAGTTTAAGTCCTGCCTCAGTACCGGCGCCAACAGCTAGAGGTTCTACCACGGGTTGCAAGCGAAGACTGAGGTCTTCATTGACATTAAAAGGCTTTAAATGGGCATCTACGCTTGCATCAATAACGTTCAAAAGATAGAGGCCAATTGCGATTAATATTGAAGAGTCCCTTTGACTCTGTGATCCCTTTTGGGCTTGCTCTAAAGCGCTATTTGAAACGTCCGGGCCTACGCCGTCTCCGTTGATGTCGTAGAATTCATCGGAGGTGAATCCTGCATTCCTCAATTTGAAGGCGTCTCGGTACCTGAGGTATTGGGTTTGATTAAATTGGTAAACGAATACACCGGTACCCACTGCTGCCCACGCTAATGGAACCTTCCAGTAACGTCGGTTGTAAAATTGACCAAGTCCAGGAAGTGCCGCTGAATAAAAGGTAGCTTTTGAGGCGGCTAGAGGATCTCTAGCACGTTCAAGCCTTTTTTCTGCACGTTGTATTCTTTTTTCTTCTCTCGAACTCCGCTCGTTTTGATCTTGTGCAAAGCTTGAATGTATAGAAAAGAATACGAGCAAAAGAGCCGTAAATCTATTCACCAGTGAGCGCTTTTTTGAGTTTTAGTAAGTCTTTTTCAGATTCAAAGTGAAACTTAAGAACTCCAGAACCATTGGCGCGTAGATCTACGCTGACCTCTTTGCCGCTGAGGTGTTGAAGTGCCTCGACTGCAGAAGTAGCTTTCTTACTCAGCTTGAGGTTATTTGTCGGTTTTGATGCCAAAGGCTGTGCTATTTGACGGGCTCTATTTTCAGTGGCTCGAACAGACAACCCTTTGCCTAAAACCTCTCCTAAAAGCTGCAACTGATCTGGGTGATTTTCTAGTGACATGATCGCTCTTCCGTGACCCATACTGATCGAGCGGTTTTTCAATGCATCCTGTACCTGAGGATGGAGCTTTAAAAGTCGAAGATAATTGGTGATGGTTGAGCGTTGCTTACCAACGCGTTTGCTCAGTTTGTCTTGTGTGAGTTGTATTTCGTCTATAAGACGTTGATACGAAAGTGCAATCTCTATAGGATCTAGCTCTTGACGCTGAATGTTTTCAACCAAAGCCATCTCAAGAGATTCTTGATCACTGGCTTCTCTTATGTAGACGGGAACCCTTTCGAGGTTCGCCAACTGCGCCGCTCTTAAACGTCGTTCTCCAGAGACCAGTTGAAAAGATCCGTTCTCTACCTTGCGAACAGTGATGGGTTGAATGATTCCTAATTGTTCGATGGATTGGGCTAGCTCATTTAATGCCTGCTCATCGAAAGTTGTTCTTGGTTGAAAGGGATTGACCTCAATCAAGTTTGGAGCAATGAAGGCCATGAGAGACCCCCCTTCTGACATAGTAATATCCTTATCCGGATCTTTCAGGAGTGCAGCTATTCCTCTTCCGAGAACTTGTTTTTGTTGTTTAGCCATACGCTAAGAGGTCTTCTTTTTTTTCGGTTTATCGTTCACTTTGCGCTTCAGAAGTTCTCGTGCGAGGCCTAAATAATTTGAGGCGCCCTTACTACTCGCATCATAACTGATGATACTTTCACCAAAACTAGGCGCTTCACTCAGCTTGACATTACGCTGAATAATCGTTTCAAAAACCATGTCACCAAAATGCTTGCGCACCTCTTCGACTACCTGATTCGATAGCCTTAGTCTTGAGTCGTACATCGTGAGCAGCATCCCTTCAATATCCAGGTCTTTGTTGTATAATTTTTGAACACTTTTAACCGTGTTTAAAAGTTTGCCAAGACCTTCAAGGGCATAGTATTCACATTGAATAGGAATAATAACCGCGTCTGCCGCCGACAAGGCATTCAGTGTTAGTAGTCCAAGAGAAGGTGCACAATCGATCACGATATAGTCGTACTGCTCTTTTAGGGGTTTAATTGCCTCAGCAAGCATGAACTCTCTGTTAGGCTTTTCTACTAACTCTATTTCAATAGCCACTAAGTCAATATGTGCGGGTATAAGTGATACATTCGGCGAGTTTGCCTTGACGATTACCTCTGAGGCAGAAGCCGTATGTTCGAGTAGTTGGTAGGTTCCTAAACTCACGTTTTCAACGTCAATACCAAGTCCTGAACTTGCGTTAGCCTGTGGATCAGCGTCGATGAGTAGAACTTTTTGCTCTAATGCACCAAGAGCGGCACTCAAGTTAACTGAGGTAGTGGTTTTACCTACACCACCTTTCTGATTTGCTATTGCAATGATCTTGCCCATAGTGAAAAATAGAGTGTCCTAAAATACAATAACTGGCCACTGTGGCCAATATCGGGGGGTCTAAATTGTTAACAATGCCTAGAATTTCGGTTGTTTTATGCTATCGGCGTATTCGATGAGATAGAGGTCTTCACCTTCACGCTTAAACAAATACCGTTCTCTAGCATAGCGCTCTTTCTCTAGAGAATCTGAAAATTTTTGAAGTAGTGCACGATCTGCCTCGATTTCGCGTTCTAAGTAAGCACGTTCTTCTTCTAGGGCTTTGATCTCTTTTTGAAGTTGCCATTGAATCAATGCAGAATTCGCATCAAAAAAGAACATCCACACTATAAAAAAGAGCCCAATAACCACATAGAGATTGGTCAGCCATTTTAGCCCTTTTAAGCGTTGAAAACCTTTTATTGGCATAACTGTTTTATAGCGAGCGCGATAAATTGTGCCGCTTCGGCATAATCGTCATCGTTATTAATAACCAAATGTGCTTTTTTTCGTGCTTTTGATACATAAGTGTCATGCATAGGCTTCACTTGCTGGGTATAGCGGCTAAAAGCCGTTTCAAGATCATGTCCGCGTTCAGTGGTGTCTCTACGTATTCTTCTTAGAAGACGATGGTCTTGATCGGTATCTACATAGATCCAAAGATCTACCAGGTCAAAAACTTCAGGACGATTCATCAGTAAAATGCCTTCCAACAAAAGGACTTTTGGAGGACTAATAGTGTCGGTCTCTTTTTTTCGAGTTTCATACACAAAATCGTAGATAGGAGCGTCAATTGATTTTCCAGATTTGAGTGCTTTTAGCTGGGCGATGAGCAATGCGTAGTCGAAGGCATCAGGATGGTCGTAGTTGGTCTTGCGCCTTTCAGCGGGCGTTAAATGATCTTGATTGTGATAGTAGCGATCTTGAGATAAAATCTGCAAGGGCTGGTTGCTCAATTCTCCTAATGCCTTAACGAGAGTGGTTTTCCCGCTCCCTGATCCGCCTGTGATGCCTATGATATACACGCCTAAATTTTAGCTAAAGGTACGCTGCTCATTTGGTTGAATCAAGGTGCCGGCACAAGAGTCAGACGATGCTCCGGTTACACTGCTGTAGACATTGATTTCGTTGTGTACCCTTAGGTATCCCATAAAGGCAAAGACCAAAGCTTCTTTATAATCCACCAGTTGCGGATCTGGAATAATCATTGAAGCAAAACTTTGCGTTTGTGATTGTAACAATTGCATGGCAAACCGATTGTGTGCACCCCCTCCGGTTACGAGAACCTTTAGCTTCTCAGTGGCCTTTTGGTGGTTGTAAATTTCACGTATAGCCCTAGTAATTTGATAGACATTGTGTTCGGTGACCGTGCGCACGAGATCCTCGGGCGAAGCCTTCACCGCTTCTACTTCTTTGACGTAGTAGGAGTAATACCATTCTTTTCCCAATGATTTGGCGCCTTGAATGGCGTAGAATTCAAGGGTATTGAGCCTTTCAAAAAGCGATTTAATAAGACTTCCAGAGGCTGCGATACCTCCGTCTTTGTCGTAGTAGTACCCAAGGAGTTCAACGAGTTCGTTTATAGGGGTGTTGAACATACCGACGTCAAAGGCATGTCTTTTGCTTTCGAATGAATAAGAAAGGTTTGAAATACCCCCTAGATTCAGGCAGATATCGTAATCGTGAAATAAGAGATGATCGCCTATGGGGACTAATGGAGCACCTTGACCTCCCAGAGCTACATCGGATGAGCGAAAATCATAGACTACTGGGATCTTAAAGGTCTCGCTGAGTAATTTTCCGTTTCCGATTTGTCGCGTTATGCCACGTTCGGGTTGGTGTAAAGTGGTGTGCCCGTGACTCGAAATGAGATCGATTTTTTCGTCATAACGTTCGAAAAGTTCTTTTATGGCTGAAATAGTGATGGCATCAAATGACTCTTCTAACGCCAACATTTCAGTTTCGGAGGCTAGATGAGCCCTCTTTAATTGACTCACGAATTTTTCTGGATAGGCGCAGTGAAAGCTGTGTTTAATCTCGTAACGGTAGCCTTCTTGAGTCCTGTTAAAGCGCACTACACACAGATCTAATCCATCGAAAGAGGTTCCAGACATGAGTCCTAGTACAGTCATGTGCTAAATGTAGTGGTAATTAGCGCTAATTCGCATTAGATTTGTTTTATGAGCTTTACAAAAACTACCGAGTCAGACTCGCTTCACAAAGATTTACACCTCAAGAGTACGTATGAACTCTTAACCGGAATCAACCAAGAAGACGCCAAAGTTGCTACAGTGGTAGCACATTGCATTCACCAAATTGCACCCTTCGTTGATGCGTTGATCGAGCGTTTTAGTTTAGGCGGACGACTCTTTTACATCGGAGCAGGTACATCGGGCCGATTAGGAGTTGTAGACGCCTCAGAAATACCACCGACCTTCGGATTAGATCATGGGAAAGTCGTTGGCCTCATCGCAGGGGGAGATCAAGCGATTCGAAAGGCCGTTGAATTTGCTGAAGACGATTTGGATCAGGCATGGAAAACACTCCAGGAATATGAGGTCACCGAGCTTGATACGGTAGTTGGGATTGCCGCATCTGGCACCACGCCCTATGTTATTGGCGGGGTTCGGATGGCGAAGGCGAATGGCCTATTAACCGCCTGCATAACCAACAATAAGGGCAGTCAATTGTCTCAGGCCGTCGATTATCCTATAGAGGCAGTGGTTGGTCCGGAATTTGTGACTGGCTCTACCCGCATGAAAAGTGGTACAGCTCAAAAACTGATACTCAACATGATTTCAACTACGCTCATGATCCGCATGGGCCATGTAGTTGGAAATCGCATGGTTGACATGCAACTTTCAAATGACAAATTGTGGGATAGAGGCACGCGTTATTTATCCGAAGCTCTCGGAATACCTACAAATGAGGCCCGCGAATTGCTGAATGAATACGGATCTGTTCGGGTAGCCCTACAGCAATTTAAAGCGTAAGGATTCTGTAAATACCTTTACCCTCAACCGCGATATACAAGAAATCGTCTGGCCCTTGACGCACTGTTCGTAGCCTTCCGACATCCTTGAAATGGCGCTCACGTTTGACCGCTTTTTTTCCTTCAAAATGAAGGGCTTCGAGGTATTGAAATTTAAGAGAACCCGCCAATAAAGTGTTCTTAAGTGCTGGGTAACGGTCGCTGGTGACCCATTCCATGCCTGATGGTGCGATAGAAGGAACCCAATAGTATAGCGGTTGTTCCATTCCTTCTTTTTCTGTAATATCTGTGAATGAACTTCCGTCGTAGTTGATACCGTAACTAATCACGGGCCATCCAAAGTTCTTTCCTGCCTGTGAGCTATTCACTTCGTCACCTCCTTGAGGACCGTGCTCGTGTACCCATATTTCTTTGAATTCAGGATGAAAAACCATTCCCTGAGGATTTCTATGCCCGTAGCTAAAAACTGCCTCTTTCGCACCAGGCTGCCCGTAAAATGGATTGTCAGTAGGAATTGATCCGTCTTTGTGAATACGGTAGATTTTTCCGCCATCACGAGTAGGATCTTGCGGGTTGTTGTCGCGATCTCCGCGGTCTCCGATAGAGAAGTAAAGCATTTGTTGATCGTCGAATTCTATACGTGAACCGAAGTGAAAGCCTTTATCAGAGGTTTCTTCTCCAAAATAAAGATCTTGCCACTGTTGTAGCTCGTTATTCACCAACTGCGCTCTACCTATTGCAGTATGGCCCTTGTCGCTGTCGTTCGGATCTGGTTTCGAATAAGAGAAATAAAGCCAGGGCTCTTCGTCGTAGTTAGGATCAATTTCTATATCTAAAAGTCCGCCTTGACCTTTCTGCCAGATTTCAGGAACTCCGGTGATTGCCGTTCTGTTTTCTGCATCTTCGTAAAGCCAGAGTGTGCCATTTTTTTCAGAAACCAAAAGCTTTCCTTCAACAAAAACCATTCCCCAAGGGATGTCGAGATTACCAGCTACCAGTTCTAATTCATATTCGGTCTGTGTGTCTTCTACCTCACTAAGGGTAATCGAAGATGTATTTTCGACCGCTGGGGTAGTGCTTTGACTTTGACTTGCTTCATTGCAGCCAAACAATAAACCAAGTGAAAGAATTGCTGCAGGTAAAGTGTAAGAATTGACACGTGTCATAAGGCGAAAGTTTAGCTTTTAAATATACACGAA
>JALQTJ010000003.1 GCA_023264015.1 Flavobacteriaceae bacterium | reverse complement strand
TAATTGCACCCATAAAAATTCCAATGCATCTGGAGAATTATTGGTGTATGTGATCGTTTCTTCACCGTAAATACGCGCGTTTTCATCGTCTAAAAGAATATCCATCACATAGTCTGCCTGCTGTTGATAATAGTCAGGGCCTGGGGCTCCCGAAGCAGTACGGTACGTATTTGGTGTTGCAAACTCTTCGTAGAGCTGTTTAAACTTATTGGTATTGTAATGTCCTGGTTCGCGCTCGGTTTTTTCTTCTTGAGCACTAAGGCCAGTGCTGAATAGCACAAAAGCTGCAGTTAAGCACGTAAGTACATGTTTCATTTAATATTGACTTAAGATTAGAAGGGTGAATTTAGCGCGTTTTTAGCAGCTGTCCAATTTTGTTTTAGCGTCTCGCCAGGTCCCAATTGAACACGGGATCTTCTTTTGACAATACCTTACTTTTTTTAGCCCCAAAAACATAAAAGTGCACCAGGTTTTGCTGCTCGTCAAAAAGCCCTGTAAGCAACCGGTTTTCGAAAGTAATATCAGCGTCCTCATCGAGATTTACATCAGCGAATTCAATTAAGAGCACAATCTGGTCTCCTTCATAGGTATAACCCGCGAAACTTGGGCTAAAGGGGGTTTCATCTGCATTAAAACCCATCATCCGTTTGATGTAGCGCTGAAAGAACTCATTGGCTAATGAGGTTTGTTCTTGTTCAGTATCCAAATTCAAAGTGACTCCGTAACGGGTTTGAATGGCTAACTCTATATCGTCAATAAAAGCTCGTGTCACCAACTGCAACGCTTGTTGTTCGGCATTGTAATTTACTTTGGTTACGCTGAGATAAAACTTATGGTTAGCGAGGTCCACTGGTTTGTACGCGCCTACACTCCACGTCATAACTACAGCGAAAAGAAACAGAAACTTCTTCATGGATTTATCTCTTTAAAAGAACTACTCTTTTTCTTCATAAACTCTAAGAACTTAAGTTCATCTCCCAATGCCACCAGGTCTGTAAAAAGTGAATCCTGCTCGCAATAGTACAAAAAGCGCAAAATTTCAGAAGAATCTATGGTGAGGTAGTCCTCGAATAGGGGTTTTTCATAACGCTTTATTACCTGATCTATCTTCGCATTTTTTGCCTCCAGTGCAATTCTGTTCTTGAGCATCTTTGTCCTTCCAGTCAAGGCGTTTAGCAAAGGATTAAGAGGAATAAGACCCCCTCCACTGGTTGCTTCGTATAAAAGTCTTTGACTTTGTGTAAGCTCGGGAGCATCGGCATTGGGTAGCCCTAAAGCACTCGCGTTTACTTCTTGATTCACCTCTATCCTCGTGACATCCTCTGAAAGTAGCCTGCTCAAACCGTAAGGATTCAAGGTCACCCCTTCTAATTCATTGACAAAGGGATCAAGGGGTATTCGAAGGTATGATGAAGCGTAGAGCGAAGGGTCAATAACGAGAAGCTTGGGTTGAATTTGAACAGAGGTGATGCGAAGACTGTCCCCAGGACTCACTATAATCTCAAACTCACCTACACTATTAGTGACGACTCCTGTCTTCTTGCTTATATTTTGGATGGTGATACCCGACAGATCAACGTCTTCTGCGGTAACAGAAGCCCGAAGGATTTTCTGATTTTGGGCCTGAAGGAAACCAGTGCTTGCAGCAAGCACAAAAAGTAGCGCTAAAATGCGGATCACTGCATCTCTTTTTTAAAGGCCTCTGCGGTGGTGACCAAAAATTCGAGAAGCTCAAACTCATTTTCTTTTCGAAGTAATTGATACGTCGGAACACGCTCGTCGCAATAGGTCAAAAAATCAGGGATCTGCGCCGGAGACAATTTTAAATCTTGCACAAAGAAGCGTTCATCGTATACTTTAGCCAACGCCTCAGAAAGCTTGAGCTTCGGAACATTATCTCCTTCGTTCGGAACAAGTAACGACTTTAGCAATTTAAAAACAGAAATGAAATTTAAGCCGTCTTGCATTCCGCGCGCGGTGGATGACAGGGCAATGTTGTCTACAGGAGAAGCCCGATCGATTTCATATTCAAACCCCTTGAATTCTTCATTTTTCAGTTCAATAAAAGCCTCTTGATTGTCGGGGGTCACTACCACCTCGTCAAGTTGACGCACCTTTTCGGTCACCTCAACGACCAAGCGTCCGTTATTAAGGATATCCTCGGTGATCTGAATCACCTCCAGTTGGTAGTTTACAGCTGTAAATACGAGCTCATCCCCGACGGCCACCTCTATGGTAAATGCGCCATTTTCATCGGTAATCGTACTGATTTCACGCGTAGCATTGACCACCGCCTCATCAGAAACAAAACTATTTCTATACAACACTTGACCCTTTAGACGTACAAGTTCTGACTGTCCAAAAACAGAAAAACCGATCGTCAAACACAAGAGAAACAAAACATTTTTCATGAGCTGCACATACTTACGCTAAATTTACCACAAACCGTTCAGTTTATGACGATCATTAAGCAAGTTAATGCTGCAGCGATTTTAACGGTCAGACAGGCAGTTCTGCGTCAAGGACTTCCTATTGAGGCCAGCATCTTTGATAAAGATGAAGATCGACATACCGCTCATTTTGGAGCCTTTATTGGCAACACCGTCATAGGTTGTGCCTCTTTAGTTAGAAACACGCATTCTCGATTTAGCCCTAAGTTTTCAAGGGTTGCTCAATTGAGAGGTATGGCAGTGCTACCAGAACATCGCGATGGCGGAATTGGCGGATTGCTCTTAAGAGCAGCCGAGACAAAAGCCACCGAAGACGGCGTCGAAGTATTGTGGTTCAACGCGCGCATCAAGGCGGTACCTTTTTACGAAAAGAACGGATACCTGAGAGAAGGAGAGGCTTATGAAATAGAAGGTGTTGGAACCCATTATTTTATGTTTAAAGTACTTTCAACCTATGAATAGACGCGAATACATCCGCCTTCAAAACCTTGGAATAGCGGCGCTTTTCAGCCCACATATAGAAACAGAATGGAGTTGGTCGCCTAGTGTCGAACGCTTGATGGGAATTGATCCTCCTAAACTATTTGGGCAAGAAAAGACCCAATTGACACGTCGTGCTTACAAAGCGTTTAATCGCATGAAAATGGCAGCATGGAACGACGGTATTGGAATAAGAACCGTATCAAGCTATCGCTCTTATGCCGACCAAAAGCGCATTTTCGAACGAAAATTTCAAGCCTTTACTCAAGAGGGAGATTCGGGTGAAGACGCCATCGAGCGCATCATTGAATATTCGACCCTTCCGGGCACCTCAAGGCATCATTGGGGAACCGATATCGATATCATTCAAGCGGGTCGAACCGTCGATGGCGACAGTCTTTTAGAGGAACATTTTGAACCAGGAGGCGCCTTCGCTGCACTCAAAGAATGGTTAGATCAAAACGCCACTGATTTTGACTTCTATTTGGTGTACACCAAGGATACCAATCGAAAGGGTTTTAACTACGAGCCTTGGCATCTTAGCTATGCGCCTGAATCGGTGAGCCTACTCAAAAACTACCTCAGAAAGGAGGTCATCAATAGGGTGTTAGCACAGAAAGTCATTGGATACGATCACCTCAGCGAAGCGCGATTGAATCGTTACCTAGAAGAGCACCTCTTAGGCATAAATCCGAAGCTTCTGCCGTAATAGTTTTACCTTTGTACTCATCAATCCATTTCCAATGAATAAGAAGGTTCTTCTCATGATTTTAGACGGATGGGGAATGTCTCCTGATCCAAATGTTTCAGCTATTGCTCAAGCCAATACCGAATTCATAGATGGCTTATACAACAGGTATACCAATGCCACCTTACTCACCCATGGTATGCACGTGGGTTTGCCTGACGGACAAATGGGAAATAGCGAGGTGGGTCATATGAATCTCGGAGCAGGACGTATCGTTTATCAAGATCTGGCGCGTATTAACAAGGCTGTTCAAGAAAAAACACTGGGTCAAGAAAAGGTGATCACAGATGCCCTCGCCTATGCAGCAGAAAAGCAAGTAAATGTTCACCTGCTTGGATTGTGCAGTAATGGTGGGGTGCACTCGCATATCGACCATCTAAAAGCCTTAATTGATGTCTGTGAGACCAGTGATCATCCGGCTACCTTTATTCATGCCTTCACCGACGGAAGAGATGTCGATCCTAAAAGTGGCGTACAATTCATATCGGATATAGAAGCGTACACTAAAGAAAAGCAAACTAAGATTGCTACTGTTACGGGCCGTTACTACGCCATGGATCGCGACAAGCGTTGGGAACGTGTAAAGGTCGCTTACGATGCGCTTGTTCGGGGCGAAGGAAACCAAGCCAGTAATCTTGTCCAAGAGATTGAAGCCTCCTATGAGAATGGAGTGACCGATGAGTTCATTCATCCGATCATTCAGGTCGACCAACAACAGCAACCTATTGGTACCGTCAAACCTAATGATGTAGTGCTATTTTTCAACTTTAGAACAGATCGTGGACGCGAACTCACAGAGGTGTTGACGCAACAAGCATTTGAAGAATATCAGATGCAACCTTTAGCGTTGTATTACGTCACGCTTACCAACTACGACAATTCCTTTAAAAATATCAAGGTGGTTTTTGATAAAGAAAATATCAAAGACACCCTGGGTGAAACGCTAGCGAAGGCAGGAAAGAAACAGTTGCGCATTGCAGAAACTGAAAAGTATCCGCACGTGACCTTCTTTTTTAATGGTGGACGTGAAGAGCCCTTTGACCAAGAAGAACGCATTTTGTGTCCCTCACCGAAGGTGGCTACCTACGATTTGCAACCAGAGATGAGCGCCTATGACATCAAGGATGCCTTGATGCCGCACCTTAACGACGCCACCTTTGATTTTATTTGCCTCAACTTTGCCAATCCAGACATGGTGGGTCATACCGGAAGTATGGAGGCGGCCATCAAGGCCTGCGAAACCGTTGACGAGTGCACCAAAGAACTCGTGACTGCCGCACTTAATAGTGGCTATACAACGCTTATTATTGCCGATCACGGAAACTGTGACACCATGGTAAACCCTGATCAAAGTCCAAATACAGCGCACACCACAAATCCAGTTCCACTCATCGTGGTAGATCCTGAAATCAAGGCCGTCAAAAATGGAGTTTTAGGAGACGTAGCACCAACTGTATTAAAGCTAATGGGAA
This sequence comes from Flavobacteriaceae bacterium, assembly GCA_023264015.1. Classification (GTDB taxonomy): domain Bacteria; phylum Bacteroidota; class Bacteroidia; order Flavobacteriales; family Flavobacteriaceae; genus UBA3478. The sequence continues at coordinate 98,553 of JALQTJ010000003.1, read as the reverse complement.
TCGCTCAACCTGAGGCGATGACACAACAACCTTTAGTTTAATGAGTGCTGTAGTTTTAAAGTCACCTGAAGAAATCGCTCTTATTGCTGAGAGCGCCCAACTGGTTTCAAAGACCTTAGGAATGTTGGCCAAGGAGGTGGTTCCTGGTGCCGACCCTCTTGCTTTAGACAAGCTTGCTGAGACCTTTATCAGAGACCACAAAGGAGAACCTGGATTCTTAGGCATGTACGACTTCCCGAACACCTTGAATTGGAGCCCAAATGAGCAAGTGGTTCACGGTATTCCAGATCATACACCCCTAAAAGAAGGAGATGTTATATCCATTGACTGCGGGGTCTATATGAACGGTTACTACGGAGATCATGCCTATACTTTCGAGGTAGGAGAAGTAGATCCGGATACCAAAAAGTTACTGAAAACAGCCAAGGAATCGCTTTATATAGGAATCTCAGAATTTAAGGCAGGTAACCGTGTTGGAGACGTGGGGTATGCCATACAACAGTACAATGAAGCTCAAGGCTATGGAGTAGTCCGAGAGCTCGTCGGACATGGACTCGGAAAAAGCCTACATGAAGGACCTGAAATGCCCAATTACGGAAGAAGGTCTCAAGGGAAGGTCTTCAAAGAAGGGCTTGTAGTGGCCATTGAACCGATGATCAATAGAGGAACGCACCGTATTGTTCAAGGTAAAGACGGATGGACCATTACAACCGCCGATAAAAAACCAAGTGCTCATTTTGAACACAATGTGGCAATCGTCGATGGGAAACCAAAATTGCTCTCGACCTTTCAATACATCTACGAAGCTCTCGGAATTAGCTCAGACGAAGAGCAAGCCTTTAAGTAAGTTGCGGTGATGCTAAAAAACGTATTTGGGATCGTGTTGGGTATTTTTCCGAGACCCGTTCTGATTCGTTTCAGCATGTACCTTCTTCCGCTTTTTCGGCTGCTCTTTAAAGGAAGTCGCTTTACAGACCCGATCGATAAAAGCAGTTTTCGTACCCTTCTACCTTATGGATACCAAAAACAAAGGGCTAACGTACTTTCGCCATCCACCCTTTCTCTAGAGCGTCATCGCCTTTTATGGCTCTATCTTGAGCGCTCCACTACCTTTTTTAATACCGACCAAAAGCTACACGTCTTACATGTAGCGCCGGAGCAATGCTTTCAACCGCGCTTTAAGCGATTAGCCCATTTAGACTACACGACCTTCGATCAGAACTCACCTTTGGCTACCGTGAAAGGAGATCTAAGGGCACTCCCTTTTGCAGATAAATCATTTGACGTTGTCTTTTGCAACCACGTGCTCGAGCATATCATCGACGACGATAAAGCCATGCGCGAGTTATATCGTGTGCTGAAGCCAAGTGGATGGGGTATTGTACAAGTTCCTATGAAACCCGATCAAGACGAGACCTATGAAGACCACTCTATTCAAACAAAGAAGGAGCGTGAAGTTCATTTTGGTCAATACGATCATGTCAGATGGTACGGAAGAAAAGATTTCTTTAAACGACTTCAAAAGGCGGGGTTTTCAACCGAGGCCATCTATGTATCACAAGCGTTTTCAAAGACTGAAATTGAGCGATACGCCTTAGATCAAAACGAAATTCTACCCATTATTCGCCGGTAGTCTCCGCAAACAAGCCTTGCTGTAAAACAGCAGTGGAGTTGTCTTTATCAACGTAGATCAAGTGAATCGAGAATTCTGGTCGCTCTGCTAAGAATTGCAGGCTTTGATCTAGTGGCATGGCCATAAACGCTGTGGCATAGGCGTCGGCTTCAGCACAAGTCGGAGCAATGACACTAGCAGACAATACATTTGTGGTTTCTGCCCTTCCGTTTAGAGGATTAATGGTGTGGCCGTATCGTCTTCCACTAACAGCATCCACCCGAAACTTTCTGTAGTTGCCAGAAGTAGCCATAGCAGCATCTCGCAACGGGATGACACGACTTAAGGACTGTGTATCTTGTGGGTCATCTATGCCGATGGTCCATAAGGCTTGCTTTGTCAGATTCATTCCGCTGGCCACAATCTCACCCCCTAATTCAATGAGAAAGTTTCGACCTCCATTACGCCTAATGAGCACTGCAATGCGATCTAAGGTATACCCTTTAGCAATGGCGTTAAAATCAAGTTGAATACCAGGCACCTCTTTAAGTATCCGACCTTGACTTAGGCGTACTTTATCTAGTCCTACTCTGGGGAGCAGCTTCTCAAGTTGAGGCACTGCATTTCGAGGACCTTCAGGACCAAACCCCCAGGCACTTACTAAAAGACCAACGGTAGGATCGAAATATCCACCCGACTCTTGATGTATGCGTTTTGAAAGCAAAAAAACTTCTTCGAACATCTTATCTATGACCACAGTGCTATCTTCTGCATTGAGCCTCGAGATGAGAGAGTTTGAGCGATAGGTTGACATAGAAGCGTTCACGGCCTCTAGCAATGAATCGAGTGACAGGCGGAGCTGTTCGGGCTTCACCTTAAGCTCGTTCTCAAAGACCGCTATCCCATAGGTGGTACCCAAGGCGTTTCCTTGAAGCACCACTTGCTTTGAGCGCTCAGCACAGCCCGTAAAAAGTACAGTTAAAGCCAGAAGCAACAGATAGCGAAGTCTAGGGCTCATAATAATTCGTCTACGTGATACAATCCTTTAAAGTCGATGGTACACTCCTGATTTTTTTCGAGCGGCAATTTGCGATCTAAAGCATGATATACCCCTACTCCTGCAAAATAAGTGACTGCCTCAAAAGCTTCAGCATGACTTTTGACTTTTTCAAGTAAGGCACGATCTACCGACATGGGATCTTCAGGGAATCTCGAGGCACGCACTATGATGAAATGGAGCTTTTTTTCTTTGAGACATACAAACTGCGGATCGCGTTTAAGCGCTGAATTGACGCCAAGAAATTCGTAACCGGCAGACTCTAGTTGCTTGCCGACTACATTCATAGCCATCTTGTGTAACTCGTGTGCTGAAAGCAGTTCCATTCCTACAAATTAAAAAAACCGCTACTGAGAGTAGCGGTTTTTAAATTATCCTCCAAAATCATCGAAGCGAATGTTCTCGTCAGGAATTCCGAAGTCTTCTCCCATTTTCTGAACCGCCTGGTTCATCAGTGGTGGACCGCAGAAATACAACTCTATATCCTCAGGAGTCTCGTGTTTGCTTAAATATTGATCAATCACACAATTGTGAATGAAGCCAACAAAGCCATCACCGTCAGTATCGTTAATATCTTTCTTGACCTTCCAATTATCCTCTTCAAGGGGTTCAGATAGGGCCATGTAGAATTTAAAGTTCGGGAACTCAGCCTCTAACTTCTTAAAGTGATCAATGTAGAACAATTCGCGTTTAGAGCGTCCTCCGTACCAGTAAGTCACTTTTCTGTTAGTCTTTAATGTCTTGAAAAGGTGGTAAAGGTGAGAGCGCATAGGGGCCATTCCTGCACCACCGCCTACGTACAACATCTCAGCATCAGATTCATTGATAAAGAATTCTCCGAATGGACCAGAAATAGTGACGGGATCACCCTCCTTCAAACTAAAAATATATGAAGAAGCTACTCCTGGATTCACATCTGCCCATCCGTTTTTATTGCGATCAAATGGTGGAGTCGCAATACGCACATTCAGCATGATCTCACGCCCTTCTGCAGGGAAAGAGGCCATAGAATAAGCGCGCTCTACCTTTTCAGGGTTTTTCATCACAAGGGGCCACAACTGAAACTTATCCCACTCATTTTGAAATTTCTTAGGATCGTCGTGCTCTTCAGGGTGAGCAGTAATGTCGATATCAGAATATTTTACTTCACAAGGAGGAATCTCAATTTGAATATAACCACCTGCTTTGTAATTCATATCCTCTGGGATCTCAACCACAAACTCCTTAATAAAAGAAGCCACATTGTAATTACGAACTACTTTACCCTCCCATTTCTTAATCCCAAATACCTCTTCTGGGATTTCAATTTCCATGTCTTGCTTTACCTTAACCTGACAGGCAAGGCGCGCTCCAGAAATCAATTCTTTCTTAGAAAAGTGAGGGGTCTCTGTTGGTAAGGCCTCTCCTCCACCAGAAAGTACATGGCACTCACACTGTATGCACGTTCCACCACCTCCACAAGCCGAAGGCAAGAAGACCTTTTGATTCCCCAGCGTTGACAACAAAGAGCTTCCAGAAGGCACCTCAATCTTGCGTTCTCCATTAATAGTGATGGTAACGGGTCCAGAAGGAGAAAGTTTTTCTTTGGTAAACAAAAGCAATCCTACGAGCAGCAATGTGAGCACTAAAAATGCAGCAATGGTGATCAAGATTGTACTTCCGATAGCAGCTAAAACCATAATTTTTTTCCTCTTAAAGCAATTATTAATCTATACCAGCAATAACCTCAGTTGACTCTTCAGTCTCTTTGGGGTCTTTTAAATCTTCTTTTACTTGTTCCGTCTCAACAGCCTCCACTACTTCTTCGGTAGTTGCAGGTGGCTCATTATCTCCAGTGAGCATTCCTCCAAAACTTTGAAAGCCAATACCCATTAAACCCGTGATGATAAAGGTGATTCCTAAACCACGAAGTGGAGCGGGAACTGCAGAATAACGAATCTTCTCACGTATGGCAGCGATCGCAAGAATAGCCAAGAACCAACCGATTCCAGAACTCAAACCGTAATTGAATGCCAATCCGAGCGATGGAATCTCACGTGCCTGCATAAAGAGTGATCCTCCTAAAATGGCACAGTTAACAGCGATCAAGGGCAAGAAAATACCAAGAGAATTGTACAGTGAAGGAGAAAACTTCTCCACTACAATCTCAACCAACTGTACCATGGTGGCGATAGTGGCAATGAATAGGATAAACGACAAAAAGCTCAGGTCGTATGAGGCATATTCTTCCCCTAACCAACTCAAGGCTCCGGGTTGTAAAAGGTATTGGTCTAATAACCAATTTAAGGGAACGGTTACTGCCAAAACGAAAATTACTGCGGCTCCTAAACCTACAGCAGTGGCCACCTTCTTAGACACGGCTAGATATGAACACATTCCTAAGAATACCGCGAACACCATATTATCGATGAATATGGATTTGAAAAACAATTCTAAATGCTCTAACATCTCTATACGATTAAGCTTCTTCTACAAGTGAAGGATTCTTTGCGCGTTGAATCCAGATTAAAATACCTACCACGATCAATGCCGCTGGAGGAATAATCATAAAACCATTGTTCTCATAGCCGTAAGCATAGAGGCCGGTTTTGGCGATAGGATCTCCTAATACAGGAATACCAAACAAGGTTCCTGAACCAAGTAATTCTCTAAAGAATCCGACAATAATTAAGATCACTCCGTAACCCAAAGCGTTTCCTATGCCGTCTAAAAAAGACCGCCAAGGACCGTTACCTAATGCAAAGGCCTCAAAACGACCCATGATGATACAGTTAGTAATAATAAGACCGACGAAAACGGATAGGGTTTTGCTCAATTCGTAGGCAAAAGCCTTCAGCGTCTGATCCACAACGATAACGAGGGTAGCAACAACAACGAGTTGAACGATAATTCTAATTTTTGATGGGATGATATTTCTCATTAGAGAGATCACCACATTTCCCATTCCTAGAACAAAGAGCACAGAAACCGCCATTACTACAGAAGCTTTTAATTCTGCTGTAATCGCCAAGGCTGAACAGATACCAAGAACCTGAATGGTAATCGGGTTGTTATCCGCAAGTGGATCTAGGATTAACTTTGATTCTTTTTTTGAGAGTAAGGGCATAGCTTACGACTTAGTTTGTGAACGAACCTTTTCGAAATACGGTTCGTATAGACGAATACTTTCTTTAATCATTGCACTCACACCGTTTCCGGTAATAGTCGCTCCGGCAAGTGCATCTACCTGAGCGTCACTTTTATCATTGTTCAAAGGATCGTTATTTCCTTTTACCACTTCAATAGGCGTATATCCCGAGTCTGAAGCGATTGATTCTCCTATAAAGTCGTCCATGAAAAAGCGCATTTTGATATTTGCTCCAAGCCCTGGAGTTTCTCCTTTGTGATCGAAGTAAACACCAGTAATGGTCAAGCTTTCATCTACAGACATGTAACCCCAAATGGCATCCCAAAGTCCTTTTCCGTACATCGGAAAAATATAAAAGGTCTTGCCGTCTTTTTCTCCAATAAAGAGCGGCAGCTTTCCGTCTTTTCCTGATTTGATTAGGTCTAATTCCTTTTTCAAATCAATCATAAATGCGTCATCTTCAGGAGTTGCTTCTCCGCCTTGAATCACATACTGCCCTTTAATCAGTTCGTTGAAGCGCTGATCTACTTCTGTAGTCGGAATAAAATTCACGCTAGACTCATCGGTGTTGTTGTGTACACCCATCGCATAGAGAATGTTCTGCTGCTTCTCGAAGCGCTGATTTTCAGTGATTTTATCTTTTAATCCAGTGGCCAAATAGGCTAAGATTGCTCCAACCACTGAAACCATGATTACTGAGAACAGAACAGTGTAAGAGTTTTTATCGGTGTTTAGTGCCATTGCGTTTCGCCGGTTTAGTTATGCAGTTTGAGTTTCAACAGAGGCAGGAGTCGCTGCTGGATAGATTTTTGCCTGCTTAGCACGCTTCAATCTTCGCTTCACGTTTCCTTGAACCACATAGTGATCAATAGTAGGTGCGAATACATTCATCAAGAGAATGGCAAGAAACACCCCCTCTGGATAACCCGGATTGAACACGCGAATCATCACTGAAATAAATCCTACTAAAAATCCATAAATCCATTTACCCCTATTGGTTTGTGAACTGGTCACCGGATCGGTAGCCATGTATACAATACCAAAGGCTAAACCTCCGACAATTAAGTGCTTCCAGAAATCAAAAGCCATAAGGCTATAAAACTTCGAGTACGATTGAATCCATCCAAAATCAATCACTGCGTTAAAGAGCAATCCCATTGCTAAGGCTCCAATCGTTGCGCTTAACATGATCCTCCAACTAGCTATTTTAGTGAATACGAGGTACAATCCGCCCAAGAGAATAAGTAGTGTTGAAGTCTCTCCAACCGAACCAGGAATGAACCCAAAGAACATATCGCTCAAAGAGAATCCCATTTCTGCAGTTTTGTTTTGAGCGAGATATCCGAGAATGGTTTCTCCTGAAATCGCATCAGCAGTTCCAGCCTTTGAAACACCATCCACTGCACCGTGCACCCATACTTTATCCCCACTCATCCACGTCGGATAAGCAAAGAACAAGAAAGCGCGGATCGTCAGTGCAGGGTTTAAGATATTCATTCCAGTTCCCCCAAACACTTCTTTACCGATCACCACACCAAATGCAACGGCGATCGCTAACATCCAAAGAGGAGTGTCTACCGGTACGATTAGAGGCACAAGCATTCCCGTAACAAGATATCCTTCTTCTACCTCGTGGCCTTTGATCACAGCAAAGACGAACTCAATAGCTAGTCCTACTCCGTAAGAAACAATCAATAGCGGTAGAACAGTTGTAAGACCTACTAAAAAGTTTCTCCAGGTGATAAAGTGCTCTAACACCGAAAAATCTTGAGGAAAGCCTTCAATAGCTGAATAGTGTTGATAGCCCGCATTGAAGATTCCGAAGAGTAGACAAGGAATAAGAGCCACAATAACCGTATTCATTGTACGCTTTAGGTCATCGACGGCCTTTACGTGTGTTCCTCCTTTATGAGTGACTTCGTTAGGGGTATATAAAAAGGTATGGATTGCGTTGAACGCCGGAGCCCATTTTTTGTCCTTAACCCGTTCTTTGATTTCGTGTAATTTCTGTTTCATAGTAACGAATTATCCTAATTCTTGTTTCAATAAGTCTAAGCCCTCGCGAATGATCGCTTGGTGGGGCTGTTTTGATATACAAATGAATTCAGTAAGCGAAAAATCTTCTGGTGCGACCTCATAGAGTCCAAGTTGCTCCATCTCATCTAAATCTTTAACCATACATGCCTTTAAAAGCTGCATTGGATAAATATCAAGCGGAAACACCTCTTCATAACTTCCAGTAACCACAAATGCACGGTGTTCTCCGTTTGTATTCGTGTCTAAATCGTAGGCCTTTTTCTTGTTCAACCACGAGAAGGTCAATGCTCTTGTAGGCGATACTTTGTCGAAAACCGGTTTATTCCACCCGAAGAATTCATAGTCGTTACCCTCTGCAATGGCAGTGAGCTGGGTTCCATAAAAACGAAGGTGCGCGTCGGCACTCACCTGGGTTCCTGTCAAAACATCTCCAGCAATCACTCGGGTATTCGATAGATCAGCCCCGCTTACCTCAAGAAGAGGCGCTACTTCGGCACCAATTTTTGTCTTAATGTATTTCGGATCCGAAATTTTCGATCCAGCAACCGCGATAGAACGCGAGGCGTTGTATTGTCCTGTGAGTAATAGTTCGCCTATAATTACTAGGTCTTGAGCACCAACAACCCAAACTACTTCACCCTTATTTATCGGATCAATTTGAGCGATTTGTGAACCTACTAAACCAGCAGGGTGTGGCCCAGATACCTCGTGCAATACGATATCATCTAATGTAGAGAATACTGAATTTTTCTTTGAAGAAACAGAGACGTGGACCGCTCCTGGAGTGAGTAGTTGAAGCGCAGACAGCGCCGCTTGTAACTTTTCTTCACTGCCCTTTAGCACAAAATCAAGATCCACGTTAAGTGGACCTGTGTTAAGCCCTGAAACAAAAATCGCTTTTGGCGTTTGACGCGGATCTGCGATGATGTCGAATGGTCGCTGTTTCACAAACGGCCAAAGCCCAGACTTCAGAAAATGAGCAATCATTCCGTCTCGATCCGTATCTGAAGAAAGGAATTTGCCGTGCTTGACGAACTCTTGTTCCTTATCGGCTAATATCTTAACGTTGAGAATACGTCTTCTTTCACCGCGTTCAACGGCTACAATCTCACCACTCACTGGTGAAACAAATTGAATATCTGGATTGTTCTTATCGTAGAAAACAGGTTCACCCGCCTTAACCTCTGCCCCTTCTTTAAGGATCAATTTTGGCGTAAGACCGTGAAAATCATCTAGATAAATTCCATAGGTTGAAGACTGTACTTCTTTGTGAAAGGCGTGTTCGGCTGCACCAACCAAATTCAGATTCAGGCCTTTCTTAATTCGAATGTCTTGAGACATGAGCAAAGATGCTTAGAATGATGTGTGCAAAAATACATCTAAAAGGTAACCCATAGCAAGCCGGAGTTTAAGAAATTGAATGTTAAAAAAAGAGGCTTAAAAGTATTCTTACCTTTGTCTGAAATGAACACTTCTTCAAACAAAAAATTCTATGAGTAACGCGCATTTTAGAGTACCAAAAGCGATCAATGAGGCCGTTTTGAGTTATGCTCCTGGCAGCCCTGAGCGTGAAGCAGTTCTCGCTTCATACCGCGAACAATACAATGAAGTTGCAGCTATTAAGATGAAGATCGGTGGGCAACGCCTTGAATCGAATTCAAAAAAGCCCCTAAGCCCTCCTCATCAACACCAGCATGTCATAGGTCACTATTATGAAGCGACTGAAGAGCAGGCTAAACTTGCGATTGAAGAGGCACTTAAGGCAAAACCACAATGGGCGTCTCTGCCGTGGGAGCAACGCGCTGCTATCTTTCTTAAGGCGGCAGACCTGATTTCTGGTCCTTACAGAGCTCGTATTAACGCGGCTACTATGCTGGCGCAATCAAAAACAATACACCAAGCCGAAATTGATGCGGCATGTGAATTCGCTGATTTTTTACGCTTCAACGTTGAGTTTGCTTCTAACATATACAGTGAACAACCCGTTTCTTCAGAAGGAATTTGGAATCGCATTGAGTACCGCCCACTAGAGGGATTTGTATACGCGATCACCCCTTTTAACTTCACTGCAATTGCAGGAAACCTTCCGGCAGCACCAGCACTCATGGGAAATACTGTGGTATGGAAGCCTAGTGACGCCCAAGTGTATTCTTCTCGAGTTATTGTCGAGATCTTCGAAGAAGCCGGATTACCAGATGGTGTAATTAATTTTATTACGGGAGATCCACAAATGATCACCAAAACGATGCTAGATTCTCCTGACTTTGCAGGATTGCATTTTACAGGTTCTACCTTTGTTTTTCAATCGTTGTGGAAACAAATTGGAGAGCGCGTAGCACACTACAAGACCTACCCGCGTATCGTTGGTGAAACAGGAGGAAAAGATTTTATCGTGGCACACCCTTCGTCTCATCCGAAAGAAGTTGCAACTGCTATTGTTCGTGGAGCCTTTGAATTTCAGGGCCAAAAATGTAGCGCTGCCTCTCGTGTTTACCTTCCTGAATCTATCGCCCAAGAGGTATTGAACTTTGTCAAAGAAGATCTCCAGCACATCGGGCAACCAGGATCTCCAGAAGACATGAGTCGTTTTGTTACCGCCGTGATTCACGAGGGAGCTTTTGACAAATTGGCTGCAGTCATTGAGAAGGTCAAGCAAGACCAAGAAGCAGAGATCTTTGCAGGAGGGACTTACGATAAATCTGAGGGATATTTCATCTCTCCTACTGTGGTAGTGACCACCGATCCGAAGTACTACACCATGGAAACAGAACTCTTTGGGCCCATTGTTACGGTCTACGTATATCCAGATAGCCAATGGGAACAAACGCTACAACTGGTCGATCAAACCTCTATATACGCCCTCACCGGAGCTGTTTTCTCGAGAGATCGATATGCGGCAAGTCAGGCAATAGAAGCACTTCAAAATGCTGCCGGTAATTTCTATATCAACGACAAACCTACTGGTGCTGTAGTAGGGCAACAACCGTTTGGAGGAGCTAGAGCCTCAGGTACAAATGACAAGGCCGGATCAGCCATGAATCTCATGCGTTGGGTATCTCCGCGATTGATCAAAGAGACCTTTATAAGTCCTAAAGATTACCGTTATCCGTTTTTAGGTTAGAGCGGTAAGTACACTAACTTTTTAGTTTCAAAAAAAGGTGTTGGGATGCGTTCGTGAAGATCGTAGATCAGCACCTTTTCTTGATATGGGGCGAGCTCTTCAGTTAGGTCACCGCCTTTGAGGTACCAAATTCCGTTAGCCATCTCATTCTTATTTTCATTTTTGATGCTGTGTTGAACCCAATGCACAAAAGTGGGCATAGCGGCTACTGCACGGCTCACTACAAAGTCAAACTTCTCGGTAACATTCTCTATACGATCGTGAACCGTGGTTACATTCTGAAGCCCTAATCCAGCTACCACCTCATTCACCACCTTCAGTTTTTTACCAATGGAATCGACTAAGGTAAACGCAACCTCTGGAAAAAGTATCGCCAAAGGGATTCCTGGAAATCCGCCTCCAGTGCCTACATCAACCACTTTAGAACCCTGAACAAAGGAGGTGAATAAAGCAATACTCATTGCATGTAATACATGGCGCTCGTAAAGCTCTTCTACATCCTTGCGCGAGACGACATTGATCTTATCGTTCCAGTCTTTGTAGAGTGCACCTAGTCCTTCTATTTGACGTTGTTGCAAATCTGACAAATTTGGAAAATATGAGTAGATCTCGATGGCTTTCATAAGCGATGAAAACACAAAATTATCACTAACATTGCACTTTGTAAGCGCAAATAGCTAAAATCATGTCTTCACACGTTTCTTCTCGCATTCAAAACATGGAAACTTCGGCCACTCTTGCCATGGCGGCAAAGGCCAGAGAATTAAAATCTCAAGGCCTAGACATCATTGGCCTTAGTCTAGGTGAACCAGACTTTACTATTCCTGATTTTATCAAAGAAGCAGCGAAAAAGGCCATCGACGAAAACTACAGTAGCTACACCGCGGTTGACGGTTATCAAGAACTCAAAGAAGCCATCGTTCACAAATTCAAGCGCGATAACAACCTCTCTTACACCCCACAACAAATTGTGGTGTCGACAGGGGCAAAACAATCCCTTTACAATGTGGCCATGGCGGTGCTTAACCCAGGAGATGAAGTGATACTCCCGGCTCCGTATTGGGTATCCTACAGAGATATTGTAAAACTAGCTGAAGGTGTGCCTGTAGAAGTGCGCACCAGTATTGAGGCTGACTTTAAGATCACGGCTGCGCAACTTAAACAAGCGCTGACTCCTAAAACTAAAATGATCTGGTTCAGTTCTCCGTGTAACCCGAGTGGATCATTCTATCATAAAAGCGAACTCGAGGCTATAGCCGAAGTATTAAAAGACCGTCCAGAAATTATGGTGGTTTCTGACGAAATTTACGAACACATTAACTTTTCGAGCAACGGACACTGCAGTATCGCTTCGATAGAAGGCATGTACGACAGAACAGTAACAGTTAATGGAGTTTCAAAAGCTTTTGCCATGACGGGTTGGCGTATTGGATATATCGGAGGTCCTGAGTGGTTAGCTAAAGCGTGCACGAAACTACAAGGTCAGGTTACAAGTGGGGCAAATGCTATAGCTCAACGCGCCGTAATCGAAGCGCTAATGGCACCTGTCAGCCGTATTCAGTACATGGTGGACGCCTTTAAAAACAGAAGGGACCTTGTGCTAGAGCTTCTTGGCAAGATCGAAGGGTTCAAGGTGAATATCCCTGAAGGAGCATTTTACGTATTCCCAGACATCTCTTATTACTTCGGCAAAACACTAAAAGGGCAGCTCATCAATAACGCTTCTGACTTCGCACTCTTCTTACTCGAACACGCTCAGGTAGCTACGGTAACCGGAGAGGCTTTTGGTGACGAAAACTGCATTCGTATCTCTTATGCAGCCTCAGAAGAAACATTAACAGAAGCCATTAGCAGAATAGCGAAGGCCTTGGCCTAAAGCAAGGTCTTTTTAATTTGGGGTCGTATCTTTGGCTGCTCATGAAAGTAGTTCCGTATAAAGACTCCGAGAAGCCAAAAAAGATACAAGTATCTGAGATGTTTGATGGCATCTCAAAGGAGTACGATCGCATGAATCGCCTCATCACCTTTGGGGTCGATTTAAGATGGAGAAAGCGACTCATAAAAGCTGTTTTAGCGCTTAAACCTCAACGTATTTTAGATGTGGCTACAGGGACAGGAGACCTGGCCATTGCCTTTGCTCAACAGAGCAATACCCGTGTCACAGGGCTTGATCTTTCGCCGGGAATGCTCAGCGTAGGAAAGGAAAAAGTTAAACACTACAACCTACAGGATCGCGTAGAAATGGTGCTCGGTGACAGCGAATCGCTACCGTTTGACAACCATCACTTCGATGCGGTTACAGTTGCGTTTGGGGTGCGGAATTTTGAAAATCTCAGTAGAGGAATTGAAGAACTCTACAGAGTACTTAAACCAGGGGGCACTTTAGCCGTTTTAGAGACCTCAAAACCCACCAACCCTATTTTCAAATGGGGTTACCAGTTGCATACCTCTGTGGTAATGCCCTTCTTGAGTAAGTTGTTAGCCTCTGATCCGAAGGCCTACACCTATCTCGTGGATTCTGCCTCAAGTTTTCCTTACAATGAGGCCTTTACCGCGATTCTGCTCAAAGCCGGATTTTCTAAAGCCTCTTTTCATAAACAGACCCTAGGTGCAGCCTGTATTTATTATGCGCAGAAGTAAGACACTCTTTGTAGGAGCACTTATGCTTCTAACCTCTTTTTCTCTCAGTGCTCAGAAAAAGTTTAGACCCTCTTTAAACCTCAGCGGAGCGGACCAAGAAACCTGGAATTTTGGGGTTTTATTCGGAAACTACCCCAATTCAACCGCCGACTTTTTAGAAAACTATACGGTAAGATTTTCACTTGAGCGTACACTGATTCCACGTTTTGATCTTAGGCTAGAGCCAGGAGTTATACTCGAAAAACAAAATCTTGAAGTTTCATTTGAACCGTATACCGAACTTCAACTTCCCGTTTTATTTAAGTACAGTGCAAATCGGGTAGAAAACATCAATCCCTTTATCATTGCAGGCTATCAAATGGGGTATCGCATGCAAACCGAAAGCACAACTCTAGCGCACTATATCGAAACCGGCCTGGGATTTGATTTTTACCTCAAAAAAAGTAAAGCTGGGCTCCACCTTCGTGTGCAACACGACATCTCTGGACTTCAAGAGAAAAGCAGCAGCCTATTTATTGGTGTTAGCGTCGAAACCCGAGACGGCTGGAAATTGTATAGGCAATAATTGCCCCCGAAACAGCAGCATTTAAGCTCTCTACTTGGGCACCATCTGCACTCGGTATTGTGATAAAATGATTAATACGCTGTTTAACCGCATCAGAAAGACCATGACCTTCGTTTCCTAATACTAGAATACCTTTAGGTTCAAAGTTCATTTCGGTTAATTTCTGACCCTTCAAATCGGCCCCGTAAAGCGGAAGTTTCAAACGCTCAAAGGCATTTGGCAAGTCTTCGTACAAACAAGATACCCGCGTATACGAGCCCATACTTGCTTGAATGGTTTTAGGGTTAAAACAATCTACGGTATGCGGAGAACAGAGCAGGTATCTAAAACCAAACCAATCTAGCGTACGCATTAATGTACCTAGGTTTCCGGGGTCTTGAATCTCATCTAGAGCAACGATCCATTGATCGTGAGGAAGCGACACCACTGTTGGCTTTTTAAATACGACCAACACCTCAGAGGGCGTTGAAAAATGCGTGCATTTTTTCATCACCTGAGCCTCTACAACCCTTAGAGGTAATTTAAACTTTTGCTCGAATTCAGCTTGCAATTGGGCTGAAGTGGTCAAAGAGAGAACAGGCTCAAAATCAGCCCTCAAACCCTCGGTTACAGATTTAACACCCTCTACACAGAACATCCCTAAATCGTCACGGGTTCTTTTGTGCTTTAACTGTTGTATTTGCCTGACTTCTGAGCGACTGAGCATCATTTTTTCGATTAATTTAGCCCCATGCGTGAAAGGCCCCTTCCTTTTTTTAATGGAGTTCTAAAGGTAGTTTTATTTATTTCTTTGAGCGGGATACTTTCATGCAGCTCAGTGCGAAAACTTCCTGAAGGGGCGGCCCTTCTTGCCGACAATGAAATTCAGACTACTGATAACTCAAAGGTTGATCCTGCCCTTCAAGATGTCCTAAGACAAAAAGCAAACAAAAAGATCCTAGGGATTCCCTTAAAACTTTGGATTTTTAATGCCAGTGGTTCCAAAAACAAGGCTTTCGGCCGGTGGTTTAGGGCAAAAGGTGAAGCTCCCGTTATTTTAGACTCTATCGAATCGGCATTAAGTGTGGCTCGACTAAACAGGGCGTATAGAAAGAGGGGGTATTTCAATGTGCATACGCGCTTTGAACTAGCGTATACAAAGTCTCAGCAGAAGGTAAAACAGCGCTTTGTCGTTAGTCCGGGAGATCAATTTATTATAGACAGCATCGGCTATAAGTTTCCTAATCGCAGTTTACTCGACAGCCTGACAGCCTATGAAAATGAACGGCTGATTCATCCTGAAGAACCGTTGAACATAGACCTCCTCGAAAGAGAGAGACAGCGGATTTTGGCCTTACTTAGAAACAAAGGGGCATTTGGTCTTCAGAAGAGTGACATTTATTTTGAGATAGACGGTGATACGACACAAACCAATACCTCGAAAAAAGTCAAGGTCACAACGGTGATCGACTCAAATGCCACCACACAAGCCTATAGACTAGGAAGGGTAAATGTACTTTTTGATCAGCTCAACGGATCGGCAACAATCCCTGCGGATACCATTAATCAGATCTACATGTATACCGCTGATGACGAAGTTGATCTAAATGCGCTTGAAGAGCGAATCGCTTTTAAACCTGGCAAATTATACAGCGATGCCTTAAGAACAACCACCCTAAACCGTATCGGGCAACTCAATTACTTTAGCTATCCATCAGTCAATTACAGTGTTCAAAACGATTCTATTGTTGATCTCAACCTTTATCTTAGGTCCCGTAAGCGCTACTCGCTCACCGCTGATTTTGATCTTACCCACTCTGCTATACAGCAAATTGGTACATCTCTTCGTTCTTCTGTGCTCGCAAGAAACGTCTTCGGTTCTTTTGAAAACCTAAGTCTTTCACTAAGTGGAACCATTGGTAACTCCATAATTCCCGGCGCCAATATCACCTCAGAACTTGGGGTTGACCTCAACCTAAGCTTTCCGAGATGGTGGTACGGCTTCTCACTCGACCGTTTCATCTCAATGGAGAAGAATCCGATTAGCACCTTGCAAATCGGAACAGTATTTCAGCAAAATCTAGGCCTAGATCGACAAACCTTCAATGCGATTTATCGCTTCAACTTTAGCAGTGGATCGAGCCAACATACTATCGAATTCCCTAAGATCTCTTACGTAAACAACCTCAATCCTGACAATTTCTTTTCTATTTACCGCAACACTTTTGAGACGCTTGATGAACTTTCAACACCGCTAAAGACGAATCCTCAGTACACCGACTTGTTTGAGGCTTCTGAATTAGTCGGAAGTCTACAGCTTAAAATCCCTGACGGAACAGCCGCTTTCATCTCAGGAGTTCAAGACCAAAGTATACCTTTAAACGCAGCAGATGCGTTGCTTTTGAGCCGAATAGAAGAAAGAAGGGCACGATTGACCGAAAACAACCTCATTGTATCTTCAAGCTACGCCTTGCTCAATGAAAACACTACGAATCGAAACGCATCAGCCTATCGTCAATACTATGCTAAGTTTGAGCTCGCAGGATTCTTACTCGATGCGTTAGAACCTTTTAGCACCCCCGGAGAGCTCTTCGATGTCGCCTATGCGCATTACCTCAAATCAGAGCTTCAGTATATCAAACACTGGCCACTGGGTCAGCGATCAAGTGCCGCCTTTCGCGCTTATGGTGGGTTTGCGCTTCCGCTTGGACGCTCAAGCACTGTACCCTTTGTAAGAAGCTTCTTCGCCGGTGGAACCAATGACATTAGAGGTTGGAATGCCTATACGCTTGGACCAGGAACGACCAATCAACTCAATGAGTTCAACGATGCTAATCTTAAACTCACCTTAAGCGCAGAACTCAGATTTCCGCTTTCACGAAGCCTCTACGGAGCTCTCTTTACCGACATAGGAAATATTTGGAATGCACTTGACGGCACTGAAAATGAGGCTGCCGTTTTTCACGGATGGAGATCGCTTAAAGATAGTGCTATCGCCTCTGGCGTAGGCTTGCGCTACGATTTCGATTACTTCATATTCAGACTCGACCTTGCTTACAAAATGCTCAATCCAGCACTTACAGATGCCGAAAGATGGATTTTTAATCGCTCGAATAATCGACCTTTATTCAACATTGGAATCAACTATCCTTTTTAAAAGCATTTAGTACATTTGCCCTCTAACATCAATAATAAAACGAACACAATGGCTTCACATTCTATAGTACCAGGCGTAGCGACCGGAGACGCAGTTCAGGCGATATTTGCCTTGGCAAAACAAAAATCATTTGCGCTGCCAGCAGTCAACGTTACTGGTTCCAACACTATTAATTCTGTCTTAGAAACAGCGGCAACTTTAAATGCCCCAGTTATTATTCAATTTTCAAACGGAGGTGCGCAATTCAATGCAGGAAAAGGACTTTCAAACGACGGTCAAAAAGCCGCAATCGCAGGATCGATAGCAGGAGCCAAACACGTTCATCAACTCGCTGAAGCATACGGCGCCACTGTTATCCTTCATACCGACCACTGTGCGAAAAACCTATTGCCTTGGATCGACGGATTGCTCGATGCAAGCGAAGAGCACTTTAAAGCACATGGAAAGCCGTTATTTTCTTCACATATGATCGATCTATCAGAAGAACCTCTAGAAGAAAACATTCAGCTTTGTAAAAAGTATTTAGAGCGTATGGCTCCAATGGGGATGACCCTTGAAATCGAACTCGGTGTTACGGGTGGTGAAGAAGACGGAGTAGACAATACCGATATTGATTCTTCAAAATTGTATACCCAGCCTGAAGAAGTGGCCTATGCCTATGAAGAACTGTCTTCAGTAAGTCATAGATTCACGGTTGCCGCTGCATTCGGAAACGTACATGGGGTGTACAAGCCAGGTAACGTCAAATTAACCCCGGTTATTCTGAAAAACTCTCAGTCTTACATTATCGAAAAATACGGCATCGACCGTCCGAACCCGATTGACTTTGTCTTCCACGGCGGATCAGGTTCTAGCCTTGAGGAGATCAGAGAATCTATAGGATACGGGGTAGTTAAAATGAATATCGATACCGATCTTCAATACGCCTTCACAGAAGGTATCAGAGATTATATGTCTGATAAAAAAGACTATCTCGCTGCTCAGATCGGTAATCCTGAGGGAGACGATGTTCCGAACAAAAAGCACTACGACCCTCGCGTTTGGTTGCGCAAAGGAGAACAAACCTTCTCAACGCGTTTAAAGCAGGCGTTTGAAGACCTTAACAACGTTAACACACTTTAATTCTTCTATATGTCATCTTTATGGTTTAAGAGAAAAGAAAAAGGAATTCAGACCGCCACCGAGGAAAAAAAAGACACCCCGGTTGGCCTGTGGTATAAATCGCCCACAGGAAAAATAGTCGAGTCTGAAGAGTTGGCGAAAAATGCCTATGTATCGCCCGAAGATGATTACCACGTCCGCATTGGAAGTAAAGAATACTTCGAGTTGCTTTTTGACGACAATACCTTCACTGAATTCAATGCAGACCTTTCGTCGAAAGATCCGCTGCGCTTCGAAGACACTAAAAAGTACAAAGATCGCCTTGTAGACGCTAAAAAGAAGACCAACCTCAAGGACGCCGTTCGTACCGCTTACGGTCTATCCATGGGTAGAGAATTAGTTGTTGCCTGTATGGATTTTTCATTCATTGGAGGTTCTATGGGAAGTGTCGTGGGAGAAAAAATTGCACGTGCCATAGACGTAGCAAAAAAACGTAAATCACCCTTGCTTATTATTTCTAAGTCTGGGGGAGCTCGAATGATGGAGGCTGCGTTATCGCTCATGCAAATGGCAAAAACTGCAACAAAACTTGCCCAGCTTGCCGAGGCTAAGATTCCTTATATCTCGTTATGTACCGACCCCACTACAGGAGGAACAACAGCATCTTATGCGATGCTCGGAGATATTAATATTGCTGAGCCCGGAGCACTGATTGGATTTGCTGGACCTCGTGTAGTGAAAGACACCACAGGAAAAGACTTGCCTGAAGACTTTCAAACTTCTGAATTCTTACAAGAACACGGGTTTCTAGATTTCATTTCACATCGAAATGAGCTCAAGAAGAAGATCAATTTATACATCGACTTGATCTTGAATCTTCCGCTTCGTGAAGAAAAACAAAAAGAAGACCTAGAATAACTGAGAATAAAATGTATCTTTGCGCCCTCATTGATAGTCAATGAGATACATAAAAATCATTAACACAATATTGGAATGTATTTAAGTAAAGAAAAGAAGGCTGAAATCTTCAAACAGTACGGTGGAACCGAAAAAAACACCGGTTCAACAGAAGGGCAGATTGCTCTTTTCACCTACCGCATTAATTACTTAACAGAGCACTTAAAGAAAAATCACAAGGATTTTAACACAGAGCGTTCGTTAGTAAAACTAGTAGGTAAGCGCAGAAGTTTACTCGATTACCTCAAGAATAACGATATTGAAAAATACCGTTCTTTAATCAAAGAATTAGGTATTCGTAAATAAACATAAAGCACCGCTTCAGGCGGTGCTTTTCTTTAAAGCCCAACCGCTTTTTTTAAGTTTTTCATTGGTCACGCTTCTTAGCAACAACACAACAACATCGGCCATTCGGCCAAAGACCAAATGTTTAACTTGAGGCTAAAGCCTCTAAATTTAGGGGATGATTCCCCATCACTTATGATTCCTAAAACCTACCAAGAGGTCATAGACCTCGGAGACGGTCGTAACATTACGATCGAAACCGGAAAACTTGCCAAGCAGGCTCATGGTTCTGTTGTGGTTCGCTCTGGAAATTGTATGCTTTTGTGTACAGTAGTCTCTAACTATCAAGCCGCAGATGTTGACTTTTTACCCTTAACGGTAGATTACCGTGAGAAATTTGCAGCAGCAGGACGTTATCCTGGCGGATTTTTTAAGCGTGAAGCACGCCCAAGCGACGGTGAAGTACTCACCATGCGTATTGTAGACCGTGTATTGCGTCCACTTTTCCCTAAAGACTATCACTCAGAAACGCAAGTCATGCTGCAAGTAATGTCGCTTGATGACAGCATCACTCCAGATGCACTTGTTGGACTAGCCGCTTCAACAGCGCTTCAGCTTTCAGACATTCCTTTTGAAACTCCAATTTCAGAGGTGCGTGTGGGACGCATCAATGGAGAATTTGTCTTGAACCCATCGTTAGCGCAACTGAAAGACTCTGACATCGACATGATTATTGGAGCTTCAGCTGATTCTGTAATGATGGTTGAAGGTGAAATGAAAGAAATTAGTGAAGAAGAGATGGTTGAAGCCATCAAATTCGCTCATGAGGCTATTAAGACACAATGTGAGTCTCAGTTGAAACTCGTCGCACAAGTTGGCAAGAAAGAGGTACGCGAATTCGATGGAGCAGTAGAAGACGCTGCCCTTGAAGCACGTGTAAGAGAATTAGCCTACGATAAAGTGTATGAGGTAGCTAAAAAAGGTTCTTCTAAAAAAGAGCGCAGCCAGGCCTTTTCTGAGATTAAAGAAAGTGTCAAAGAGGCCTTTACTGAAGAAGAGCACGAAACCTATGGTGGACTTATTTCGAAATATTTCTACAAAATCGAAAAAGAAGCCGTTCGTAATCTTACCCTTGACGAGGGTCTGCGATTAGACGGTAGAAAAACTGACGAGATTCGTCCAATTTGGTGTGAGGTAGATTATTTGCCTTCAACACACGGATCAGGGATCTTTACTCGTGGAGAAACTCAGGTGCTTTCAACGGTTACCTTAGGAACTTCTCGCGATGCGAACATCATCGACATGCCCTCTTTAGAAGGTGAAGAAAAGTTCTACTTGCACTATAACTTCCCTCCTTTCTCTACAGGAGAAGCACGACCCATTCGCGGTACTTCAAGAAGAGAAGTCGGACACGGAAATCTAGCACAACGTGCCCTGAAAAACATGATTCCAGCTTCATGCCCATACACCGTTCGTGTAGTGTCTGAAGTATTAGAATCAAACGGTTCATCCTCAATGGCTACTGTTTGTTCAGGAACTCTTGCTCTCATGGATGCAGGAATTCAGATCGAAAAACCTGTATCAGGTATTGCTATGGGGTTGATCACTGATGTTGAATCGGGCAAGTACGCGGTACTTTCTGATATTCTCGGTGACGAAGACCACCTCGGAGACATGGACTTCAAGGTGACAGGTACTGCCGATGGTATCACTGCTTGTCAAATGGATATTAAGGTAAAAGGGCTTTCTTATGAGATCCTTACCAAAGCACTATACCAAGCTAAAGAAGGAAGACTTCACATTCTTGGAAAACTTATTGAGACCTTAGATACACCGCGTCAAGAGGTGAAGGCTCATGCTCCGAAAATTGTGACGACTCGTATTCCTGGTGATTTGATCGGTGCCTTTATCGGAAGTGGTGGAAAAAACATCCAAGAACTTCAGAAAACTACGGAGTGTACCATTGTGATCAACGAAACAGAAGAAGGTGAAGGTCTGGTAGAAATACTCGGTACCAACCAAGAAGGTATTGATGCCGTCATCGCTTCTATTGAATCACTGCTATTTAAACCAGAAGTCGGAAACACGTATACGGTTAAGGTGATCAAGATGTTAGACTTTGGAGCTGTAGTAGAATATGTTGAGGCTCCAGGTAATGAAATCTTGTTACACGTATCAGAACTCGCATGGGAACGTACAGAAAACGTCTCTGACGTGATCAATATGGGAGACGAATTTGAGGTGAAGTACTTCGGATTCGATCCGCGTACCAAGAAAGAGAAGGTGTCGAGAAGAGCGCTACTCCCTAAACCAGAAGGGTACCAAGAGCGTCCACCGCGCCAAGATCGCGATCAGCGTCGCGGAAACGACCGTAATAACCGTCGTGACTCAAGAGGATCTAGAGATTCTAAAAGAGACGAGGGCAGCAACGAATAAGCCGCCCAAAGCTCCTCTCTATAGAAAGCCGCTCTCCCTTAAGAGCGGCTTTTTTTTTGGCAACTGTAACCTTTTTGATTTTTGAGCGTATAACAAAGCGTACTTAAAATTTTTACGTGCAATGAGACAGCTTAAAATCACCAAACAGGTTACCAACAGAGAAACCGCTTCTTTAGACAAGTACCTACAAGAAATTGGAAAAGTAGACTTGATTACTGCTGAAGAAGAAGTTGAACTCGCTCAAAAAATAAAGGCCGGAGACCAACGCGCTCTCGAGAAACTGACTAAAGCAAATCTTCGCTTCGTAGTTTCTGTAGCCAAGCAATATCAAAACCAAGGGTTAACGTTACCCGATCTTATTAATGAAGGGAACCTAGGGCTTATCAAAGCCGCTCAGCGTTTTGATGAAACTCGCGGATTTAAGTTTATCTCTTATGCCGTTTGGTGGATTCGTCAATCGATTCTTCAAGCCCTTGCAGAGCAGTCGCGTATCGTGCGTCTTCCGCTAAACAAGATCGGATCGATCAATAAAATCAACAAGACTTTTGCGCACCTCGAACAAGCTCATGAGCGCATGCCGTCAGCTGAAGAAATTGCTCAAGAGCTTGACATGACCGTTGAAGATGTTAAGCAATCGCTTAAAAATTCTGGCCGTCACGTTTCGATGGATGCCCCTCTCATTGACGGAGAAGACTCGAATCTTTATGACGTATTGCGTTCTGGAGAGTCTCCAAACCCTGACAAAGAACTCTTGCACGAATCGTTGCGCACAGAGATCGAACGTGCTCTTGAAACTCTAACGCCTAGAGAGGCCGACGTGGTTCGCCTTTATTTCGGACTTGCAGGTCAGCATTCTATGACACTCGAAGAGATTGGAGAAACCTTTGATCTTACTAGAGAGCGCGTACGCCAGATCAAAGAGAAGGCCATCAGACGCTTAAAACACACTTCAAGAAGTAAAATTCTTAAAACGTATTTAGGATAATATTTGTACCTTTCGTGAACTTACAGTTTTCGTGGCTGTTCGTTTTTTGATTGATGATTATGGAAACGCCGGCAGCTTGCCGGCGTTTCTATTTTTAGCCCCTAAAATCGTTAACTTTGCCCCATGTCAATCGAAATCGCACCCTCTCTTTTAGCCGCCAATTTTGGGGCTTTACATCAAGAAATTGAGACCTTAAATGCCAGCAAAGCTAGCTTAGTTCACCTCGATGTGATGGACGGTAGTTTTGTGCCAAATATCTCTTTTGGCCCAGTGGTTATAGAAGCCGTTGCAAAAAACTGCAAACTCGATCTAGACATTCACTTAATGATCGAAGATCCTGACCGTTATATTGCCGATTATGCTTCATTTAAACCGAAGTATATCAGCGTACACGAAGAAGCGTGCAGGCATCTCGATCGCAGCATCGATTACATCAAATCTTTTGGTATCGGTGCAGGGGTAGCCATCAACCCACATACCCCAGTAGCCAACCTTTTTACTGTGCTGCATAAAATCGATTTGGTGTGCCTTATGAGTGTCAATCCAGGATTCGGCGGACAAAAATTCATCCCTTACACCTTGAAAAAAATTGAAGCACTACGTGCGGAGATCGAAGCTCAAGGCCTGCAAACCAAAATCGAGGTAGATGGAGGCGTAACTAAGGGCAATGCAGCCGCTGTAAAAGCGGCAGGTGCTGATATTTTGGTTGCCGGAAGCTCTGTATTCAAAGCCGAGAATCCCTTAAAAGCCATAGAAAATCTTCATGGGGCATGAGACTTCGCATTACAACGTCATTATTGTAGGCGGCGGTCCTATCGGAATCGCCTGCGCGTTAGAATGCAAAGAACTTAATCTGAGTTACCTGGTACTCGAAAAGGGTACCCTAGTCAATTCTCTTTATCATTACCCGAAAGGAATGCAGTTCTTTTCGTCCTCAGACAAGCTTTCGCTCAAGAGCACCCCATTTATTAGTAAAGAACCCAAGCCCTTCAGAGATGAAGCCCTCGCCTACTACCGAACCATCGCCCAAAGCGAACAACTCAATATCAAACTGTTTGAGCGTGTAACAGACATCAGCAAATCTGATGGAGCGTTCATTATAAAAACCTCTAAAGGCGCTTACGGCTCTAGCGCAGTCATCATCGCCACAGGATTCTTTGACATCCCAAACACCCTAAATATTCCTGGTGAGAACCTAGAGAAAGTCACCCACTATTTTAACGACCCGCATTACTATGCCAATCAAAAGGTGGTGGTGGTCGGAGCCAACAACTCAGCCGTAGACGCCGCACTCTCTTGTTACCGAGCAGGTGCTGAAGTCACCATGATTATTCGTGGAAAAGAAATTGGGGAGCGCGTAAAATATTGGGTAAGACCTGAGATTATCAACCGGATTGAAGACGGATCAATCACCGCATACTTTGAGAGCAGCCTCACGCAAATCGAACCGAATTCAGTTACCCTCTCAACCCCTTCAGGAGCGCAATCAATCCCTAACGATTTTGTGTTACTCATGACAGGCTATCAGCCCGATTACACCTTTCTCTCACGCATTGGAATCGAAATCGATCAAGATGAAAACAAAACACCAATCGTCAATGAAGAAACCCTAGAAAGCACTGTTGAAGGCTTGTACCTAGCAGGGGTAGTATTAGGAGGGATGAAAACCAATCTATGGTTTATTGAAAATTCTAGAGAACACGCCGAACGCATCGGCGCGCACATTTTAAACAAGCTATTGAAAAACACCGCTAATTCTTAATGCCTTATGAGTTTACAAGACAACGTAATGACGGCCATGAAAACGGCCATGAAAGCAAAAGACAGTGTAGCCTTAGAGGCGCTAAGAGCTATTAAGTCTGCCCTACTACTGCAGCAAACCGAGGCCGGGTCTTCGGCCCTCACCGAGCAAGACGAAATCAAAATCTTACAAAAACTCGTGAAACAGCGTAAAGACAGCGCAGCCATCTTTACAGAACAAGGACGACAAGACCTAGCAGAACCAGAACTCGCACAGGTAGCCGTCATCGAAACCTTCTTACCAGAACCCTTATCTGAAGAAGACCTTCAGGCACTGATCAACGAAGCCATTACTAGCCTTAACGCCTCTGGAATGAAAGACATGGGTAAGGTCATCGCTCAGGTCAATGAAAAGGCAGAAGGACGCGCTGAAGGAAAGATCATTGCCCAAATGGTGAAAAGCGCTCTATCGTAGTACAGCATTGAATGTAAAAACGATTCAAAGGTTTACTTTTACAGCCGTTTCCTAACTAAATTTTGAAACTGGCCGCGTAGTTCAACTGGATAGAATATCAGATTTCGGCTCTGAGGGTTGGGGGTTCGAATCCTCCCGCGGTCACTTAAGGATCAAGAAAACGCGGGCGCCAAAAGGTGCCCGTTTTTTTGTCCGCGGTTCTTGGAAAGCTCGCTTGCAAAAGGAACGCGGGCAAAAGAACGAAGGCTGCGTTAGCAGCTGCGTTTTCTTGATTTAGACTACGGAGCGCCAGAGGATCAGGTCGATACTGAAAGTATCGGACTAATCCGAACAAAATTTGGATTGAGGGTACAACAGCCAGAGGATCAGGCCAAGGCCGAAGGCGTTGGACTAATCCGTACCTTTGTGAGGCTATGATTAAGAAAACCCTTCAAAAGGGGCTTGGACTCCTTTTACTGCTCTTAGGTGCACTCTCGTACGCCCAAAACACCACCGAAGTTAAAGGACGTGTCATCGATGAATTAGGCTATCCGCTTAGTGGGGTAGCGGTATTCATCGAAGATAGCACCCTTGGAGCTCAAACCGATATAGACGGGTATTACACCATAAGCGACGTTTCCCCAGGCTCCTACAACCTCACAGCATCTGCACTTGGATTTGAAACCCAGACCTTGTATAACATACTAGTAAAGTCTAAAGGAACGCAGAACTACAACTTTACCTTGGTAGAGCGTGTTGAAGCGCTTGAAGGAGTGGTCCTTGACCTTCAAAATACCATCTCACGTCCACGAGAAACACCACTTTCGACCCAGACACTCTCTGCAGTCGAGCTCGCAACCTATCCCGGAGGAAACAACGATGTGGTTCAAGTGGCTCAAACCCTCCCAGGGGTTTCACCATCCGTAGGTGGATTTAGAAACGATCTCATCATTCGGGGCGGTGCTCCAAATGAGAGTGTGTATTACCTGGACGGAGTTGAAATTCCCAACATCAACCACTTCAGCACCCAAGGAAGCTCGGGTGGCCCCGTTGGTTTAATCAACGTATCATTCATCGAAAGCGTTACCCTGTCGGCATCGGGCTTCGGCGCGCAATACGACAATCCGCTTTCAGGAGTATTGCAATTCAATCAGCGCAGAGGAAGTCGCGATAAATGGAATCGAAACGTACGCGTAAGTGCCAGTGAAACCGCACTTACCCTTGATGGACCTATTTCAAGAAAGTCTGGAGCTGAAACCACCTTTATTGGATCTATCCGCAGAAGCTATCTGCAGTTTCTTTTTGAACTCATAGGCCTTCCTTTTAGACCCAATTATTGGGATTATCAATACAAGCTTGATCACACTATTGATGAGCGCAATACGCTCAGTTTAATCGGAATTGGGGCGCTAGACGACTTTACCGTAGAAGCTCCTGATGCATTCGATCCTGAGCAGCAGGCACGTTTAGAGCAGGCCCCTTATATCAATCAAAACACTCACGTGGCAGGATTGAGTTGGAAGCATTTATTTAAAGACACTCCGGGAGTACTTCAGGTGACGTTGAGTCACAACAGACTCAACAACATATTTACCCGATATCTAGACCCTGAGAACGAAACGGGGATTGTGTTTCGCAATGATGCCTTAGAAGCCGAGACGAAGTTTAGAGCACACCTGACTAAGTATGTGGGTGATTGGCGCTGGTTCAGTGGAGTCAATTTGCAGCATTCTGACTATCGAAACAACACTCAAATCGCAGCTTTTAATACCTCTTACAGCACAGATATTAACTTTATGAAGTATGGAGCTTTTAGCAATTTATCGGCTCCTCTTAACGATAAACTCGAGTTATCTGTAGGTTTTAGGTTAGATAGTGATAGTTTCACCAACAACTCGATTGCGGATAATTTCTCACCAAGAGCCTCGTTGAGCTATGCCATCAATCCAAAACTAAAATTGAGTACAAGTGCGGGTCGTTATTATAAAATCCTACCCTACACTGCACTCGGCTATCAAGACAGAGGTGTTTTTGTGAACGCCGACAGTGCCTATACTAGATCAGATCATTTGGTATTAGGCATGCAGTATTACGCTGCTCCTTCTACCCTGTTTTCAGTTGAGGCCTTTTCGAAGCGTTATGCGAATTATCCGGTTTCTATCGTAGATGAGGTTTCATTAGCCAATAAGGGCGCTGGATTCGAGGTGCTGGGTAACGAAGCCTTGAACACAGAGGGGCGCGGACGGGCCTACGGACTTGAGCTCTTATTTCAGCAAAAACTCACCAACCGCTTTTACGGAATATTCTCTTATACCTTTTTTTACAGCCAATTCTCTGGACTCAACGATCAAAGCTATCTAAGATCGGTATGGGACAGTCGCCACCTGAGCTCGTTTACAGGCGGATATAAACTCAACAGAAATTGGGAAATCAGTTCACGCTTTAGATTCAGTGGGTCTACGCCCTTTGCCCCTGTAGACGAAGCGACCACACTGGGGCGCTATCCTGAAATCGTTTTAGACTACCAACAAATTGGATCGGGTGATGCACAACTAAACCCTTTCAACCAGTTAGACCTTCGGATCGATAAAAAATGGGATTTCAAGTCAAGCAGTTTCAACCTATTCTTTGAAATTCAAAACCTGCTCTCGAGCCAAATTCCTACTCCTCCTGATTATGCATTGGGCCGCGACACAGATGGCACCTTATTGCAGCCGCTATCACTCACTCAATTGGAACCAACAGAAGGGCAGTTCATCCCGAGTATCGGGCTAGTGTTTGACTTTTAGTCTACGTTGTCGTGCAAGAACGAATTGTTGGAACGAATTTGAGGATTCCCGTTGCTGTCATCTCCGAGTGTGGTGCGCGATACTTTAGCATCTGAAGGAATCTCGTCGAAAGAAACCCCCGCACGTTTGTAGGCCGGGACATTTTCGAAGTCCTCAATTTTAGCGGTTTTCGCATTGAACTGGTGATTGAACTCCTTAAAGACCTTCAAACGCTGCTCTTTGCGCGCTGCAAGAATTTCTTGGGTTTCACTCAGACTCATTTCATACGGGCTAGATGACGTCTCAGAAGAGCTTGTAACTTGGCTCTCTGCCGCAGGCGCACTTAACGGGTCTTGAATCGGCTCTTCTTTTGTTTTCAACGTCATTTCTTGTTCGAAGTCAGCGTCAAAATCAAGCTCGTAAGCATCGATTGTTTTGATCTTTTTTGCAACAGGCGCTACCTCATGAACTTCTTCGACCTCATTTTTCGGAGCCTCTTCTTCAAACGTATCGTTCAAATCAAACACAATAGTTGTCGCCTGTTCTTCTGCATCAGGTTGGTTATCTACTACTAGAGGTAATTCGAAGGCCAGATCACCGTAGGCGTTATCTGATTCGGCGAGTACCTCTTCAGCCACAACTTCGATGTTTCTCAAAAGCTCAGTGGTGTCAATAATAGTAAAGTCTTCGTCGCTGAAGTCGAGTGTTTCAGTAACCTCAACAGCCTCAAAATCTACCTCAATGGCACGCAAGGCTTCCATAGAAATGGACGCTGAGACAGAAGTGAATTCTTCTGAAGTGAATTCTTCTTGCATCACTTCTTCTGAAACGACCTCCTGAGAAATCTCAGCCTCATCCCCTGAGAAATCAAAGGCAAAATCTTGCTCAACAGATTCGATTGCAGGCTCGGTTTCTAGGTGTTCATCTTCGTTAGATTCAAGCTCAATAACCTCTTCCTCTGAAGAGGCAGCAGCAATAGGTGCAGGCGCTTCAATCTCATCGGTATCAAATTCAAGGGTATGCACGATACGCTGCTCTGTATCCGTAACCTCTTCATGTAGCAGTTCATTCGGAGTTTCAGCGGTAACCGGCTCTTCTGTCACTTCGATAGCGCGTATTTCTTGATTGGTATCGAATCCTAATGAGGCAGGCTTGGTTTCTGACTCACCATCGAGCGTATGGATAATACGTTGAGTCTCGTGACTTACAATATAATCCTGCTGATCGAGGTCGAATCCGGTGGCGATTACAGTAACAGAGATTTCATTCCCAAGGGATTCGTCTTCTCCGACACCCATAATGATATCGGCATTGTAACCGGCCTCTTGTTGGATGTAATCGTTGATTTCGCCGATTTCATCAAGGGTAATTTCTTCGGTCCCCGATACGATCAGTAAGAGTACATTTTTGGCCCCTTTGATCTTGTTATCGTTAAGCAGCGGACTGTCTAAGGCGTTTGATATGGCCTTGAAGGCACGATTTTCTCCCGACTCTCTAGAGGCTCCCATGATCGCAGTACCGCTATTGGATAGAACGGTCTTGGCATCTCTAAGGTCGATGTTTTGCAAGTAGTGGTGTGTGATCACTTCAGCTATACCCTTCGCTGCTGTAGCCAATACCTCGTCGGCTTTTCCGAAGCCCGATTTGAATCCGAGGTTTCCGTAGATTTCTCTCAGTTTATTGTTGTTGATGACAATAAGTGAGTCTACGCATGCTCTCAATCGATCAATACCCTTTTGCGCTTGAGAGTGACGTGTGTTTCCTTCAAATTTGAATGGAATGGTCACTATACCCACCGTGAGAATTCCAAGGTCTTTAGACAAGCTCGCGATAATTGGAGCGGCACCCGTACCGGTACCCCCACCCATTCCTGCAGTAATGAAGACCATTTTGGTATTGGTCTCCAGTAGACTTTTGATCTCGTCTAGCGATTCTAAGGCCGCCTGCTCTCCGATCTCAGGATTTGCACCAGCACCTAATCCTTCGGTCAACGAAACACCCAATTGAATCTTATTCGGAACCGGACTGTTCTCTAGGGCTTGACGATCTGTATTACAGATCACAAAATCGACCCCGTTGATTCCTTCGCGGTACATGTGGTTGATGGCGTTTCCGCCTCCACCACCGATTCCTATAACCTTGATTACGTTACTCTTGTGTTTAGGAAGATCAAAGGTGATTGACTCAAATTCTTGGCTCATAATTGGGTATTTGTAGGTAGGTTATTCTGATAAATCGTCAATGACGTTTTTTATTTGATTCATGGTCTTGCCGAAAAGACCACCAAACCCTTTCTTAGGGGCCTGAGGTGCATCGGTGCTAGACTCTTCTTGATTGGGTTCGGGGGTCTCAGGGGCCTCACTGTCTTTCATCTGCTGAATTTCAATAGCCTCCATGAGTAAGCCCACAGCAGTGGCATACAACGGACTTGCTATTTCATCACTAGAATTGCCCGCCAAGTGCTCGTTCGGGTATCCAATTCTAGTGTCCATCCCAGTGATGTATTCTACCACCTGCTTAAGGTGTTTTAATTGGCTCCCTCCTCCGGTAATTACAATTCCGGCAATGAGCTTTTTCTTTTGCTCGTCTTGTCCGTAGCGTTTGATTTCTGCAAAAACAGCTTCAATGATTTCTACTACTCGGGCGTGAATGATTTTAGATAGGGTTTTGAGTGTTACCTCTTTCGGCTCTCTACCCCGCAATCCCGGAATCGATACGACCTCATTTTCTTTATTCTCTCCTGGCCATGCCGATCCAAATTTGACTTTGAGAAGTTCTGCCTGTTTTTCAATGATTGAACATCCCTCTTTAACATCTTCAGTAATGATATTCCCCCCGAATGGAATAACTGAGGTGTGGCGGATGATTCCGTCTTTGAAAATAGCGAGGTCGGTCGTACCCCCTCCAATATCGATGAGCGCTACTCCAGCTTCTTTCTCTTCTTGACTTAAAACCGCCTTGGCAGAGGCTATAGGTTCTAGGCAGACATCATCAACCCCTATATCGGCACTTACAATGCAACGGTGAATGTTTCGAATCGAAGCCACTTGCCCCACTACAACGTGAAAGTTGGCCTCAAGACGATTCCCATACATTCCGATGGGTTCTTTGATCTCGGTTTGGGTGTCTACTTTATACTCTTGAGGAAGCACGTGAACGATTTCTTCACCCGGAAGCATTTGAAGCTTTTTCACCTGAAGCTGAAGACGTTTTAAGTCTGCTTCGTTGATCACCTCTTCGGCATTCTCTCTGGTAATGTAATCGGCGTGTTGAAGTGATCGAATGTGTTGCCCAGCAATACCGGCAACTACTGAAGCGATTTTGAGGCCCGAGACCCCTTCAGCCTCCTCAACGGCGCGCTGTATTGACTGAACCGTTTGAGTGATATTATTCACCACCCCACGGTGCACCCCGAGACTCTTCGACTTACCCATTCCTAAGACCTCGACCTTGCCGTACTCGTTAAGACGACCAATAATGGCAACTATCTTGGTGGTTCCGATATCAAGCCCCACTGAATACGTCGTTACTTCTTGCATAACTTCTATTTTTTTGTCCCTACGACTTGACCTTCAAAGGCCAAGCTAATTTTCTCGTAGCGGTCCAATAACTTGTCTTTAGTGGCCTTAATCATGAAGGCCGAGTAATTATTTAGTTTGCGCTCTAGCGCTTTCAATTCTCCCAGTTCTATGGTAGCCGGTTGATCGCTCAACCGCAACTCAAACCATGCATCTCTCACTTCATCTAAACCCAAAAACGTCTCTCCGTATAGGGGATGTCTTTTAATGAGTTGCACTGCATCTCTAATTGCAGCGTATTGTGCTGTCGAAATAGCTCCACTTACTACAGGCACAGTAGCTGTATACGAAGGCGAGAGCGGCATTTTTTCAGCATTTAGGTCAATGTAAAAGACCTCCTTACTGACCACCTTGGCGACAGGCTCTCGTTGATACACTTCCGCGAATAATTTTCCAGAAATAGTGGTAAAAACCTGAGCGTCAGCAACCATGTCATGTGCACAAAGCTCAGCCTCGACCTCATTCAAAGCTATCCCATCTTTCAGGGTCGCGCTTGAGGATTTTATTTTTTGTATCAACATTTTATTAACTGTATCAACAGTAATAAATGGGGTTTCGGCAGGATAGACGGCCACCACCATCTCTTGATAGGGTCTATTGTTAAAGCCCCATTGCGCCTGAATAAAGCACAACACACTCAAGCTCAGAGCCATTGCAAAAACAATAAGTCTCAACCAGGCTTTCATAATCCCATGACTTCTTTTATAAGGGCGACAATGGCCTGAGCGGCCTGCGGTTTCGCCCTTTCTTTAAAACGCTCTCCCATACCTGAAGGAGTCTTGACTTCTTCAAACAAAGCCGATAGTGCTTTCTCACTGGCATGAGGCATATCTTGCTCCTTTAAGAGCAAGGCCGCATTCGCCTCTGTAAGCGCTAGCGCATTTTTGGTTTGATGATCTTCAGCGACATTTGGAGACGGAATAAATAGTGTTGGCCTACCTAACAAGGCGAGCTCCGAAACCGCTCCGGCTCCTGATCGAGAAACAATGGCATCAGCGATTGCATAGGCCATTTGCATATTTTCTATAAACGAACAAACTCGAATCGATTCAGCTTCGTGAATTTCATAGGTTTCAAAGTATCGCGGACCACATTGCCAAATCAACTGAAACCCTTGATCAGCGATATAAGAAAGCTGATCGGCCATCCAGGCGTTCATGCGCGCTGAACCCAAACTTCCGCCTAACAGCAGTAGCACCTTGCGCGTGGGGTCGAGTTTGAAATAAGCAGCCGCCTCTTCACGTGTGACCTCTAGCTTTGTTAAGGTTGGACGGATAGGATTTCCTGTTAGCGCAACACGTGTGTTTTTGAAATAGCGCTGCATACCTTCGTAAGCAACACATACCAGTTGGGCTTTGGGCCCTAAGAGCTTGTTTACCAATCCCGCGTAGGCATTTTGTTCTTGCAACACATAAGGGATGCCGCGTCTAGCCGCAGCGTAGAGCAAGGGAGCACTGGCATAGCCACCCGTTCCTATGACGACTTGAGGTTTTGCACGGTCTAAAATCTCGAAAGACCTTTGAATGCTCGACCACAACCTGAACGGAAGCAATAGATTGCGTAGACTTAGTTTTCGATCAAGACCAGTAATTGAAAGCCCTTCTATAGCATAACCTGCCTGAGGGACCTTTACCATTTCCATCTTATGCTTTGCTCCAACAAACAGAAATGAAGCATCTGGAAATTCTTCTTTCAAGGCATCGGCAATGGCAATGGCCGGATAGATGTGTCCGCCTGTTCCGCCTCCAGATAAAATGAACGAATAACTCATGATACCGTTACCGATTTTTGTTTGTTCTTATGCTGAGCAGCACTGAGCACAATGCCTATTGCGATACACGTCATCCAGATTGAAGTTCCACCCATGCTAATCAGCGGAAGGGGTTGCCCTGTGACAGGTACCAACTCTACGACCACTGCCATGTTGAGCAAGGCTTGAAAAACAATGGGAATTCCTAACCCTACCACTAAAAGCTTTGCGAAAACAGCTTCTGTAGTATGGGCGATTACTACGATACGGATCAAAAAAACAATATAGAGTAGCAAGAGTAAAAGTCCTCCGACCAATCCGTACTCTTCTACTATAATGGCGTAAATAAAGTCTGAGGTGCCCTGAGAAATACGGTTCTTGATCACACTTTTTCCGGCTCCCTTGCCAAACACTCCACCCTCAGCGACGGCAATCTTTGCGAGGGTAATTTGATGCCTGCTATCAGAAGAAGCCTCTTCGGGATTCATAAAGGTCTCTACGCGATTCCTCCAGGTAAGGGCGCGATCAGAGGGAATAAGCTCGGGCGACTTCATGAGCACCGTTAGAAATAAGGCAGCACCAGCGGCAAGTGCCAAAGCAATCCCAAAAAGATATTTGATCGGATACCCCCCTATAAAGCAAAGGACAAATGCCATTGTTCCGATAATCGCCGCCGTCGAGAAGTTTTGGCTGAATACTAGAAGAACGGTCAATCCTATCGGAATCCATAACGGAAGAATACTCTCGGTGAACTTTATGGTTCGCGCCTTGTTTTTTGCGAGATAACTCGCAATACAAACCATGAGTACCACTTGGGCTAAGGTAGAGGGCTGAAAATTCATATTGATTAACGGAACACGCACCCATCGGTTTGCGCTCACGCCACCTATGGAGTTTCCCATGGTCAAAGTGTAGGCCAAAAGGGCAATGACCGGAACAAAAAAGAGCCACCCCAGTACTGCAATGCGTTCTATAGGAAGTTTGTGGGTGAGAAAAATCAGAAAAAATCCGGCTCCAACTAAAAACATGTGTTTGAACAGCAAGGTGCTGATCACCGAAACCCCTTCTGCAGTGCTGATTTGCGTTCCAGCGCTATACACCGGAAGAAAAGAGATGAGCGCCAAGAGCAAGGTCAAAGCCCATAGCGTTTTATCTCCCTTAAGCACCTGAAATAATTTCACTTAATCGATGGCTTTTACGGTTTGAATGAATTCTAATCCACGGTGTTCGTAGTTCTTGAACAGATCAAAACTTGCACAAGCCGGTGAAAGCAATACCGTATCTCCACGCTCAGCCTGCAACATAGCCTGAGCCACTGCATCACTCATCGAACGAACCTCAACCATAGGGTCAACCACTCTTGAAAAAGTATCTAAAAGCTTTTGGTTATCTTCTCCAAGGCAGATAATCGCCTTTACCTTTTCGCGAACAAGGGGCATTAAGGCACTGTAATCATTTCCTTTATCCACCCCGCCAGCAATCCAAATGATCGGACGTTTCACCGATTCTAATGCAAAATAGGTAGCGTTCACATTGGTGGCTTTAGAGTCATTGATGAAACGGACTCCTGAAAATTCTTCAATCACCTGCATGCGATGCGGTATGCCAGTAAACCCCTCTATACTTTGACGAATGGCATCTTTGTGAATCGATTTCAACATGCCAATCATTCCGGCAGCCATGGCATTTTTAAGGTTGTGTAAGCCCTCTACAGGTACTGATGAGGCTGGGATTTCAATGGTTTGATCGGATACATTCATAATCATTTTATCTTTTTCTAGGTAGGCACCTTGTGCCAATTTTTTCTTTACACTGAAGGGTAATCGCGTCGCACGAATCTCATCGACCGAAGCGGCTAATCGCTGTTGAATCACCTCGCAATCTGCGTCGTAGATGAAGTAATCTTTTTCGGTCTGATTCATACAAATCCTAAACTTCGCGTCTACATAAGCAGAGAAGTCTTCTCCATAGCGATCTAGATGGTCTGGAGTGATGTTGGTGATTACCGCAACATGTGGCCTAAAATCCTTAACGTGATCAAGCTGAAAGCTGCTTACTTCAAGTACATAAAGCGACTGCGGATTCTCAGCCAACCTGCCGGCAAAACTGTCTCCTATATTTCCCGCCAGAGCGACATCAAGCGCCTGGTCTGCAAGAATCTTATGTGTGAGCGCCGCCGTAGTCGTTTTTCCGTTCGTTCCGGTAATCGCGACAATCTCGGCTTGGGTATACTTAAAGGCGTATTCGATCTCAGAAACCACAGGAATATGCTCAGCCTGAAGTCTTCTGAGCACGTCAGTATCATTAGGAATACCCGGACTTTTGACCACCAGGTCTGCCTCCTTAATTCGCTCCCAACTGTGCTGGCCGCTCTCGTAAGCAATTCCGTAATGCTTTAACACCTTCTCATAATGAGGTTGAAGCACAGCATGATCACTGACAAATACACGTTCACCCATCTGTCTTGCCAATAAGGCCGCTCCGACTCCACTTTCTTGAGCCCCCAAAATCACTATGTACCTTGAACTGCTCATTAGCGAACTTTAAGTGTAACTACACTGACCACCGCCAACAAAATGCCGACGATGAGAAAGCGGATGACAATTTTACTCTCGTGATATCCCTTTTTCTGGTAATGGTGGTGTAATGGAGCCATTAGAAATATTCTACGCCCCTCACCGAATTTCTTCTTGGTAAACTTGAAATATCCGACCTGCATAATCACTGAAACCGATTCAGCTAAGAAGACTCCACAGAGAATAGGGATCAAGAGCTCCTTGCGCACTATTAGGGCGATGACTGCGATGAGTCCACCAATGGTGAGGCTTCCGGTATCTCCCATAAATACTTGCGCCGGATAAGCATTGTACCATAAAAAGCCAATCAGTCCTCCGATAAATGCCCCCGAGAACACCACCACTTCCCCTACACGAGGCAAATAGAAGATGTTGAGGTAATCGGCAAACAATACGTTACCCGAAACCCACGCCATGAGCATCAAGGTCAGCACAATGATTACTGAAGAACCTGCTGCCAATCCGTCTATACCGTCGGTCAGATTTGCGCCGTTCGATACGGCTGTGATGATAAAAATGACCACCAAAATAAATACGATCCACGCATAAGGCTCAAGGTCGGCCGAGAAGAAAGTCAAGAAATCGGCGTAATCCAATTCGTTATTCTTGAAAAACGGAAGGTTCGTCTGAACCGATTTCACCTCAACACTCTCTCTAAGAGAAACCCCATCAGTTTCTTGCCTTAGGGTAACTTGCGGGTGAAAATAGAGCACAGCCCCTACGATTAGCCCCAAACCCACTTGTCCGATCACTTTGAAAGTACCTTTGAGACCTTTTTTGTCGTTTTTAAACTTCTTGATGTAGTCGTCAATGAATCCTATGCTTCCCATCCAAACGGTCGTTAGAATGAGCAGCTGTATGTACACGTTGGTAAGGTTGGTAAATAACAGTACAGGTATGAGGGTGGCCCCGATAATAATCAATCCACCCATTGTTGGAGTTCCGGCCTTTTGGGTTTGCCCCTCTAGACCCAAATCTCTAATGCTCTCCCCGATCTGCTTACGCTCTAGAAGAGAGATGATCGACTTTCCGAACACCGATCCGATGATCAATCCGGTTAAGGTGGCTAAGGCCGCACGAAACGACAAAAACTGAAACAGCGAGGCTCCCGGTAATTGATAGTGGCGTTCTAAAAAATCAAAGAGGTGATATAACATAGCCTACGCGTTAATAAGTTCTTTAACCGTTTTAACATCATCGAATTCAAAACGCTCACCCTTGATCTCTTGGTAGCGTTCGTGTCCTTTACCCGCAATGAGCACGATATCATTGGCCTGTGCCATTCGCATAGCCATTTTAATGGCCTGGTAGCGATCTGGTTGAATCAAGACCTTGTGGCCGTGCTCAATGGCTACGCCAGCTTTCATTTGGTCAATAATTGCCATTGGATCCTCATCACGAGGATTATCAGAGGTAAACACCACAGTGTCGCTTGCCTGAGCCGCGATTTTACCCATCTCGGGTCGCTTATTCTGGTCGCGATTTCCGCCGCAGCCCACTACGGTAATCAGTCGCTCGTTTCTCGTGCGTAGCTGCTCAATTGCCTGGTAGACATTCGATAATGCATCTGGGGTATGAGCGAAATCAACAATGGCATGCACCCCTTCTTTACCCTTTATCAAATTGAATCGTCCTTCAACAGGTTTCAACTGACTTAGGGCCACTAAAACCTCTTCAGCCTCGAAATCTAAAAGCACGCACACGGCGTATACAGCTAACAAATTAGAGGCATTAAAGGCTCCGTGAAAAGGAGCATACAACTCGCGATCTTCAATACGTAGCTGCATTCCGGCAAACTGGGTCTCTAACACCTGCGCTTTGAAGTCACTAAACACCTTAAGTCCATAGAAAAACGGACGCGCTTTCGTGTTTTGCACCATGTACTTGGCATTCTTGTCGTCACTATTGGCTAACGCAAAGGCCTGCGGAGCTAAGGCATCAAAAAGTCTTTTCTTCACATCGCGATAGTTCGCGAAGGTCTTGTGATAATCAAGGTGATCGTGTGAGAGGTTGGTAAAAACCGCGCCTGCGAATTCGATACCTAGATGCCGCTCTTGATCAATGCCATGAGAACTCACCTCCATAAAGCAATACGCTACCCCTTGTTCGCGCATTTGCGCGAGGTGAAATTGAATACTGAGCGGATCTGGAGTCGTGTGAGTAGCTTGAACCACGGTGTCACCGTAGCAAATTTTTATCGTAGAGATGAGTCCGGCTTGAAAACCTAGACCTGTTACGGTCTCGTGCAACATTGTGGTGACAGAAGTTTTTCCATTGGTACCCGTCACGCCAACCACTTTCATTGATCTTGAAGGATGGTCGTACCAGTTCGATGCCATTACGGCCAAGGTTTCACGCGCGTTCTCCACTTGAATGTAAGTGATCTCGTCTTTGCGATCTTTGGGCATTTCTTCACACACTATAGCCTGTGCACCCTTCTCAATAGCCGAGGCAATATGAGCGTGCCCGTCAACGCTCCCGCCCTTTATAGCCACAAAGAGCGATCCTTCACTGCAAGAGCGAGAGTCAAAAGCCACCATAGCGATAACCAGGTCTGTCCGACCCGAAATCGCCTCTATGCGCACTTTATACAAAAGCTCTTTTAGTGTCTTCATTTTAAACTAGGGGCGTTGACCTGGGTTAGTTGATCGCTAACAATCGGTGTGACTTGAATCAAAGGTTTTAACGCTTCCTTTTCTTCAACTTCTGTCAGCTGGGTATCTAGCCTAACGGCATCGACAAAAGGTGTAGTTGCATATATTTTCTGAGCGATTGATTTGAATACAGGACCCGCAACATCCGCTCCATAGATCTTATCGTTCTTGTCGGGTCTGTACACCACTACAATGCACGAATAGCGCGGATTGTCAGCCGGAAAATACCCTGCAAAAGACGAAACGTAGTCTACCTTGTCTTTGCCCAATTGATAGTTCACTTGAGCGGTACCCGTTTTACCGGCGATAGGAAAGTGCTTGTCGTATAACTTATGAGCCGTTCCATAGGGCTTCTCTACGACCTCGGCAAGCAATTGCTGCGCGATAGTAATGGTCTTAGAACTCGCAATCGCAGGATGGATCACCTCAGTATCGAAGCGACGCATTACGCGCTCACCTCTTCTCACCTCTGAAACAAACTGAGGCTTGATGTAACGTCCGTCATTCGCAATGGCGTTGTAAAATGCCAGTACTTGAAGCGGTGTCATGAGCAACTCATAACCATGAGACATCCATGCTAACGAGAGTCCAGACCATCCTTTTTCTCCAGGATAACGAATCAGTGGCGCCTGTTCTCCTTCAATGGGTAATCCTAGAGGTTCGTGCAACTTCATTGAATACAAGCGATTCACAAATGCTTGTGGGGTTTCTTTGTATCCTTCATTGATCATCTCTGCAAAAGCCGTATTAGAAGATACCGCAAAGGCCGTTGAAAGGCTAATAGGTCCGTAACCTCCTCTTCGAGAATCGTAGATGTACTTATCGTACACTTTGTATTGACCGTATTTGGCATGAAAAGTGGTACTCGTATCTACCTTTTTATCTTCTAGGGCAGCTATGAGCGACATCAACTTAAAGGTTGAGCCCGGCTCGTAGAGGTCACCTATAGCGGCATTATAACTTTCGCTGTAGGTAGAATCGGCATTCATCGTCAGATTCGACATAGCACGTACCGCTCCGGTCTTTACATCCATCACCACAGCTAATCCGCGCGCTGCACGATATTTTCGCAGTACCTGGTTTAAGGTCGAATGGGTGATATCTTGAATGTTGCTGTTCAGGGTGGTGACCAAGTCGTAACCGTCCTTAGGTTCTTTAACATTTTCTAACCCAACAGGCTTCCAAAGTCCTTTTTGAATGCGCTGCACTTCTCGAAGTCCATTATCGCCTTGCAAGACATGATCGTTGAATCCGCCTTCAAGACCTACCTTATAGGTTCGGGTACCTTCATCCAAATAATACCCCACTAAACGAGAGGCTAATGGATCTAGCGGTTTCTTGCGCGTTATTTTACTGTCAACGATGATGCCGCCTTTGCCGCGTCCCGCATCAAAAATGGGGAAGTTTTCGAGCCGCTTGTACGATCCATAGTCGAGGTTCGAGGCAATGCGAACATAGCGATCTTTAGTGCTTCTTGCCTTTCTCAAACGCTGCTCAAGCACCCTAGCATCTACAGCCAACAATTGAGCTAGCGAGTCAGTCAGTGCCCCAATTTGAGCCTCGAACAAACTTTCACGTGCCACCGTAGGATCAAAGTGCACCGTATACGAAGAAACCGAGGTTGCCAATAGTGCTCCGTCTGCCGAATAAATCGATCCGCGTTTAGCCTCTATAGATTCAAGTTTGCGATTGTCAGACAGCGCCGATTGTTCCAATTGACCCTTTTCAACCCATTGAATCTGAAATAGCTTATACGAAATCAGTGCTCCAAAGAGCAGCATGGCCGCTGCTACTAGCACCAGACGTCTCATCATGTTGGTTACTTTCTGATCCATGCTATTCGACTATTATTTTTACTGGAGGATTCTCTGAAGGCTTCAGCCCACGCACCTCTAGAGTTTGACGCATCGAAGACTCTAAGCGCGACTGCTGCACAGCTCTACGTCCTTCAATATGTTCATTTCTAAGCCCTTGCAATTCTTTATTTAACTGATCGATACGTACCACTTTTTGGTCAGCACTGTGCGCCGCATAAATCATAACAACGAACAATGAGAATACATATAGAATAAATCGCCAGTTTCGCGCTGCGTCTTCGCTCACCAAAAAACTCCCCTTAAAAAGACTTAGAAACCACTTTTTCATGAAGTCATCGTTTTGGGTTCAACACGCTCAGCTATTCTCAACACGGCACTTCTGGCTCTAGAATTCATTGACACCTCTTCTTCTGAGGCTTCAATGGGCTTTCCGATTTTTTTGAAATACAATTGTGGATTACCGAAGAAGTCTTTCTGCACCTCCCCATCTAAGCGAGAAGAACGAATGAAATTTTTCACTAAACGATCCTCTAGCGAATGGTAACTCATAAGTGCGATTCTTCCCTTAAGAGCCACTACCTCAATGAGTTGTGGTAACATCAATTCAATAGCCTCCAGTTCTTTATTCACCTCTATACGTAAGGCCTGAAAAACCTGAGCTAATTGCTGATTGCGCTTAGGCACGTATATCGCAGCAGAAATGACCTCTATTAATTCAAAGGTGGTGTCGATTGAGTTAACGGCACGCCCTTGAAGAATGGCTTTTGCGATGGCATATGCATTCTTCAAATCAGCATAGGTTCTAAAGAGTCGCGCAAGATCATCAGCCGAATAGGTATTGACTACCTCAGCCGCCGTTATTCCGGATTGATTGTTCATACGCATATCGAGAGGGGCATCAAATCGTGTAGAAAATCCACGCGATGCCGTGTCAAACTGATGCGAAGAGACTCCGAAGTCTGCCAAAACTCCGTCCACTTTTTTACAGCCGTAGAAACGAAGCTGCGCCTTTAAGTGTTTGAAGTTCGAGGCGATCAAGGTGAAACGCTGATCGTCAATCCGGTTCTCTTGGGCATCTACATCTTGATCGAAGGCAAATAAGCGACCTTCTGATCCCAGCTGATTCAGTATCGCCCTAGAATGGCCCCCACCTCCGAAAGTCAAGTCTACATAAGTGCCGCCCGGTTGTATCGCCAAGGCGTCGATACAAGC
This sequence comes from Flavobacteriaceae bacterium, assembly GCA_023264015.1. Classification (GTDB taxonomy): domain Bacteria; phylum Bacteroidota; class Bacteroidia; order Flavobacteriales; family Flavobacteriaceae; genus UBA3478. Next base: position 56,945 of record JALQTJ010000003.1, on the reverse strand, counting down.
GTCAAGTAAGACCGGATTATGATAAGTTGGAATCATCTGAGAATATAGATTCAGCTAAATCTGCGTATATGTCTTGTCCTTCGGTTAACACCGCCTCGTACTTGGCTTTGTCCCATATTTCTATGCGGTTGATCGCCGAAGCCAGTACCACCTCTTTTTGAATCGAGGCGAAAGCGATTAAGTTCTTTGGTATCTGAAGCCTTCCGTGCTCCTCTAGAGTGAGCTGCTGAGAACCTGCTAAAAAGTTCCTCAAGAAGGTGTCGTAGTTTCTACTGAACTGGTTTTTAGCCACAATCTTCGTCATCAATTCGTCGTAAGCCTGTTTAGGGTAGAATTCTAAACACTGCTGAAAAACAGATCGCTTGATAACAAACCCCTTATCTAAGACGTCATTCAGCTGTGCCATGAGCGATGTGGGTATGTTCACACGCCCTTTGACGTCAGCCTTACACTCGTACTGTCCGATTAAATGGGTCACATTCATTGAATTATATCTCAAATATAGTCGTTAAATCTCCACTTTTTTACACTTTCTGACACTTTTATCCACAATTTTAGAAAAGTTATCACCAGTAGTGTAGTTGCGCTATTTTTCTATATTTGGGCTTCGCAAGACCGCAGTATGCAACAAGGCCAGAAGACTAAGCAATCAGGGAAGTTTCAGTATTTAGACGAAGGAGAAGGAACGCCTATCATCGTGCTACACGGTCTCATGGGCGGGCTAAGCAACTTCTCTGCAGTCACCACTCATTTTTCTAAGCTTGACTATAGGGTGATTATTCCGGTTTTACCTTTGTACGATCTTCCTCTTTTAAAGACCACCGTAAAGAATTTTGCAGAATATATCGATGCCTTCATTCAACACTTAGGTCTTAAGGATGTCGTTCTACTCGGAAATTCATTAGGAGGACATATTGGATTGCTACACCTCAAACTATTTCCGAAAAATGTGAAGGCGCTGGTTATCACCGGAAGTTCGGGCTTGTACGAGAATTCTATGGGAGACAGTTACCCTAAACGCGGAGACTACGAGTACATCAAGAAAAAGGCCGAAGAGGTCTTCTACGATCCGGCTGTTGCCACTAAAGAAATTATTGACGAGGTTTTTGACCTTGTCAACGATAGAGTAAAACTGGTTAAGACTCTAGCTATAGCAAAAAGTGCCATTCGCCACAATATGGCCAATGACCTTCCGAAACTCAAAAAACCGGTTTGCATCATTTGGGGTAGAAACGATAAGGTTACTCCTCCAGAGGTTGCAGAAGAATTCAACACCCTTCTACCTGACTCTGACTTGTTTTGGGTTGATAAGTGCGGCCATGCTCCCATGATGGAGCACCCTGAAACCTTTAACCAGCTGCTTGAGGCCTGGCTAAAAGAACGGCAAATTTAAACCCACCAAAGGCATGAAAATTCACTCGGCCAGATTTGTGATGAGCAACTCGTCGGTTGAGCACTGCCCCAACCAGCCCCTACCCGAATACGCTTTTATTGGCAGGTCGAATGTGGGTAAGTCTTCATTAATAAACGCCCTTACGCGACACAACTCATTAGCGAAGACCTCATCAAGACCTGGAAAAACCCAACTCATTAATCATTTCATCATTAATGAAAATTGGTTTCTAGTCGATTTACCAGGATACGGGTATGCCCGCGTTTCAAAGTCTACTAAAAAAGAGTTTCAGAGCTATATTCGCTCCTACTTCATCAAAAGAGAGCAGCTATTCTGTGCCTTTGTTTTGATTGACAGTCGCCACGAACCTCAACCGATAGACTTAGAATTCATGGCTTGGCTTGCCTCAAAAGAAATTGCCTTTTATATGGTGTTTACCAAGGCTGACAAACTCAAAAAAGGCGCTGTACAGAAAAAAATTGATGCCTATTGCAAGGCCATGACCGATGGCGCCTGGGAAGAGCATCCACCCTATTTTGTCACCTCTTCAAGTTCAGGTTTGGGTTGTGATCAGATTTTAGAAGAAATAGATCGTCTTAACGAAATGTACAGAGCGGAACGCTAACTAGCGCTCATCGTACAATTTTAGCTGTTCAGCAAAATACGCCGCGAAGTCTCTCATTCTCCCTGATATTTCAGTTTCTTGAGTTGCCTTTTCAAAGGTAGAAGCCATTCGCACCAGGGTTTGATGAAAGAAGAGCTTCATTTCATCTACCGGCATATCCTTAGTCCACAAATCAATACTCAAGGTTTCCTTCGCCTCTGGATCCCAAATAGAAAGCAACATCGCCTTTGTTAAAGCATCTGCAACTCCCCCATCCTCTGCTGTCCAACTTAAGGTTTCGGGAATCTTATTTTCATCTAATTCTATACGGAGTTCTATCTTCGAGCGGTGTGTGTCTGCCATCTGTTATTTCTTTGTTCAAAATTACCCATTCTAAGCCTTAACTTTGCACAAAAAGCTCATGAAGGCCGAAGCAGTTAAAAATCACATCGTTCAGTGGCTCAGTGACTATGCCATGAAGGCTAAAGCCAAAGGATTTGTTGTTGGTGTTTCAGGTGGAATCGACTCTGCCACCACTTCAACGCTTTGCGCAGAAACGGGTTTGAAGGTTACACTGCTCAATATGCCTATAAGTCAAGCCAAGGATCAATTGGATAGAGGTTTGAAGCATATGAATGCCTTAAGCGAGCGCTATCCTAATGTTTCAGTACTAAGTGTGCCTTTGGATGGGGTATTTGACGCCTTTAAATCGGCACAGACGCTCACCGCTGCAGAAGAAGAACTGACCCATCTTGCACTTGCGAATTCAAGGGCGCGTTTGCGCATGAGTACCTTGTACTACGTCGCGCAATGCACCTCTTCGCTAGTGGCAGGGACGGGCAATAAAGTCGAAGACTTTGGAGTTGGGTTTTACACTAAATACGGAGACGGAGGGGTAGACTTAAGCCCCATCGCCGACCTCACCAAAACAGAGGTTTGGGATTTAGGAAAACACCTAGGCGTGAATCAAGAAATCATTGATGCCCCTCCGACCGATGGCCTGTGGGGAGACAACCGTTCAGATGAAGATCAAATTGGCGCTAGCTATCGCGAGTTGGAGTGGGCGATGCAGATGCACGAAGCGCACAAATCGGTGGATGAATTCGAGGGTAGAGAGCGTGAAGTGTATCAGATTTTTCTCAAATTTCACAACGCCAACAAACACAAAATGGATCCTATTCCCGTATGTGAAATTCCAAATGAGCTTCGTTAAGCTAAAGGGTTAATACCCGATTCAAACGCTTACTGAGTACCTTATTAAGCATGAGGTAATCCATCACCTCTTCTAACACCTCTTCTTTTGCTTCTGCACTTTTCTTTTGCAGTTCCTCTAAATGCTGTTGTACCCAGTATGAACGAAGAGAAAGGATGGTTTCAGAAACTTGTTGCGCAATCTGATCGCTTCTGTCTTTCGGATAGATATTTTTTCGTTCCCATTGGTGCAAGGCGTAGCGTTCATAGTCAAAAACAATGGTCGATAATGGCGCCACCAATTCTTCTTTTTGCTGCTTCTCAAGGTATTTGAGTAATTCGCTTACTTCTTCGCCTTGCTCTTCGGTATAGAAGCGAATAAGCATTTCGAATAGGCTATCGTAAATCGGGTCAGAGAAGCGCATTTCATCTTGTTGTAAATCGAGATAAATCTTTTCATACACCTTTGACTCCACAAGTGAACGCTTAGCTACTAGCCCTCCTGTTTTTTCGTCAGGCTCCAGAAACTCGTCATCAAACACTTCTACCTGAGCTCCATATAACACCAAGGCCTCGATCAAAGCGCGCTCTAACTCTTTCTGCCGATCTTTTTTGTTGAGTACCTCAGGTTCTTGAATCACCTCTAGTGGTTTAGGCTGAGTACTAGCCGCACTATTTCTAGAGTCACGCTTCTCTTTTGCCTCAAGATCAGCCAAAGCCTTGTAGACCACCGCTTCACTTAACTGAAAGGTGTCAACGCACTGCTTTACATACAATTCACGCTTAATAGGATCGTTGATATGCCATATACTCTTCACAATCTCGCGAATGGCCTCAGAGGTGGTAATGGGATCGTTGGCCTCTTTGAGTAAAATCTGTGCCTTGTAGGTAATGAAGTCTATTTGATTGGCCTCGAAATAGGTTGTTATCTCTTCTAAATCGTGATGGCGAGCAAAACTATCAGGGTCTTCACCCTCTGGAAGCGAAAGCACACGTACGTTTAGGCCCTCAGCCAAGATCAGATCAATACTTCTCATTGACGCCCTGATTCCGGCCTGATCTGCATCAAAGATCAAGGTTATGGTCGTACAAAGACGACGAATCATACGAATCTGCGACTCGGTCAAGGCTGTTCCGCTCGATGAAACCACGTTCTCGAGCCCGCGTTGATGCAGCTGTATAACATCGGTATACCCTTCAACTAGGTAGCAGTTATTCGCCTTAGCTATGGCAGATTTCGCGTAGTGGATACCGTAGAGCGCCTTGGCCTTATGGTAAATCGGACTCTCAGGAGAATTGACATACTTGGCAACCTTCTTCTGAGAATCTAAGATGCGTCCGCCAAAGCCCAGAACCCTTCCGCTCGTACTTTGAATCGGAAAAATAACTCGGTCTCTAAAACGATCTCGAAGTCCGTCGGCCTCATTCGCTTGTTGCGCGCCATCAATTGCGAAACACACTCCTGATTCTTCGAGCAGCGCTGCGCGATATCCATTCTTGAGGGCCTGGTCTGCCAATCCGTTCCAAGCGGTACCTCCAAATCCAAGTTTGAAGCGTTTAATGGTTTCGTCTGTGAATCCCCTCTCTTGAAAATAAGACAAGCCGATCGCCCTGCCCTTTGCATCTTCGTGAAGTTGACGCTGAAAGTAATCGTGAGCAAATTCGGTAACCAAAAACAGACTTTCTTGATGATCCCTTGCTTCTTTTTGTTCTTCAGACTGAGCGGTCTCTTCAACTTCAATATTGTATTTCTGAGCGAGGTAGCGAATGGCTTCTGGGTAGGTAAACTGCTCCATCTCCATCAAAAAAGCGATAGCATTACCCCCTTTTCCGCTACTGAAATCCTTCCAGATTTGCTTTACCGGCGACACCATAAAACTCGGAGTACGTTCGCTGGTGAACGGGCTTAGTCCTTTAAAATTTGCTCCGGATTTCTTGAGTTGAACGTAGTCTTGAATGACTTCTTCTACACGAACCGCCTCGTAAACCTTATCGATGGTAGATTTTGAAATCATAAGTCTTAGTTCTATTCTTTATTTTTTGCGATCAACCACATAATTGACCAAATCGACCAGTGCTGTCTTGAAGGCACTCTCGGGATAGTTAACCAGAAGTCCTAAGGCAGCATCTCTATAGCGGTTCATCTGGCGAATGGCATATTCGAGCCCGCCATTATCTTTTACATACGCAATCACCTCTTTCACCCTCTTCTTGTCTTTATGGTGGCGCTTTACCGAATCAATGATCCAACGCTTATCGCGGTCAGAGGCCTGATTGAGCACATAAATCAAAGGCAGCGTCATCTTCTGCTCTTTAATATCGATACCCGTCGGCTTACCTATAGCACCCTCAGTATAATCGAAGAGGTCGTCTTTAATTTGAAAGGCCATACCGGCATATTCACCAAAAGAGCGAAAGCGTTCGATTTCTTCATCACTGCATCCCACAGAGGCAGCACCCATAGCGCAACACGCAGCGATAAGCGTAGCGGTCTTCTGACGGATAATATCGTAATAAACTACTTCATTGATATCAAGGCGTCTTGCTTTTTCTAATTGCAGCAATTCACCTTGACTCATCTCTCTGACGGCTTCAGAAACAATTTTTAATAAATCAAAATCATCGTGATCTAGTGAAAGCAGTAGTCCTTTTGAGAAAAAAAAGTCTCCTACTAAGACCGCAATTTTGTTTTTCCATAACGCGTTTACTGAAAAAAAACCGCGCCGTTTGTCGCTCGCGTCAATCACATCGTCATGCACCAAAGAGGCGGTATGAATGAGCTCAATAATTGAAGCCCCTCGATAGGTACGGTCAGTCACCTTGCCCTCACCCACTAATTTAGCCACAAGAAACACAAACATGGGACGCATTTGCTTTCCCTTACGACTTGCGATGTAGTAGGTGATGCGATTGAGCAGTGCAACCTTAGAAGCCATAGCCTCTTTGAACTTGACTTCAAAGAGATCCATTTCAGCAACTATAGGCTGTCTTATTTTGGCAACAGTTTGCACGTAGAGTGATGGGAACTTTAGGAATCTAAAGGTATCAATTTATTCGCCAATTGGCCGCAAGCAGCATCGATATCCTTTCCTCTAGAGCGACGCACAGTAACCGTAATCCGAGCGCGCTCTAAGGCTATTTTATACGCCTGAATCACCTTGTGATCTGCGGCCTCGAAATCTCCGAAATCAGTAGGATTGTATTCAATGATATTCACCTTAGAAGGAACGCGCTTACAGTAAGCAACTAATGCATCGATATCCTCTTGTGTGTCGTTAATCCCTTTCCAGATCAAATACTCAAAGGTGATTTTTGAACGTGTTTGCTGATACCAATATTGAAGTGACTTCTGCAAAGTTTCAAGGTCGAACGAGCTGCTGAAAGGCATGATCTGGTTACGCACTTTTTCGCGGGCTGAGTGCAGTGAAACGGCCAACTGAAAGCGAGGGTTTTCATCTGCCAACTTTTCAATCATCTTTGGAATTCCAGAAGTGGAGATCGTGATTCGCTTCGGAGAAAGTCCTAGCCCTTCTGTAATGCGTTCAACCGCTGCAATCACATTCTTGTAATTCATAAGCGGCTCTCCCATTCCCATAAACACGATGTTTGATAGCGGTCTTCCGAAGTACAACTGGCTTTGACGGTCTAGAGCCATCACCTGATCGTAAATCTCATCAGGGTTCAGGTTGCGCATGCGCTTAAGTTGAGAGGTCGCACAAAAAGTGCAGTCTAAACTGCAGCCTACTTGACTTGATACACATGCCGTGCTCCGTGTTTCGGTAGGAATCAAGACCGATTCAACGGTTAGCCCATCGTGTAATCGAATGGCATTCTTGATTGTTTGATCTGAACTGCGTTGCTGACGGTCTACCGCAATATGATTGATCACAAAGTGAGTGTCTAAAAGTTCTCTCGTTGACTTTGAGAGGTTAGTCATCTCCTCAAAGTGATGCACACCCTTATGCCATAGCCACTGATAGACCTGGTCTGCTCTGAAAGCTTGTTGATTGTGCTGTGCAAAAAACGCTTTTAGCGCTTGAAGATCAAGCGCACGAATATCTCGTTTTGTCGCGTTTTCAGCTGACATTCTAGAGAATCATCATCGCATCACCGTAAGAGTAGAAGCGATACTTCTCCTTCACTGCTTCTTCATAGGCATGCACAACCATGTCGTGATCTGCAAAGGCAGAAATCATCATGAGCAGCGTAGACTTCGGCAAATGAAAATTGGTGATCATACGATTGGCAATCGAAAAATCGTAAGGAGGAAAGATGAACTTATTGGTCCAACCATCAAAAGGATTCAGCATACCGTTTGAGGATACCGAACTTTCTAACGAACGCATCACCGTGGTTCCAACTGCACACACATTTTTCTTGGCACGTTTAGCATTGTTTACAATCTCAGCAGCCTTCTCATCGATTTGCATTTCTTCGCTATCCATCTTGTGTTTAGAAAGATCTTCTACTTCAACCGGGTTGAAGGTACCCAACCCAACGTGTAGGGTGATTTCTGCAAAATCAATCCCTTTGATCTCAAGACGTTTTAGTAAATGCTTCGAAAAGTGAAGTCCTGCAGTAGGCGCAGCAACAGCTCCTTCGTATTTGGCATAGATGGTTTGGTAACGCTCTTCGTCTTCGGGCTCTACATCGCGCTTAATGTATTTAGGCAGCGGAGTCTCTCCTAGAGATCTCAATTTTTTCCTAAAATCAGTGTAAGACCCGTCGTACAAAAATCTCAAGGTGCGTCCTCTAGAGGTAGTGTTATCAATTACCTCAGCCACTAAAGAATCGTCGTCACCGAAATACAGCTTATTTCCAATGCGGATTTTTCTTGCAGGATCTACCAAAACATCCCAAAGGCGCTGCTCTTGATTAAGCTCTCTCAGTAAGAACACTTCGATACGCGCACCCGTTTTTTCTTTGTTCCCATAAAGTCGTGCTGGAAAAACCTTAGTGTTATTCAAGACCATGACGTCTCCTTCATCGAAGTAATCGATCACGTCTTTAAACATTTTATGCTCGATCTTTCCGCTGTCGCGATGCAACACCATAAGGCGTGATTCGTCGCGATTTTCTGCCGGATACTCGGCTAGTAATTCTTTAGGAAGGTCGAAATCGAAATTTGAAAGCTTCATACGTTCTGCACTGCGTTTAAGAGGGGCAAAGATACTATTGCGAAAACCCCAAAGTCAAGGGAATTTAGATTATTCTGCTTTTGTTGTGCAGTCATAACCCAATGACTCAATGTCTTTCCAAAAGTCCGGGTACGATTTTTCTACGACTAGTGGGTCTTCTATAATGAGCGGGACACAAAGAGCCAAAGGCGCGAATGCCATTGCCATACGGTGGTCATTGTAGGTTGAAATGGTTGCTGAGACTAACGCTTGTTTACGCGCGTGAACCTCTAATGATTCATCGGTAATCGTCACCTGAACCCCGCACTTTTCAAGCTCTGTTTTCATCGCTGCCAAGCGATCCGTCTCTTTTATAGGTAAAGTGTGTAAACCGGTCATCTTGCAATGCATTCCTAGACCAGCGGCAGTTACAGCAATGGTCTGAGCAATATCCGGGGCGTCCCTTAGATCGTATGTTACCGCGTCGATTGCAGCGCCTATTTTCTGAAGGTGTACGGTATTTGAATCAAAACGTGTTTCAACACCGAAGTCGGCATATAGATCAGCAAGTACACGATCACCTTGAAGGGAGTCATTCTTTAATACACTTAAGCGCATTGAGGTGCCCACTGGAGACAAGGCCACAATACTGTAGTAATAGCTTGCGGCGCTCCAATCAGACTCTACAGCCAAGGCTTGATCTTCGATGCTATCTTTACTAAAAACTCGAACGCCCTCTTGATTCAATGCTGAAGATATCCCGATTGACTCTAAAAGTTTGAGAGTCATTTTAAGGTAAGGGATAGAGGTCAGATCGCCCTCAAAAGTTAAGGATAGCCCCTTCTGAAACTTAGGCGCCACCAAACACAAAGCAGACAAGTACTGACTACTAACATCTGCTCTCATCCGTAAACTCCCTCCTTCTAAGGCCTTACCTTTTATCTGTAAAGGCGGAAACCCTTCGTTTTCAGCATACGTCACCTCGGCGCCTAAGGCTCTCAAGGCGTCAACTAAAATCTTAATCGGTCGTTGCTTCATTCGTGCGCTTCCCGTAAGAAGTACATCTGAACCCTCAAGAGTAGCAAAATAGGCGGTCAAAAAGCGCATTGCCGTGCCCGCATGGTGTATATCGACCGTTCCGCTAGTCTTCGAGAGTCCTTGCTTCATCATGGCCACATCATGGGCATTTGAATCGTTCAATAACTCTAGATTGGGATAGAGCGCCTGCAACAACAGCACGCGATTCGTTTCGCTTTTAGACCCCGTTAAGGTAATATGTTGTTGCGCTATAGGCTGTGCGCAATGCACCTGCAATGCCTTCATGATTTTAATTTAGGATTGTTGTGATGCCTGTCGTGATCACGGCTAGATTTATGCGCTAATTTTTTATCAAAAGCGGCTTGTAAATCTACCCCGGTCTGATTGGCTAAGCAGAGCACCACAAATAAAACATCTGCGAGTTCTTCGCCTAGATCTACCTCTTTGTCTGATGGCTTTTCACTCTGTTCTCCGTAGCGCCTTGCAATAATGCGTGCCACCTCACCTACTTCTTCTGTAAGCTGAGCCATATTGGTTAACTCATTAAAGTAGCGTACGCCGTGTTCTTTGATCCAACGGTCTACACGCTCTTGAGTAATCGTTATTGCATCCATTATTCCTTATTTTTTGTATCCATAATTAAAGTAACCGGACCATCATTGACCAGAGACACTTTCATATCCGCCCCGAATACCCCGCATTCCACTGAGGTGCCTAGGCACTCCTCTAAAAAAGAGGTGAAGAATTGGTATAAGCGTTCTGCCTGTTCTGGTCGCGCCGCATTAATGAAAGAAGGGCGATTTCCTTTCTTGGTAGCGCCATACAAGGTGAATTGAGAGACCACTAAAACCCGACCACCCACCTGGCTTATATCGAGATTCATTTTGTCTTCTTCATCGCTAAAAACCCGCATTTGCGCTAATTTGGTGGCCAACCATTTAGCATCTTCTTCATCATCTTCATGAGTGACGCCCAGGAGCACCATGAATCCATTTTCGATGGCTCCCACAATCTTACCCTCTACCTCAACCGAGGCCTTTGAGACACGTTGAATTACTGCTCTCATTGTCCGTAATTATCTGTTCTATAAGGGCCTTCAGGGTCCGTGAGCAATCCGATATAACTGTCGTAGCGGCTTTGAGCGATAGCACCGCGCTCAAGCGCCTGCTTTACTGCGCAATGGGGCTCATTATCATGAAGGCAATTGTGAAATTTACAGTCTGACTTTAGGGCGAAAAACTCTTTGAAATAATCGCCAATTTCATTCCGTTCTAAGGTCGCAACACCAAAGCCACGTATACCTGGAGTATCTATAATTCTTCCGCCAAAACTAATATCAAACATTTGAGCAAAAGTGGTGGTGTGTTGTCCTTGCTGATGCTGTTCTGAAGTGCTAGAGGTCTTCAATTCTAGGTTGGGCTCTACGGCATTGATGAGACTTGACTTTCCTACACCCGAATTTCCGGCAAAAATACTCGTCTTGTCTTTCATGAGCGCCTTAAGTTCTTCGCATCCCAATCGGCTTTTCGCACTTGTTTTTAGTGTTTGATAGCCTATTGAAGCATAAACTTCTAACAGCTCTTCGGCCTTAATTACTTCTTGTTCATCATAGGTATCCCACTTGTTGAACACCAAAACCACCTCAATGTGGTAGGCTGCTGCGCTCACCAAAAAACGGTCAATAAAGGCGGCGTATGTCTGCGGATTTTTTAAGGTGATCACCAAAAATATCTGGTCGATGTTGGCCGCAATGACGTGCAATTGCTTTGATAGATTTACCGATCGACGGACGAGGTAATTCTGACGCGGTTCAATAGCCGTAATCACGCCGACCTCTTCGTCTCCAATAACTTCCGTAGAAAAAACAACCCGGTCACCTACGGCGACAGGGTTGGTAGATTTTATACCTTGAATGCGAAACTTGCCTTTGATGCGGCAGGCGTACTCAAGTCCGTCGTCAGACTTGACCTGATACCAGCTACCGGTTGATTTATAGACAAGTCCGTGCATTCAAACTATTGCTTCATGATCTTCTCTTGATGACGGATCGATTCTTGGTGTATACTCTTAAAGAGTTTCAAAACAAACTCCTCGCTCAATCCACGTTGCTCTCCTTCGAGAATCATACGTCCAAGAATTTCATTCCAACGATTGGACTGCAACACCGCCACATTGCGGTCTTTTTTCAATTGACCGATCGACATAGCTACCTTCATTCTATCGCCCATGGTGTCAAGCAAAGAAGAGTCTAGTAAATCGATTTGAGAACGCAATTGGTTCAATGCAGCATGAAATTCGGCCTCATCATCTCCTGGCTTGCGCACTTTTAATGTCTTAAAGATCTCCACAAGACGTTCAGGGGTAACCTGCTGAGCGGCATCACTCCACGCATTATCAGGATCACAATGGGTTTCGATCATTAATCCGTCAAAATTTAAATCTAGCGCCGTTTGTGACACGTCAAAAATGAGGTCGCGACGTCCAGAAATATGACTTGGATCATTGATGATCGGAAGGTCAGGGAACTTAGACTGTAGATCAATGGCGATCTGCCATTCAGGAAGGTTACGGTACATGGTCTTCTTGTACGAAGAGAATCCACGGTGGATCACCCCTAATTTTTCAATGTTTGCGTTATGAAGGCGCTCTACAGCTCCTATCCACAGAGACAAATCAGGATTTACCGGATTCTTGACCAAAACGATCTTATCTGTTCCTTCTAGGGCATCTGCAATTTCTTGAACGATAAAAGGACTCACGGTCGAGCGCGCTCCGATCCATAGTAAATCAATATCGTGTTCAAGCGCTAAATCAACATGTGCACGATTGGCCACCTCAGTCGCCGTTTTCATGCCTGTTTCTTCTTTAACACGCTGTAACCATTTCAATCCGATAGCTCCTACCCCTTCAAAGTTTCCAGGGCGAGTTCTCGGCTTCCATATTCCGGCGCGGTAATAGTTAACATCGGTATCCTTGAGATCGTGTGCGATCTGCATGACCTGAGATTCAGTCTCGGCACTACAAGGGCCAGCAATAACAAGAGGATGCGTCAATTGCATCTCATCTAACCAGCTGCGTAACTTCTTCGAATTTTCCATGATTGTGATTTAAGGCTTTAAAGGTAAAGGGTTTAATATTTTTTCTATGCTATTTATGCGTTTCATTTCATGCAAGAGTGACTCCAGATCCTCTTCAGCGATGAGGGTTCGAAACGCATTGAGGTTTTCGATGTAGGCGTCAAGGGTTTCTAAAAGCGGCTCTTTGTTCTGGACAAAAATGGGAGCCCACATCTGAGGTGAACTTTTAGCAAGGCGGACGGTTGAGGCGAACCCACTTCCTGCCAAGTCAAAAATGTTTCGATCGTCCTTTTCTTTGCCCATCACCGTTTTGCCTAACATGAAGGCGCTGATGTGAGATAGATGCGAGACGTAGGCCACGTGAATATCGTGCTCTTTAGCTCCCATGTAACGCACCCGCATTTGAAGTGCCGCAAAGGCATTCATCGCGCGCTCTTGAAGATCAATTGCCGTCTTTTCGACTTCACAAACGATAGCCAATTTGCCCTCGTACAGGTTATCGATGGCAGCTGAAGGCCCTGAATATTCTGTACCCGCAATGGGGTGAGCGGCTAAAAAATTTCTTCTTTTCGGATGCGAGGCGACGGCTTCACAGAGTTGAAGTTTCGTTGAACCCGCATCAATAACTACCGTTTGCTCTCCTACAGCATCTAACACCTTAGGCAATTCGATAACCATTTGATCTACCGGAATACTCAAGAACACCATATCAACCGCGGTGAGATCTGCATAGGAGGCTTTATCATCAATAATTCCAAGGGCCACGGCCTGGCTCAAATGCTCTTCACTGCGATCAATGCCTAAGACCGAAGAGACCACCCCTGAATTTTTCAGGGCCTTGGCCCAAGACCCGCCGATCAATCCTACTCCAATGACCGCTAGCTTCATAATTCTCCAGTTTTTACACGCATGATTGCTTTCTCAATTTGATCTGCACTAAGACAGAGCGAAAAGCGTACAAACCGCTTTCCTTCTGATCCGAATATGAATCCCGGAGCACAGAAAATGGCATGCTCTTCTAGAAGTTTATCGGTAAACACCTCACTTTTTATTCCCTTCGGCAAGCGACACCAGACAAACATACCCGTTTGATCAGGCATTACTTCAAGGTTTAAATCCTTGGCTAAGAGCTCGACCAGTTTTCGGCGTTGCATATACACATCATTGAGCTGGCTGAACCAAGACGCCGATTCTGCTAAAGCTTTCGCAGCAGCACGCTGAATACCAAAGAACATTCCTGAGTCCATGTTCGATTTCACCTTGAGTACAGACTGTAAGAGTTCTTTTGAACCCAGTAAGGCTCCAACGCGCCATCCGGCCATATTGAAGACTTTACTGAGCGAATTCAATTCAAGAACCTTTGAATAGCCCCCGGTTTCTGCTAAAATAGATGTCGGATGTGCATTTCCGATAAAACTGTAGGGATTATCGTTTATCACTAAAAGATCGTGCTCCTTTGCCAAGTTAATAATGCGCTTGAATCCATTCTCTTTTAAGGTAATTCCTGTAGGCATATGCGGATAGTTCACCCACATCATGACCGCACGGTCCATTAATTTTTCGTCAATGGCACTGAGATCTGGCAACCCTTCTTCGTCGAGGGGGTAACCTACTGCGCGGGCACCAACCAATTCAGCCACAGAAGCGTAGGTAGGATAACCAGGATTCGGAATCAAAACCACGTCTTTCGGATTCAGAAAGGCCATACTGATGTGAAAAATACCTTCCTTAGAGCCCATTAGAGGTAATACCTCGTTCACAGGATTCAAGCGAACACCGTAATGTGTAGCATAGAACGAAGCAAATGCTTCGCGCAACTCATCCCTACCTACATAACTCTGGTATTGATGAACGCCCTTTTCAGAAAGGGCTTCAATGAGTCCTCCAATAGCTGATGAAGGAGCGTCTAAATCTGGACTACCAATACCCATGTTGATGATAGGTACTCCTGCAGCTACTTTTTCTTTTATCTCTTTCAGCTTCTTTGAGAAGTAGTATTCGCTAACGCGTTTTAATCGTTTCGCCTCTCTCATAATTCAGTCGTCTTTAGCTGATTTGTATAAAGCCCTAATACGGTAAAACTATCGGCCATGATATTCAAGGCTGCTGCCGCCTTCTCAAAGGCACTTAATTCTTCGAAAGTCACATCGACAAAGAAGGCGTATTTCCATGGTGTTTCAATGATGGGTAGCGACTGGATCTTAGTTAGATTCAAATTGCAATCACTCATTACATTCAAAATGGTGGCTAAACTTCCTCGCTTATGGCCAGTCACAAAACGTAACGAGGCCTTATTTAAACGTTCATTACTGGCTTCTTGAGCGTCTGAAGAACGGCTAAGGCGCACAAAACGAGTCGCATTTGAGGTCAAGGTTTGTATGTCATGAGCTAAAATATCAAGCCCAAACAAAGTGGCTGCCTCAACGGGTGCAATCGCAGCTATACCTTCTAAGTGCTCATCAGCTATACGACGCGCAACAGATGCAGTATCGTCAGCTTCTACCAATGTGAATGATTTGTCCTCAAAATAGGTAGCACATTGCAGCAATGCCATAGGGTGAGACTCTACCCTTTTAATGTGCTCTAAACCTTGGCCTTTAAGTCCCATCAGATTGTGAGAGATACTTAGATAGCATTCAGAGAGAATCTGGAAACCGTTTGAATAAATCAGATTGTAATTGGGCAGAATAGCTCCGGCAATCGAATTTTCAATAGCCATTACCGCCTCATCGAAACTCCCCTTCACTAATCCTTCAGCTAAAGCCGAAAAAGAAGTGCACTCCACACAGGCTACCGCTTCGCCATAAAGCTCCCGAGCCACCTTGTGATGATTCGATCCGATTGTACCTTGAATTCCTACTTTCATCTTCTTTAGGTTCAAAAAAAAAGCCCCGATAAATCGGGACTTTACTATTCTTTGATACTACAAAACCAAAAGCCCCTCTTATCGCTTCACGCGGTAAAAAGTAAAATAGGCAAATGAATTTTGGGTAGTCTTGTTCATATTTCGCGCTAAATACAGAAAAGCATTTATAAAAAACAAGGACATCGCCATAAATTATTTCAAAAATTCCTCTTTTTTTAGGCCTCTCAAGCGCAAACAAACCTTTGAGAATAGCTATATTGGTGAGCCAAAAAAATAAAGCATGCATATTGCAGTTGCAGGAAATATAGGTTCAGGTAAGACCACTCTGACTGACTTACTTGCCAAACACTACAAGTGGGAGGCGCACTTTGAAGAGGTGATCTCGAATCCGTACTTGAATGATTTTTACAACCACATGGAACGCTGGAGCTTCAATCTTCAGGTCTATTTTTTAAACACGCGATTCAGACAGGTACTGAATATTCGTGAAGGATCTAAAACGGTAATTCAAGACCGTACCATTTACGAAGACGCACATATTTTCGCTCCCAACCTGCACAGTATGGGACTGATGACCAATCGCGATTTTGAGAATTACCTCAATCTTTTCGAGCTTATGGAGTCACTAGTAGACGCTCCAGACATTTTAATATATCTAAGGAGTTCGATAGAAAACCTTGTAAAACAGATTCATCAAAGAGGACGAGATTATGAGAGTGGCATTTCAATAGACTATCTCAGCCGCCTTAACGATCGTTACGAGGAGTTCATTAAAGGCTACAATAAAGGGACCCTGCTGATTTTTGACGTCGATAACCTCAACTTCGTAGACAATACAGAAGACTTTGGGCTGATCGTCAATCGAATCGATGCCGAAATCAACGGCCTTTTCAAATAAGATCCCCCTATACTACTAAACAAAAAACCCTGGCCGTGGCCAGGGTTTTTTATAATGAACAGAATCTACGTACTCGCTTATTCGCTGTCTGTAGATGAGAATTCAACCTCAATTTCTGGGTGATTTTGCTTTACGGTTTGAAGAACCTCCTCTTTAGAAGTACCCTCATAACGCTTTTCAATCACCTCTTTGTTTCCATTGTCATCGGTTACGATGCGGACAACTACAGCAGCAGAAGTTCCCTCTTCAGTGGAAGAAGCTTCTTCTACGTTCACTGTAATTTCTTTGCGCACCTCTTGAGCCGTAGCGGCCGCAGCAACTGCATCAGCGCTCACCAAACTTGGAGCGATAACCAACGCTACTACAGACATAAGCTTCAATAAGATATTCAATGATGGTCCAGAAGTATCCTTGAACGGATCACCCACTGTATCTCCTACAACCGCAGCCTTGTGCGCATCAGATCCTTTGCGACCTTCTTTTTCAATGGTCTTCTTGGCATTATCCCAAGCACCTCCCGCATTCGACTGGAAAATAGCCATAAGTACTCCAGAAGCAGTAACCCCTGCTAAAAGACCTCCCAGCATTTCTGCTCCACCAACAAATCCAACAGCAACAGGAACAATAATGGCTAAAAGACCTGGGAATACCATTTCTTTGATTGAAGCCTGTGTAGAGATAGCGACACACTTATCGTACTCAGCAACACCATCAGCGGCCTCAAAAATTTTGCGATCTTCAGCAGAGAATTTTGACGGATCAGAATCGTTCTTACGCATTACCTCTAGGGCTGCCTTAAGTGCAGGAATATCTTTAAACTGACGTCTTACTTCTTCAATCATTGCCATAGCCGCACGTCCTACAGCGTTCATTGAAAGCGCTGAGAAAACAAACGGAAGCATAGATCCAATGAGCAATCCAGCCATAATCGTAGGTTGTGATACATCGATTGAGGTTACTTTTGCCGTCTTCATGAAGGCTGCAAACAAGGCAAGTGCAGTTAGTGCAGCAGAAGCGATAGCAAATCCTTTACCGATTGCAGCAGTCGTGTTTCCTACCGCATCGAGCGTATCTGTGCGCTCGCGCACTTCTGATGGAAGTTCTGCCATCTCAGCAATCCCTCCAGCATTATCAGAAATTGGTCCGTAAGCGTCAACCGCCAACTGAATACCTGTATTAGCAAGCATACCAACCGCTGCAATTGCGATACCGTATAATCCAGCGAAGTGGTAAGACACTAAAATCGCGGCTGCGATAAGAATAATCGGAATAGCGGTAGACATCATTCCTACACCTAAACCAGCAATGATGTTCGTAGCTGATCCGGTTTCTGACTGTCTCACAATGCTATTTACAGGTTTTGTTCCAGTACCTGTATAATATTCGGTCACTTTACCGACTAGAAGTCCAGCAACAAGTCCTGCGATAGTCGCGTAAAAAACACCTAATGAGGTAAAGGTTACTCCCTCTTCTACCCATGACTCAGGCAACATTTCTTGAATTAAGAAGAAAGAAGCTACAAGCATAAGTCCAGCAGAACCGAATTCTCCAACGTTAAGTGCTGTTTGCGGATTTCCACCTTCTTTCACGCGAACAAAGAACGTCCCGATGATCGACATCACGATCCCGGCAGCAGCAAGCGCCATCGGAAGGTAAACCGCTCCCAGACCGTTAAAGGCATTGCCAAACTCAGGAAGTCCTGCGAAGGCTGCACCCAGAACCATGGTTCCGATGATTGATCCTACATAAGACTCAAATAAGTCAGCACCCATTCCAGCTACATCTCCTACGTTATCACCCACGTTATCGGCAATAGTGGCTGGGTTTAACGGGTGATCCTCAGGAATACCCGCTTCAACTTTACCAACAAGGTCAGCTCCTACATCGGCAGCTTTGGTATAAATTCCTCCACCTACACGTGCGAAAAGCGCAATTGAGGAAGCTCCTAAAGAAAAGCCTGAAAGTACATTAAGCACTTCGTCGATACCCCATCCTTGTGCGCTGTAAAAGGCAAATAAAAGGCCGAGACCTAAAACACCCAATCCTACCACACCAAGACCCATAACAGATCCTCCTGCGAAAGCTACCTCAAGCGCCTTAGGCAATGAAGTACGTGCTGCATTTGTGGTTCTTACGTTTGCTTTTGTAGCAACGCGCATCCCAATGAATCCAGCTAAAGCTGAACAAATCGCACCGACGATAAACGAAACGGCAACGAGTCCGTTAGACCCTTCTTCGCTTTGTCCCTTAAAGAACAATAACACGGCTACTGCCGCAACGAATACACTTAAAATTTTGTATTCAGCCTTTAAGAAAGACATGGCACCGTCTGCGATATTTTTCGCGATACGCGCCATCTTTTCGTCTCCAACTTCTTGCTTAGATACCCAGGCATTTTTTACGAAAACGTAAATAAGACCTAAAATACCAAAGGCCCATAAATAAGGAACGACTGCTTCCATATAGAAAAGTTTAGTTTCAGTTAGTTTATTTTCAACGCGGGCAAAAGTAGTAAAAGTTAAACTTTAACGTTTTTAAAATGCCTCTTGTGCGGTCTACAGTTTGACTAGAAATTTAGATTAATCGCGGTATAAAACCTTTTTAACAGCCTTAACTACATCGTCTTCATTCGGCAACCACTCTTGCAAGAGTACCGGTGAATAAGGCGCAGGGGTGTCGGCTGTATTCAGCTTTACCACTGGGGCGTCTAAATAATCAAAGGCTTGATCCTGTACTTGATAGATGATCTCAGTGGCTATATTACCGAATGGCCATGCCTCTTCTAAAACGACCAAACGATTTGTTTTCTTCACTGAATTGATAATCGTCGCATGATCCATCGGGCGGATAGTTCTCAGATCGATAATTTCAACCGAAATACCTTCTTCGGCCAAGCGATCAGCAGCCTTGTAGGCTTCTTTAATAATCTTTCCAAAAGAAACGATGGTCACGTCCTTACCTTCACGCTTAATGTCAGCAACCCCTAATGGAATGGTGTATTCACCTTCTGGCACCTCTCCCTTATCTCCATACATCTGTTCAGACTCCATGAAAATCACAGGATCGTCATCGCGAATAGCGGATTTCAGTAGTCCCTTGGCATCAGCAGGATTGGATGGCACAACCACCTTCAAACCAGGACAGTTGGCATACCAGCTTTCAAAAGCCTGAGAGTGTGTAGCCGCTAATTGTCCGGCAGAAGCCGTTGGACCTCTAAATACGATTGGAATATTAAATTGGCCAGCAGACATTTGACGCATTTTGGCCGCATTGTTTATGATTTGATCTATTCCGACTAAAGAGAAATTGAAGGTCATGAACTCGATGATCGGACGATTGCCGTTCATAGCCGATCCGACACCTATACCCGAGAATCCCATTTCAGAAATTGGGGTGTCAATGACACGCTTTGGGCCGAATTCATCTAACATACCTTTTGAAGCTTTATAAGCCCCATTATACTCGGCTACTTCTTCTCCCATCAAGTAAATCGTTTCATCTCGGCGCATCTCCTCAGACATGGCCTCAGCGATTGCCTCTCTAAACTGAAGTGTTTTCATAATTTCCATTAGAATATGAGGGCAAAAATAAGACTTTTTAAGTGTTGATTCTTCATAAGAAAACAGGAATAAATTTATTATGCATGCATAATAAATGACAGAGAATTGCTATCTTTGAAAAGAGACATAAATCCAATGAATTATGAAGATTTTGGTATGCATTAGTGCGGTCCCTGACACCACCTCAAAAATTAATTTTACAGCAAATGATACCGAGTTTGACACTCAAGGAGTTCAGTTTGTCATCAACCCCAACGATGAGTTTGGCTTAACCCGTGCCATTTGGTTTCAAGAGAAGCAAGGCGCAGAAGTAAATATAGCCACTGTTGGGACCTCTAACGTAGAACCCATCATGCGCAAAGCCCTAGCTATTGGAGCAGATAAAGGCTTTCGCATTGACGCAGCTCCCACAGACGGATTCTTTGTTGCCGCTCAACTTTCATCGCTGATTCAACGCGAACATTACGATTTGGTAATTTGCGGACGCGAGTCTATTGATTATAACGGTGCCATGGTGCCCGGATTAATTGCCCACCACTGCGGGTACGCCTTTATCAATACCTGCGTCAATTTGGAGATCGAAGGTACTCAGGCGAAGGCAGTGCGCGAAATAGATGGCGGAAACGAACGCCTTAGTTCAAGCTTACCCTTAGTCATTGGAGCACAAAAAGGATTGGTTGAAGAGTCGGATCTAAAGATTCCAAATATGCGCGGGATCATGATGGCAAGACAAAAACCCATAGACGTGCTTCCCGCAGAAAATGTGGCGGCTCGAACCAATGATATACGTTTTGAAAGGCCTGCGGCTAAAGGCGAAGTCACACTCGTTGAACCCACAGACCTTGACACCCTAGTTGACTTATTACACAAAGAAGCTAAAGTTTTATAATATGGCCCTACTTGTTTACCTCGAAGCTGAAGATTCAAAATTGAAAAAATCGGCAGCAGAACTTGCCTCTTATGCGTCTGCCCTAGCGAACGGAGATAAGGTCTTCGGATTGACCGTTAACGCAACAGATGCCTCTGATTGCGGCGCGTACGGCGTAGATGAAATTCACGTCCTCGAGACCGCTGCCACCACATTAACTGCAGAGCAAACAGCGCAACTCATTGCCGAAACCGCTAAAGAAGTCTCCGCCACTACGGTAGTGATCGGCTCAAGCGCAGATGCAAAATACTTCGGTGCCTTAGTAGCAGCCCAACTTGAAGCTGCCTATATTCCGAATGTAGTGGGTCTTCCTGAAACTCAAGATGGAGCTTCAGTATATAAGCGCAGCGTGTTCACCAACAAAGGTTTCGCTTACACTAAGGCAACTACCGAAACCGTTGTTATTGGTCTCGCTAAAAATGCCTTTGGAGCACAACCCAATGAAAAATCAGTTCAAGTCATTGCTAAGTCAGCCACTTTAGCAGACGCCAAAGTAACCTCTGAAGGAGCTGAAAAAGCGAGCGGAAAGGCGACTATTGCAGATGCCGATATCGTAGTGTCAGCGGGTAGAGGACTCAAAGGGCCTGAAAACTGGGGGATGATTGAAGAATTGGCAGAGGTCTTAGGTGCTGCAACAGCCTGCTCAAAACCTGTATCAGATATGGGATGGAGGCCTCACGGTGAGCACGTGGGCCAAACCGGAAAACCGGTCGCTACCAATCTTTACATCGCCATTGGTATCTCAGGGGCAATCCAACACTTGGCAGGAATCAATGCCTCAAAAGTAAAAGTGGTGATCAATAATGATCCTGAGGCTCCCTTTTTTAAAGCAGCAGATTACGGCGTAGTCGGAGATGCTTTTGAAGTCGTACCTCAACTGATTGAAAAATTAAAAGACTTTAAAGCACAAAACGCCTAAAAACGCTTATTTTGCCCTTTATGCATACGGTTCCACTCATCATAAAGGGCATTTCATACAGTCAGGCACAAAACGGTGCCTATGCATTGATACTTGCCGAAGAGTCTGGAGACCGCAAACTACCAATTGTTATTGGCGCCTTTGAGGCTCAGGCTATAGCCGTAGCTCTTGAAGAAGATCTCAAACCACCAAGACCTCTCACACACGATCTTTTTAAAAACACCCTAAGCCGTTTTGACATCAGTCTAGAATACGTCCTCATTCATAAACTAAAGGAAGGTATCTTCTACGCGAGTCTTATTTGCTCAAGAGATCAAACCGAAGAGATCATTGATGCGCGCACCAGTGATGCCGTGGCATTAGCCGCACGTTTTGGTGCCCCTATTCATACCTACGATGAAATTCTTGACCAGGCCGGAATCACCTTTTCATCCATTGATATGACGGTGACTCAAAAACCTCAAGAAGACATAGAAACAGTAACCTCTGCCCCAACTTCGACTTACCAATCGTATTCTGAAAAGCAACTGCGCGCGGCCCTAAAAAAGGCGGTAACAGATGAAGACTATGAAAAAGCGGCAGCGATCAGAGACGAACTCGAAAGAAGAAATCTTTCCTAACTTTGGCACCTTTGAAATTTTAAGATGGCGATACTTAGAGGAATAATCGGAATCATTGTTTTATTGGGCATCGCCTATTTATTAAGCTCAGAGCGCAAAGCCATTAAATGGAAAACCATTTTAATCGGTCTTTCGCTGCAATTTATTTTGGCCTTCGGCGTACTCAAAATAGGATGGGTCAAACAAGTATTCAACGTTATGGGCGGATTCTTCACCGCCGTGCTCGAATTCACTGAAAGTGGAAGTCTCTTCTTATTTGGCAATCTTATCGACGCCTCGAACCCAACCATCGGATACGTTTTCGCACTTCAGATTTTACCTACGATTGTCTTTTTCTCTGCCCTCACTTCGATCCTCTACTACTTCGGAATCATTCAACGCGTGGTCAAAGGCCTGGCCTGGTTGCTTACCCGAGCACTCGGGATCTCAGGAGCTGAAAGTCTTTCCGTAGCTGGAAACATATTTTTAGGTCAAACCGAGGCTCCATTACTTATCAAGGCCTACCTGCCAAAGATGAATCGCTCTGAAATCTTACTCGTAATGACCGGAGGAATGGCTACCGTTGCAGGAGGGGTTCTCGCCTCTTATGTCGGTTTTTTAGGCGGATCAGACCCTGAAATGCGTTTGTCTTTTGCACGCCACCTCATCGCCGCCTCGGTGATGGCCGCTCCTGGAGCTATAATCATTGCAAAACTCATCTTACCCCAAACAGCATCAGTGGATGAAAAGATTGAAATCTCAGACCAATCTGTAGGATCAAATGCCCTAGATGCACTCGCCAGTGGAACTACCGAAGGATTAAAGCTTGCCCTTAACGTAGGGGCTATGCTCTTAGTTTTCGTTGCTTTTATCGCTATGATCAATGGAATTTTAGGGTTTATAGGAGGTATTGGAGGCCTTAATGAAACCTTAGCTCCGCTCTGGGGGTACGACAGCATCTCACTCGAGGCCATTCTAGGTACTATTTTCGCTCCTCTCATGTACATCATAGGGGTAGCAAAAGAAGACCTCAGTCTCATGGGGCAATTATTAGGGATCAAATTAGTAGCCTCAGAATTCGTGGCCTACACCCAACTCGCAGACCTTAAAGACGCGAGTAATGCCGTTCATCTCGCCTATGACAAATCAGTTCTCATGGCTACCTATATGCTGTGTGGATTTGCCAACTTTGCCTCTATTGGAATACAATTAGGAGGTATTGGAACCATTGCCCCTTCTCAGCGCAAAAACCTCTCAGAATTGGGCTTTAAAGCGCTGATTGCAGGATCGATCGCCTCACTCCTTTCGGCCACCATTGCGGGAATGATATTGGGTTAAAACACCGTTAATAACCTGAAGATAATCTATCCCGAAGCGGGGGTATAGACGCTCATCTAGATGGTATCTTTAATGCTTAAAAGTACTTCATAGACTATGCAGGCCTACCATCAATTGTTACAACACGTATTGGATAACGGGCACTTCAAAAGTGACCGCACCGGAACAGGAACCTACAGCACCTTTGGCTATCAAATGCGATTTGATCTGAATGAAGGATTCCCTTTGGTCACCACTAAAAAGGTGCACCTCAAATCGATCATCTATGAATTACTCTGGTTCCTAAAAGGAGACACTAATATTACGTACTTAACCGACAACAAGGTGAGTATTTGGAACGAGTGGGCCAACCCAAACGGTGATTTAGGACCTGTTTACGGACATCAATGGCGTAACTGGAATAGCGAAGGCATCGATCAGATCAAAAATGTCATAGAAACTATTAAAACCAACCCAGATAGCCGTCGAATGCTCGTCAGTGCATGGAATCCTAGTGTCATGCCCGATAGCGGCAAATCTTTCGAAGAAAATGTAGCTAATAACAAAGCGGCGCTTCCGCCTTGCCATGCTTTTTTTCAGTTCTATGTTTCAGACGGTAAGCTATCCTGCCAACTCTATCAAAGAAGTGCAGATGTTTTTTTAGGAGTCCCCTTTAATATTGCCTCTTACGCCCTACTCACTATGATGGTCGCGCAGGTTTGTGATTTAGCTCTAGGAGACTTTGTTCACACCTTTGGCGATGTACACATCTACAGCAACCACCTTGAGCAAGTCAAGTTGCAACTGAGTCGTGAGCAAAGGCCCTTGCCCTCTATGAAGCTAAATCCGTCCATTAAAGATATAGACGCCTTTGATTTTGAAGATTTCGAACTCATCGGATACGATCCCCACCCCGCTATAAAAGCGCCTGTAGCGGTTTAAGTTCTTTGATCTCATGAAAGAAATCATCATTGTTGCCGCTCTGGCAGAAAACCGTGCAATGGGAAGACAGAATGACCTGCCTTGGCACTTACCTAAAGACTTCGCACACTTCAAAACGCTAACCTCAGGGCACCCTATCATTATGGGGAGAAAAACACTCGAAAGCCTTCCGGGAAAACTAAAAAATAGAGACCATATCGTCATTAGTACCAACCCCGAATACCAGCCTAAGTTTGAAGTAGAAGGGATAGCCACTAGTATTCAAGGAGCCATTGACCTTTGCAAAGACTCCACCGTTTTTATCGTCGGTGGAGCGCAAATTTACGCTCTCGCTCTCCCACTCGCTACGAAAATGGTTTTGACGCACGTTAAGGCTACTGTTGAAGCAGACACCTTCTTTCCTGAATTTGTTGCCGCCGATTGGAAGCGTACCCATAGCGAATACTTCGCCAAAGACGAACAGAATCCATACGACTTCGAAATTGTCACTTACGAAAGAATTTAGAGCGTTAACGCTTCTATGCTTCTAACAAAAGCGATGTCAAGATACTTTACCACTGCTTCTAATAGCTCGGTTGATCCGCTTGTGTAACATTCAACCATCTGAAACACTTCTTCGGCAGGTTTTGCAATTTCTTGAGTGCGGCGTGCAACAGCCTCATTAGCATCTAAAAGAGTCACCGGTGTCGCAAAAAGGCGCTCAAATAAGGGTTTTATCAAAATATAATGCGTGCAACCTAACACAAGGGTGTCAATGGGTTGGCGTTCGAAGTCATCGACAAAAGACTGCACAAGCCTTATAAGTTCAGGACTGTCAAATACACCCTTTTCGATTTCTTCTACCAGCCCAATCCCAGGCCTTTCGATTACTTTAAAGGATTTTGCGTACTCATCTCTAGTGCGCTGATAGCCTTTACTCTGCAGGGTACGAGCCGTTGCTAAAACACCAATAGATTTATTTTGAGCGCCCCTCGTAGCAGGTTTAATGGCAGGCTCAATACCCACAAACGGCAGCGGATACAGCGCTCGTAATTGATCGATTACTTCAGTTGTTACGGTATTGCATGCCACTACAATAAGATCTACTTCTCGGCGGATTAGATACTGCACTATGCGCTCACTGTAGGCTAACAAAGTACCCCCATCTAGTGCACCATAAGGAGCATTTTGTGAATCGGCATAATACACAAAATGGGCCTCAGGAAGACGTTGCTGAAGAGACTTGAGTACTGTCAACCCCCCAATACCTGAATCAAAAACGCCTATGCGTGGCGACAAACTCTTTTGCATTTGAAGACAAAAAAACCGCCTCAGTGGGCGGTTTTATTTATTCAGTTTTGCTCTTGTTTAGAACCCGAGTTCTTTTTTAACATCAGCCATTAAATCTTTTCCGGTAAATACGATAAGTCCAGATCCAGGGCTAGCATCGATAACATAATCAAACCCCTGAGCTGCGGCTACCTTTTCTATGGCAACTTTTGCCTTTTCAGAGATAGGAGCAAATAGATCTTGTTGCTTGCGCTGTAGCTCTCCCATTGCGGCCTGCTCTGCATTTGCGATGTTGCGCTCCGCACCTTGCAATTCGTCGGCACGTGCTTTGTTTTCTTCAGCTGTTTTTGACGCTGCTTCGTTCTGATAGGTCACCAACTTTTTCTGCAATTCAGCTACTGAAGACTCGATGTCGGCACGGTAAGTAGCCTCTAGTTTCTTCAATTCTTCTTGCGCAGCCTTCATTTCAGGCATATCCATAAGCAACTGCTGCACATTGATATGAGCAACTTTAGATTGTGCAACTGCTGCAGTCGTTACTGAAAATAGCGCTACAAGAGCGAGTACGTAATGTTTCATGGTTTTCATATTCAATTAATTGAGTCTTTGTTTTGCGTTTTTTGTGCTTCAATTTCTTTCTCTCGAGCGGCTCGAGCCTTCAGCACTTCTTCGCGCTTGCTAATATAGGCCTTTCTGCGCTGCTCTCGTTCACTTTCTATGCGTTCAAGAGCCTTTTTTCGCTCTTCTTGAGCCTGAGAGGTTTCAGCAGCTGTGCTATCTGTGTCTTGGGCATTCAAACGGTCTTGAACAGCGCCCTCTTCTCCTGTTAAGCGCACCTCATAATTACGCGCTAGCTCGCGTAAGACAAGATCACTAATGTCGAACTGAGGAGCTGCAAAAAGCATCACCACCTCAGAAGACTTGTCTAGAATGAGATCAAACTTTCGCGTAGAGGCTATGTCTTGTACCACTTCAAAAATTAAATCCTGAATCGGACGCACTACGGTCATCTCTTGGGTGATGAAATCTCCGTTTGGACCGAAACGGTCTTGCTGAAGTTGCATCAATTCTTGTTCGAGTCGATTCAGAGAGCGCTCTTTATCTTCAATTACCGATAAGGGCAGTAGCACGCGTCTTGAGGCCAAATCCCTTTGTTCACGCTCGAGCTGCATTCTTAAAGAATCGATTTCGGCCGACCATGCCTCGGCCTGAATGAGAAGTCGCGCACGCATTTCGTTGTAAGGTGCGATTTGAGACAGAATATAATCGGTATCTAAATATCCGACACGTGTAGCCCTTTGGGCTGTCATTGTATTCAAGCCCAAAACCATAAGACCTATGGCAATGGCATTTCGCATTAGAATTGCTGACCGATAATGAAGTGAGTCTGCCATCCACTAGGGCCGACAGATCCAGGGTTAGCGTCTGTGTCAAATCCGTATCCAAAATCGATTCCGAGAAGACCAAAGGCGGGCATAAAAATGCGCACCCCGAGTCCTGCAGATCGTTTCAACTGAAAGGGATTAAACGTTTTGAAATCTGTAAAGGCATTTCCTGCCTCTAAGAAAGCGAGGGTATAGACCGATGCCGAAGGCTTCAAGGTTACCGGATAGCGCAATTCTAAAGAAAACTTATTGTAAATCGCACCTCCGTCTTGTTCCTGTCTACCGCTAATCGGATTCACGGTATAAGGTGTAATCGAACTGTTCTCGTATCCGCGTAACTGAATATTTTCACGTCCGTCTAGGGTGAAATTCCCTAGTCCATCACCCCCTACGTAGAAGCGCTCGAAAGGAACATTACCGATCTCATCATTATAGTTTCCTAAAAATCCAAACTCAGCGTTTGTTCTCAAAACGAGCTTGTCGACTAGACGGGTATACCAATCACCCTTAAACTTGACTTTATAAAATTCCAAGAGTTTGAAACGCTCTTCTTCTAGCGCTTCTAAATCTTGGCTGAGTTCGGTATAGTTAGGACCATCAATACCTTCATCAAGGAGCTGAATAGTCACGTCTGTAATCTTGTCTCTAAGGGCTCCGTAATCTTTTTTAGAGAAGGCAGAGAACGGCGGGGTCACTCGTACGGTCAATTCAAAATTCGATCCTGTGAGCGGAAAGATTCTACTCGGACCTTGCGAGCTGCGCTGCAAACCAAAACTGTAAGAGAATGAATTCGAACTCCCGTTACCAAAATTGAATAACCCTAAATTGTAATTCTGAAAATCGTAGTTCTGAAAACTAAGCGCATGCGACACCACAAAGAAATCGTCTGGCCACTGTACGCGTTTTGAGAGGCCCGTATTCAATCCAATGATTCCGAAACCGCGCGATTTATCGACATCGAACCGTCCGTTTCTGAACTGTGAGGCGAACTGCTGGGTTTGCTGCAGAGAAACATTGAATCGCACAGGCTTTTGTCCGCCCAACCAAGGCTCAGCAAAATTCAAGCTGTACACTCTAAAAGTTCTACTCGCTTGAAGTCGTAAGGCAAACGTCTGTCCGTCTCCCATAGGCACGGGTTTATAGGCCTCTTTGTTAAAGATGTTACGCATCGAGAAGTTGTTGAACGACAACCCAAGCGTACCTATAAATCCACCTCCACCGACACCTCCTTGGAGCTCGATCTGGCTAGATCCGGCCTCGACTAAAGAGTAGTTCAAATCAACCGTACCCGCATTCGGATCAGGATTCACCACATCGGGAGAAATTTGTTCAGGATCAAAGAATCCTAACTGGCCCAATTCTCGAATAGTTCTTACAATATTGTCTTTGCTGTACTTTTGACCTGGTTTTGTGCGAAGTTCACGATAGATTACGTGGTCATTGGTCTTGTCATTTCCGGTGATTTCAACGTGATCGAGATAGGTTTCTTTACCCTCTATAATTCGAATCTCGAAATTGATCGTATCGCGCTGTGCTGAGACCTCAACAGGGTTAATACTCGAAAAGAGATAACCGTTATTTTGATAAAGGTTGGTCAAATCTTCAGCATCAGGTTTCGTATTATCCGCGATGCGCTTCTTCAACTGAACACCGTTATACGTATCGCCCTTTTCGATCCCTAAAACAGAGGCTAGGGCTTTGTCGTCATAGACGGTATTTCCGACAAAATCAATGTCACCAAAGTAATACTTGTTCCCTTCTTCTACCCCAATCCGAATGCCGATATTCTCTTCATCAATCGTGTAAACCGAATCTGAAAGCACGCGCGCATCACGAAAACCACGCTCGGCATAGGCATCAACCAAAAGTTCAAGGTCGTCTTCAAAATCAGCGGCGATGTATTTTGATTTTTTCCAGAAGCGGTAAGCTTTTTTGCGCTTGGTGTTTTTCAAGGCCTTCTCAAGCGTCTTTGGCTTGAGCTCAGCGATTCCGTCAAAGACAATCTCTGAAACCTTCACTTTGCTCCCCTTGTTGACATTAATTACCATATCGCGTGAGTTGGTAATGGTGGTGTCAACTTTGGTAGCGATATTGACCTTAGTATTTAAGTATCCTTTTTCTCTATAGGTGCGCTCAAGGTAGTTTTTGGTGTTTTCTATGAGACTCTCTGTAATCTTCTTGCCTTTCTTCAAATCGGTGTCTTCAATAAGACCTTCAACCTTATTGCTTTTGACTCCATAAAAGGTCACGTTATTCAGTGTAGGACGTTCGACGACAGAAAGTTCTAAGAAAATTGAATCGTTTCGGATGTCGGTGTAATAGAGGGCTACATCGCTAAACAGCTCTAGATTCCACAGTTTTTTGATACTGGCACTAACCTCTTCACTTGGGATCGTAAGAAATTGTCCCTCTCTAAATCCGGCAAAACTCTTAACCGTTTGTTCGTTATAACTCTCAAGACCCGTTACCTTAACCCCACCAATGATATAGGTAGGCGGACGCTCCACCTCTTGCACTGTCTCTTGAGCTAAAAGGGTAAACGCTGGGTATATCAAAAAAAGGCCTAGGAGAAATAAATCCTTAAACCTTTGGTGTCTTTTCAAGCTGTTCGCTAGTCTTTCCAAATCGGCGTTCTCTGTTTTGATAATCTGTCAGCGCCTCTAAGAGGTGCTCTTCTTTAAAATCTGGCCAATACCGCTCTGTAAAATACAACTCGGCATAAGCGCTTTGCCACAATAAGAAATTGCTGATGCGCATTTCACCGCTAGTGCGAATGAGCAGGTCTACATCGGGCATTTCAGCGGTGTAAAGATGCTCATTTACGACAGACTCGTCGATATCTTGCTCATGAATTAAGCCATTTTTAACTTTTTCAGCCAAGACCTTAGCCATTGAGACCAATTCTTCTCGTCCTCCGTAGCTAAGCGCAAGGGTCAATACCATACCGGTGTTGTTGGCTGTCTGCTCTACAACGCGCTCTAGTTCCTCAAGAATAACCCCTGGCAAGGTCGAAATCCCGCCAACCGTTTGAAGTTTAATATTGTTCTTCTGCATGGTCTCTAATTCAGACTTCAATGCAGATAACAGTATGCGCATGAGTATATCTACCTCTTTCTTAGGTCTAAACCAATTTTCAGTAGAAAATGCATAAAGGGTTAAATAGGGGATCTCTAATCTCGCACAAGATTCTACAATAGCCCTTACGGCTCGAAAACCCGCATCATGTCCGAATGCTCTAGGCTTACCCTTTGCTTTGGCCCAACGACCATTGCCATCCATGATGATGGCTAAGTGTTTGGGTAAATGTTCTTTAAGCAGGTGATTCATGAACAGTTAGGTATAGCCCAAGTGCGGCTTAAAAGTTGGGGCCAAAGGTATAGGTTATTGACAAATTAGGAAACACATACCAATCATTGAGTAGGGATTTATTCTCGGACGGCAGACGAACACCTGCCGCAAACTCAGCAGAGGCGGTTAATCTCTTGTGTTTCTTTTTCACTCCGAAGGCTACAATAGCCGAAAAACCTGCTTCCCTGCGGTCAACGGCTTCGTTAAATGCTGCACCTAATCCGAGGTAAGGCGTAACTGTAGTTATAGGCTCGTAAGCATTGTAATCGTTAAAGAGAAATTCACCTATCAAACCCGCCTTGACCAGTTCTTGAGTTAGCGAGTAACTCCCCCTCAAGGCAAAGCGATAAGGCATATTGTAGCGAACCACTACCGCAGGAGCGACATCCAATTGGCTAAAAACACCTAGCGCTCTTTCATTCGTGTTGGGATCCACTTCAGAATTTAGGTCTGCATAATCTGAAAGCGCTTGTGCACTGAATCCAAACTCTAGTCGATTTAAAAGAGATTGTGCTGTGAGGTCAACAGCAGAAAAAAGGAGTACTCCCCAAAAACAAAGAAAAATCAATCGGTTCATAGCTTAATTTCTTTTGTCTTCACCCCAAAGCAACTTGTCTCTGAGGGTTTTAAAGAAATGGTCTTCTTCAAAAGCAATCGTCTTAAGGCTGAAATCTGCTTTTCGGATGTGGAGCTCGACACCGTTCTCTACCGTCTCTATTCGAGAATCCATCGAGACCAGATGATGGGGCTCCCTAGAATCTACCTTAATACGGATGCGCGTTTGGTCGTCAATCACAAGCGGACGAGCGTTGAGATGGTGGGGTGCAACAGGGGTGATCACTAGAGACTTGGCATCAGGAGTAAGCACAGGCCCTCCGCAACTCAGTGAATACCCGGTAGATCCTGTAGGCGTGGCGACAAGCAAGCCGTCGGCCCAATAGGTAGTCAAATAAACATCATCTAGCCAGGTTTCAATAGTGATCATGCTTGTGGTGTCTTTTCGACTCACTGCAATCTCGTTCAGGGCGAAGTTCTGTGAACCAAAAGCCTCTGATCCGCCCACAAATTGAAGTTCTAACAACTGACGTGTTTCGTAGCGGTAATTACCCGATACAAATCGATCTAATAGCGACTGAGCTTCCTCTACTGAGATGAGCGATAAGAATCCCAACCTTCCGGTATTGACCCCGACCAATGGAATTTCTTTTGCACCTATATACGTAACTGCCCTAAGCATCGTTCCATCTCCGCCAATGCTCACCATGAGGTGCACGTTTGCATCTAAATCTTCAGGAGCAGCATAGGCTTTGATAGAGGCGGGTAGCTTACAGTCCTTCAGCTGCTCGAGGTAATCGGCCTCAACAAAGGCCTCATAACCAAGTGCAATCGCTCTCAGAATCAATCCTTCCACCAGGGCACAATGCTCAGCATCGAAGTGAATACCAAAAAAAGCGATGGCTTTAGGCATGCGGTTATAGGTTTAAAAATTTTTCAAAATAGGCAGAACGCTCCTTGAGCTGTTCTGCGAATAAATCTTCGTTTAACGCCTTTTCTATACTGAAGTCGTATCGCCTTAGTTCGCTTAAAAGTGTATGGAGCGATTCAGAGACCAGCTTAACTGTGATTTCTATACGCTCGCCATAGTCAGCAGTTTGCAGCACACCCAAAACCCGTGCATTATTCCGCTCAAGAATCTGGGTGAGTTGTCCTATCGAGTACGCCTCCTTCTGCACCGAGAGCACAAGTACAGATCCTCCCTCAGAAAGAAAAGGAGTACGCGCTAAAAACACTTCTAAATCCTCAAGTAAATAGTACCCTAGGAAATGGTGTTCGCCATCAACAACTGGCACAATATCAGCCTCAGCACGTAGCGTGGTCTCTAAAGCCTCTAGCCAGTAAGCGTCTTCAGTTACAGAGAAGTGTTCTACCTCTTCAAGTAACGCTCCTATTGAAGTCGTGTCTTCGTACGGGGTTAGCACATAATTCGGAATACAGCCCATAAAAATGCCATGCTCCGTCAACGCTGCATGCGAATAATTCGACTGCTCAAAAAAAGATTTTAGCGTTGCGATAGGCTGATCAAGCTCAAAGCTTTGAAGCTTATCGTTTCTCAGTTGAGACAATGTGTATTCTTGCTCTTGCACAGTGCAAATTACGGATATTCACAAGACTTTATTCCCTTTAAGATTCGCTATTTTTGCATGGCCTTAGAGCCACTTAAACATTTATAGACCATGGCCACCAAACTTAGCGTGAACGTCAACAAGTGGGCTACCCTGCGCAATGCCAGAGGCGGAAACAATCCAGATCTGATTCAAACCGCTCAATCGTTAGAGTCTTATGGAGCTCAAGGGATCACCGTCCACCCTCGTCCAGACGAACGTCACATCAAATATCAAGACACGAGAGACCTAAAAAAAATCGTGACTACCGAGTTTAATATTGAAGGAAATCCCATTTCATCTTTTGTCGATTTGGTACTCGAGGTGAGACCTACCCAGGTGACCCTCGTCCCAGACGCACCAGACGCTATTACCTCTGATGCCGGCTGGGACTGCAAGACACACCAGAGTTTTCTAAAAGATACCATTGCAACCTTTAAACGTGAAGGTATACGTACTTCTATTTTCTTGAATGCCGATGTTGACATGGTTCCTTACGCCGCAGAGACAGGGACAGATCGGATAGAATTGTACACTGAACCCTATGCGCTGCATTTCAATTCAAATCCAGAAAAGGCGATTGAACCCTTTATCGCTACAGCTTTAGAAGCGCAAAAATATGGACTAGGAATCAACGCAGGCCACGACCTTTCGCTTGACAATATTGCCTACTTCGCTGCCAAAATACCTGATCTACTAGAGGTTTCTATCGGACATGCCCTCATCTGTGAGGCAATCGAAAAAGGCCTAGAATCGGTGGTAAAGCAGTATCTCACTCTGATTAAAGAGGCTCAACAATGATCGTGCATTCGAACGTTTTAGGTGAGGGCCAACCCCTATTTGTGTTACACGGATTCTTAGGAAGCGGTGACAACTGGAAGACCTTTGCTAAGAAATGGAGTCTTTCAGGACGCCAGGTTCACCTGCTCGATGCCCGTAATCACGGCAAAAGCTTCCATCACGACACTTGGGACTATCCAACCATGGCTGCCGATGTGATTCACTATGCCGATAGCCTAGGTATTTCAAGCTTCGAGGTATTAGGTCATTCTATGGGTGGAAAGACGGCTATGTATCTCGCCCTGTATTATCCAGCATATATCGAAAAACTTGTAGTAGCCGATATCGCTCCGAAAAGCTATTCGAGTCAACACGGTGAAATTTTAAATGCCCTATGGGAATTAGATCAGCGTCGCTTCGCCAGCAGAAAAGAGGCCGAAGACTTTTTAGAACCGCTCTTTGAAAGCCAACAGTTACGCTTCTTCTTACTTAAGAACTTAGAACGAGATAGCAACCAAGAGCTCAGAGTGCGCTGCAATATTGAGCGTTTCTTGGCAGACCAAAGCACGGTCACTCAAGAGCTCAACCTAGAAGCTCAAAGCGAAGTTCAAAGCCTCTTCATTAGAGGGTTAAACTCCGCTTACATTCTAGACAGTGATTTCGAGCGTATACACCATCAGTTTCCGAACAGTCAAATTGCCTCACTTGAAAATGCAGGACATTGGTTACATGCCGAACAACCAGAAGCCTTTGATCAACTCGTTACGACCTTTTTAGATTTGTGAGGCGCAGCGAAATAGACTAATTTTGCCGCCTGTTTTAACTCCCTCAAGGATACATGAAAATTACCAAGAAAGAATTAAGCCCACTGCACGCGATTCTAACCGTCGCAGTAACCAAAGAAGACTACAGCGAAAAAGTAGAGAACTTACTGAAGGATTACCGCAGGCGTGCATCCATTCCTGGCTTTAGAAAAGGACAGGTTCCGATGTCGTTAATTAAGAAACAATACGAGCAAGGGGTAAAGGCTGAAGAAATCAATAAACTCTTACAGCAATCTCTAAGTGAGTACATCCAAAAAGAAAAACTTGATCTTTTGGGTAACGTATTACCGAAAGAGGTTGAAGACTTTGATTGGAACAATGATCCGCTCACCTTTGAATACGAAATCGGTCTGGCACCTGCTGTAGAACCGGCATTCCCTTCAAAGAAAACGATCAACCATTATGAAATTACAGTCTCGGATAAGAGCTTGAAAGAACAAGTAGAGCGTTTGAGAAAGCAATACGGAACGTTAGAAACACAAGCCGAAGCCACTGCCGATAGCGAAATCACAGCAACTGTAACTTTTGACGATCAAACGAACAAGGCTACATTTAGCGTTAAAGACCTTAAGGGAAAGAAAAATCAATCCGCCTTTATCGGTAAAAAAGTAGGCGAAAGCCTAAGCCTTAAAACCAAAGGTCTTTTCGAAGAAACTTCGGTTTTAGCCCGCGTATTGGGTGTGGCTGCTGATGAAGCAGAAAAGCTTAGCACAGAGATCAGCTTCGCTATAGAAGAGATCAATCTTAGAAAGGCTGCAGCCCTCGACCAAGCGTTTTACGATAAACTTTTCGGAGCCGACAAGGTCACTTCAGAGGATGAGATGAAACAGCGCATTAAAGAAGATTCAGAAGCCCAGTTCGAACAACAATCTGATCAGAAATTGATGAATGATGTTACTGAAAAATTGATCGAAGAGAGCAAGTTTGATTTACCCAAAGAGTTTTTAATCAAATGGATGCAACACGGCGGCGAAAAACCGCTGACTGAAGAAGAGGCCATGACCGAATACGAAAGAACTGAAAAAGGAATTCGCTACCAGTTACTCGAATCAAAGCTGATCGAGCAACACGGTATCAAGATCGAATTTGAAGATCTCAAAGAATTCACCAAAGGCTATGTAGCGAGTCAAATGGCTCAATTCGGAAGAATGAATCCTACTGATGAAGAGCTCGAGTCTATTACAGCCTCTATTATGCAAAACGAAGAAGAGGTAAGACGTCTTTCTTCTCAACTTATCAATGAGCGCATTCTTGACCTCTTTAAAGAGAAGGCTAAACTGAAGAAGAAGAAAGTAACCTTCGAAGAATTCGCCAAAGAGGCATACGCTTAATTTTAAAGTATCTTTGAAAGAAGCACATTAAACGAACATCAGTACATGGATATTCACAAGGAGTTTAAAAAATTCGCTATCCAAGATCAAGGGATCAATTCGTTGTATTACGATCAAATCGTTTCGAGTATGTATCCCATGGCAATGACGCCAAACATCATCGAAGAGCGACAAATGAATATTGCGATTTTCGATGTGTTCTCACGTCTCATGATGGACCGTATTATCTTTTTGGGAACTGCGGTAAACGATCAAGTAGCAAATATTATTCAGGCACAATTACTGTTCTTAGAAAGCACAGATTCAACCAAAGACATTCAGATCTATATCAACTCTCCGGGGGGTAGCGTTTATGCTGGTTTAGGTATCTATGACACCATGCAATTTATACGCCCAGATGTAGCTACAATATGTACAGGAATCGCAGCATCAATGGCGGCAGTGCTATTGTGTGCAGGTGCTGACGGTAAACGAAGTGGACTAGAACACTCTAGAGTTATGATTCACCAACCTCTAGGAGGTGCTCAAGGACAAGCTTCTGATATTGAAATTACTGCACGCGAGATTCTAAAGCTAAAAGACGAGCTCTACGAGATTATCGCTAAACACAGTAAACAGCCTTTTGACAAAGTCTATCAAGACAGTGATAGAGATTATTGGATGCGTGCCGAGGCCGCAAAAGAATACGGGATGATTGACGAAATTCTTTCGCGTCAACCCAGCAGTTAATTCGACGCTATGAGTGCCGACAATCTTCAGTGTTCGTTCTGCGGACGAAAGAAACAAGAAACCAACTTGCTTATCGCAGGTATAGATGCCCATATATGCGATGATTGCATTGAACAGGCCTATCACATTGTTTCTGAAGAACACAAAGGCAAACAAAAAGAAAGTATTGAAGAGGCGTTTGAATTGCGCAAACCCAAAGACATCAAAGCCTTTTTAGACGAATACGTCATCGGTCAAGAGAAAACCAAACGCGTTCTTTCGGTAGCCGTTTACAATCACTACAAACGACTGCTCAAACCCAGCAGCAAAGACGAGGTAGAAATTCAGAAGAGTAATGTAATGCTCGTTGGGCAAACGGGTACCGGAAAGACCCTAGTTGCCAAAACAATCGCCAAGCTACTGCACGTTCCTCTGGCTATTGTCGATGCTACGGTATTGACAGAGGCTGGATATGTAGGTGAAGATGTAGAAAGCATACTAACCAGATTGCTTCAGGCAGCAGATTACGACCTAGAAAAGGCACAACGCGGTATTGTTTTCATCGATGAGATCGATAAGATTGCGCGTAAAAGTGACAACCCTTCTATCACGAGAGACGTTTCAGGAGAAGGCGTGCAACAGGGTTTACTCAAGTTACTCGAAGGAACCACCGTCAACGTGCCGCCTAAAGGTGGCCGCAAACATCCTGACCAGAAGTTTATTGAGGTTGACACCTCTAATATCTTGTTTATAGCCGCAGGGGCATTTGACGGAATAGAGCGACATATCTCACAGCGCCTTAATCGACAAGCGGTTGGATACAGCAGTGCAGTGGCTAAAGATCAAATCGATTCAGAAAACCTCTTGCAATATATCAGCCCTAGAGATTTAAAGAGCTTTGGTCTTATTCCTGAGATCATAGGTCGACTTCCTGTCTTGACCCACATGAATCCGTTAGACCGAGATAGTCTACTTATGATTCTGAGCACCCCGAAGAATGCACTGCTCAAGCAGTATCACCGACTCTTCGAGATTGACGGTATAGAAATGGAAATAGACGATGAGGCTAAAGCTTACATCGTCGATAAGGCACTAGAATTCAAGCTAGGTGCACGCGGCCTTCGCACCCTCTGCGAGGCAGTATTTACCGAGGCCATGTTCGAGATGCCTTCAAACGGAGAAAAACACCTCAAAGTAGACCAAGCTTACGTGCAGGCACAATTAGACACCCATTCTGCTGCCTTAAATTCTCTTAAAGCTGCTTCGTAAGTTGCAGTAATTCTTCGATATAGTCTCGTGAATTCGAGAGGCGCGGTATTTTATGCTGCCCTCCCACCTTTTCTTTTGACTTTAACCATTGATAAAACAAGCCATTCGGAGCGACCTCTACGATAGGCATGCGAAGTGTTATATCAGATTGGCGTTTCGCCTCGTAGTCTGAATTGAGGTGTTTTAAAGCCTCGTCAAGCACCAAGGTAAATCGTTTCAAATCTTCAGGAGCTTTTCGAAATTCAATCATCCATTGATGGGCCCCTTTTTCTTTGTCACTCATATACACTGGGGCCGCCGTGTAATCAATAAGAGAGGCTCCGGTCTGCTCACAAGCCGTTCTCAAGGCTTGCTCGGCATTCTCAACGATCAATTCTTCACCGAAGGCATTGATGTAGTGCTTGGTTCTTCCTGTAATCTTTATTCGAAACGGAGAGAGCGAAGTAAAACGCACCGTATCGCCAACGGTATAGCGCCAAAGTCCCGCATTCGTTGAGATTACCATAGCATAATTCACGCCCAACGCTACCTCCCAGATCGGAAGCACTTTGGGATGCTCTTTACCCCACTCCGTCATTGGAATGAATTCATAGAAAATTCCATAATCTAACATGAGCAGCAGATCGCTATGGTAGTTGCGGTCTTGAATGGCAAAGAATCCCTCAGAAGCATTGTAGATCTCGTAGTACTTGAAATGGGTATGTGGCAATAACTTATCGTATTGGGTTCTATAAGGCGTAAAGCTTACCCCTCCATGAAAATAGACCTCCAGGTTTTCCCACACCTCAAAAAGGTGATCTGCCTTAGTTTCTTTTAAGAGTTCAGTCAATAACACCAGCATCCATGATGGAACGCCCGCAAGCGAGGTCACGTTTTCTTGAGTGCTTTCGGCGATAATGGCCCTTAGTTTTTCCTCCCAATGCGACATCAGCGATACACGGTTACTCGGGGTGCTACTGTATTCAGCCCACTTTGGTAAATTGTCGATTAAGATCGCTGAGAGGTCACCAAAATAGGATCCTTTTTCTTTGTAGAGTTCTTTGCTTCCACCTAGCCTTAGGCTCTTTCCGGTAAAGAGTTTCGAACCTTCATTATTATTGAGGTAGAGCGACAAGAGGTCTTTACCTGACTTGTAGTGGCAATCGTCTAACGCCTCTTGACTTACCGGTATAAACTTGCTCTTGGCATTAGTGGTTCCACTGCTTTTTGCAAACCACTTGATAGGAGTCGGCCAAAACACATTTTGTTCTCCCTCTCTGCAGCGTTGAATCATGGGAGCCAAATCTTCGTAAGAGCTGATCGGAACCCGCGCTGCAAACTGCCGGTAAGTCTCGATCTCATCAAATCGATATTTCGTCCCAAACTCAGTAAATGCTGCCATATCAACCAACTTAAGCAAGAGCTCATTTTGTACATCTGCCGGATACTTTACAAATAATTCAATCTGATGCAAGCGCTTTTTAAGCAACCAAGAGGCAATCGAATTGAACAAGGGCAGAGTCATAAATTGTATCTTTAAGGCTAGCACTCAAATATACGCACAGCACTTATGCTTTATCAAGGAGTACTCACTAAAATGGAGGCCGAATCTACTTCGCCCATCACTTATTTTCTTCACTTAGGTGATGAGTTTGTGAAAGTCAATGATTGCATCGGAAAAACCGTTCAATTCGATCTTATTGGATATCAATGTTTGAGTTGCGGCGACAATGCATCCATTTTCAGACAAGGGCTATGCAAAAAGTGCTTTTTTGAGTCTCCGCAGGCCGGATCGTGGATCATGAAGCCAGAAGAAAGCAAGGCGCATTTAGATATTGAAGACCGTGATTTAGCGTTTGAAAAGAAAATGCAATTGCAACCGCATATCGTCTACCTCTCCAATACCGGAGGGGTTAAAGTAGGTGTGACCCGTAAAAGTCAAGTTCCAACAAGATGGATCGACCAAGGGGCACATCAGGCGATGGCCTTCTTGGAAGTTCCCAATCGCTATTTGGCGGGGGTTGCCGAGGTTGCGCTCAAGGCGCACATTAGTGACAAGACGCAATGGAAGACTATGCTCTCACAACCCGAGCAATCCCGCGATCTCATTCAGCAGTTCAACGCCCTAAAAGCCTATCTTCCTGAAGAAGTACAGCCCTATGTAATCGATAAACTGCAGGTCGAAGAACTCAACTTCCCGTATACGCCCGACGGTCAATTAGGAGTACGTCAAAGTCTAAATGAAAATGAACCCTTAAAAGGAAAACTCAAAGGAATCAAGGGCCAATACCTCATCTTTGACGACTACAGCATCTTTAATGTTCGATCATCAGAAGGGTATGTGGTAGCGTTCAATGTACGCTGAGAACAGAAGCTTACTCACTAAATAAATCAATCTCTTCATTCAAGCCGAGATTGAATTTCTTTCTGGCCGCATATACCAGTGCATAAAGAACGGGGGTGTCAATAATAGCGATAAGCACCTTGAACAAGAATCCAGCGATCACCAATCCCCAGAAGAGCTCCCACGAGAGTTCTCCGAAAGCACTCAGTAAGAATACCACCGAAAAGGTATCAATAAACTGAGAAGAAAAAGTAGAAAAGTTATTGCGAAGCCAAAGGTGCTTTCCATTCGTCAATCGCTTCCAGAAATGGTAAATCTGAATGTCTACAAATTGGGCCAATAGATAGGCCATCATAGAGGCGAATACAGCCACAATGGTGTTTCCAAAAACCGTATTGAACTGCACATCGTCTACAGGTGACCATACCGTGGCGGTAGAAGCCCCTGCTGTATATACAATAAGTAGCGAAAAAACCGAGGCAAAAATACCAGCAACCACCACTTTGTTCGCTAACTTTTTACCATAAATCTCAGAAATCAAGTCCGTAATCAAGAAAGTGATCGGATACGGTAAAATACCCACCGACACCTCGAAAATTGGAGCTCCAAAAAGTTCTAAATCTCCAAACGGTTGCCACACAAAAAACTTCTGAAAAATCAGATTTGAGACCACCAATGAGGTAATGAACAGCGCAGCCAAGAACAGGTAAAGCGTAAAGGCTTGGTTTTTAAGGGCGCTATTCATCTACTCAATATTCAGATCAAATGGCATGCGGGCTTGTATCTCAAATTGCTCATCTGAACCTTTGATACCCTTCCAAAATTCGGCATAGCGCTGTGCCCACGAAGGGGTGTATTCTGCAAACCAGCGCTGGGTCATTGCCGAAGGAAGATCTCCGAGTAGGCGTTCAATATCAGATTTGTATCTAGGGTATTTTCGCACCTTGTAAGACTCGATATTTGCGAGCTCAGATGCCTTTTCTAGGGCACGATGAAGTCCTCCAATTTCATCTACCAATCCCACTTCGAGCCCATCTTTAGCACTCCATACGCGGCCTTGAGCAATGGCGTCAACCTCTTCAGGAGTCATCCCCCTTCCGGTAGCTACGCGCTCAATAAACAGGTCATAGGTGCGTTCAATCCCATCTTGGAGTTCAGCACGAAACGAATCACTCAAAGGTTGAACGACCGAGTAGGTAAAAGAACGCTCATGGGTTCCGACACTATACGAGTTGATTCCCCACTCTTTCGCTATGGCAGAAGCGTTAGGAAGCGTTCCAAAAACCCCTATTGAACCTGTAATGGCTGTCTTATCGGCTATAATATAGGTGGCAGGTGTTGCGATGTAATAGCCCCCCGAGGCAGCAATGTCAGAAATCGAAACCACCACAGGTTTCACTTTAGCAGTCTTTTCAACTTCGCGCCAAATCAGGTCTGAGGTTAAGGCGCTCCCTCCGGGCGAATTGATACGCAAAACAATGGCTTTTACCGTATTGTCTTCGCGTGCAGAGACTAAAGCCTTATTCATGGTAGTCTGGCCCATTAGCGTGGGCGAACCCTCTCCGTAAAGTATGGTTCCTTGCGCATAAATAAGCGCAATGCGATCAGAAGTACTAGGTGCTGGATCGGTCTGGACCCTGCCGTAACTACTGATATTCATCGTATTTAAGGCAGACCCGGCACTTACCGGATTGCTATCGGCATTCACCGCAAGCTTTAAGGCTTCTTCGTAGGAGTCTCTGTAGGCAATACGATCGATAATGCCTAGCGCCAATGCACGCTCTGGATCTCTAGCCTCAGCAGAATGCACAATGGCCTCAAAAGATGCTGAATCTAATCCTCTGTTGTCGCGTATTTCAGACGAAACCTCATTCCAAAGAGAAGCAAGCACTTGTTTAATTTGCTCGAGGTTTGCTGCGCTCGGCTCATCTTCTAGATAAGGCTCTACCGCAGCTTTGTATTTACCGTGACGGATCACCTCCATTTTGAGACCGGTCTTGTCTTGAAACGACTTGTAATAGGTCAATTCTGAAGCTAGTCCACGTAAATCGATGGCCCCTGCTGCTGGAATGAAAATGCTGTCTGCAACACTCGATAAATAATAGGCACGCTGGGTGTAGGTATCGGCATAGGCATACACAAATTTTCCGCTTTCTTTGAATCGTGCTATTGCCTCTCTGATCGCCGTGGTTTGTGACCAACCGCCAATGACTACCGGAGTTTCTATACTAATTCCTTTTATTTTTCCATCTGTTGCAGCCTTATCAATAGCTTCAACGATCTCATCTACCGCCATATATTCTTGAAAGAAGGCGCTAAAAAGGTCGTCTTTAGTGGATCCTTGATAATCCAACAAGGGGCGATTCAACTTGAGAGTGAGTACCGTGTTATTAGAAACCGTTACTGCAGGATCGATTTGACTCAATCCCACCAACAAGATCATTCCGATTAAAAAGAAAAACCATAGAGCAGCCAAAGCGCCTAAAAAGGCAGCGAAAAAGCGCTTCAAAAACATCATAATTCTGTGCGTTACGAATCTTAAAGATACTTAAAGTTCAGGGCTTTTCGTACTTTCAACCCCCAATGAAGTTACAACGCTATTACTTAGGTCTTGGCAGTAATCAAGAGCACAGACTTTGGCACCTCCAAACCGCTATTTTACAACTCAATACTGAAGACGTTCGCGTTGTAGGGTGCTCTAAAGTGTACGAGAATGCAGCCCAAGGTTTTCAGGGTTCGCCCTTCTACAATTGTTGCGTAGCTGTTGATACTTCATACACTCCTTCTGAGCTTTTGAGTCTGGCACTTGAACTAGAATTAGAGCACGGCCGCGAGCGCAACACAGCGGTAGAGGGTTATCAAGACCGTCCACTTGATATCGATCTTTTGGTAGGTACTGAAAGCCTTCATACCGTAGCCCTAACATTGCCGCACCCGAGAATGGCTCAAAGAAGATTTGTACTCGAGCCCTTAGAGGAGCTGATGAGAGCACTCAACGATTCGACGCATCTTCAAACCGTTTCAACATGGCTTTCTAATTGTGAAGACCGCTCAACCTTAACCCCTATTACCTATGAACTGGTCTGCACAGAACAGGCGCTCTGGAAAACCGCTAAAACTATCGTAATCGAGGGGTGTATTGGGGTTGGAAAGACCAGTTTATGTAAGCTGCTTTCTGAGCGCTACGGACTTACAGAGCATTTAGAAGCCTTTGAGTCAAACCCTTACTTGAATCAATTTTATCAAGACCCATCAGCCTATGCGCTCCCCACTGAGCTGTATTTTTTGGCCGACCGACACCAAGCACTACTGCATCTAAAAGGTAAGCGAGGGGTGATTGCAGATTATCATATTAGTAAATCAAAACTCTTCGCTGCATTGAATTTGTCGGGTGAAGATCTTGTACTTTTCAATCGCTTTTTTGAATGGTCTGAGCAGCTTACTGAAGCCCCAGAACTTTATATCCTTTTAGACGCGCCAACACCTATCATTCAAGAGCGCATCAAAAAAAGGTCTCGTTCTATTGAAAAAGGGATTGAGGCCACCTACCTCGAGCGCATACGAGAGGCTTACCATAACCTTCATGACAAAGAAGACGAACGCTTACTGATCGATACCACTGAATTCGACTTTATTGCCGATCCTCAGGCCCTAAATGCTATATGCAAAAAAATTACTGAGGTCTTGGTTAATCAACGACTAAGCGTGTAAGGCCGTGTGAAAGTGCCATAGTACAACACCTGCGCTTACCGAAACGTTTAGAGAATGTTTGGTACCCGATTGTGCTATTTCAATGACCGTATCGCATTGATTTAATACTTCTTGGTCGACGCCATTTACCTCATGCCCAAAAATAAGCGCGTATTTCGCATCCGCCTTAGGAGAAAAAGCTTCCAGAGCAACAGAATGCTCAGCCTGCTCCACCGCTATAATTTGAAACCCCTCTTTCTTTAAAGCTGAAATAGCGTCGGCCGTAGTAGCAACATACTCCCAGGTAACGCTCTCGGTGGCACCGAGTGCCGTTTTTCTGAGCTCTTTATGTGGAGGGGTAGCGGTAATTCCGCACAAAAGCAAACGCTCTATGCTAAATGCATCTGATGTTCGAAAGACCGAACCGACATTGTGAAGACTGCGCACATTGTCTAATACCACCGCTACAGGAATTTTTGACGCGCTCTTAAAGGCTTCTAAAGACAGACGCCCCAGCGAATCAACCGACTTTTTGAGAAAATGAGTTTTCAATAGGTGGGATCAAATTTCTATTTTCGGTAAAATTATGGCAAAAAATAGCAAAACGACGACTCCGTTGATGCAGCAGTATCACGAGATAAAGGGCAAGCATCCTGAGGCGCTTTTGTTATTTAGAGTAGGCGATTTCTACGAAACCTTCGGCTCAGATGCAGAAGAGACCTCTAAGATTCTAGGTATTGTCTTAACCCAGCGCAATAACGGTGGAGATCAGACCCCGTTGGCCGGATTTCCGCATCACGCGCTTCACACCTACCTCTCAAAACTCGTAAAAGCCGGAAAAAGGGTCGCCATATGTGAGCAACTTGAAGATCCCAAGCAGGTAAAAGGTATTGTAAAACGAGGCGTGGCAGAACTTATCACCCCAGGGGTGGCTATTACTGAAGAGTTACTCGATGCCAAGCGGAACAACTTTTTAGCAGCTCTTAGTACGCACAATGATCGCTACACCCTGGCACTATTAGATGTTTCTACCGGAGATTTTCAGGTGGCAGAAGGTCATGCAGCGTATATAGAAAGTCTCATTACCCATTTCGATGTGGTTGAGGTGATTCTACCTAAGAACCAGCGTTCAAATTTGCAAGAGCGCTTTGACCTTCCTCATCCTTTTAGTCTAGACCCATGGGTCTTCGAGCATGATTTTACATATGAACTGCTAACAGATCACTTTCAAACAAGTAGTTTAGAAGGCTTCGGTATAGCCCCTAAATCGTCGAGCATTGGGGTTGCAGGGG
This sequence comes from Flavobacteriaceae bacterium, assembly GCA_023264015.1. GTDB lineage: Bacteria > Bacteroidota > Bacteroidia > Flavobacteriales > Flavobacteriaceae > UBA3478. The sequence continues at coordinate 12,115 of JALQTJ010000003.1, read as the reverse complement.
CGCTATTGCATTACCTCAACGAAACACAGCACCAGCAAAAATCTCACATTCAAAGGCTCACTCGTCTCGATCGAGACGATCACCTGTGGATGGACGCCTTCACCTTTAAAAGTCTAGAGCTCTTTCATCCGCTCAATCCAGGCGGGCATGCCCTGATATCAATCATTGACCAAACGCTCACACCCATGGGAGCACGCATGCTACGGCAGTGGATCGCCAGGCCCTTGACCCGAATTGAACCGCTACAATACAGGCACGATCGTGTAGCCTTTTTCAAGACCAACAAAATGGTCCGATCGAACATTCAAGAACATCTAAAAAAGATGAGTGATCTCGAACGGATCAGCATGCGCATTGCGACGAAACGCATTGGTCCAAAGGAGCTCAAAACGCTTGAATTAGCGATTACCCATTGCAATGCGCTACAAGCCCTCTTAAACGAGCACGAACTCGCAGTGTCTTTCAATGAAAAGGCCATTCAGCAAGTGGCCCTTTCGATTCATACGAACTTAAAAGAAGAGGTGCCAGCAGTGGCCGCTAAAGGGGGTATGATCGCCCCAGGAATCAACAAGCGCCTTGATGAATACCGAGCCCTCGCTTATGAAAGCGAGTCTGCCCTAGAAGAAATGCTTCAAGAGCAAATCAAACAAACTGGGATTAGCTCAATGAAAATCGATTCAAACTCGGTTTTTGGGTACTACTTTGAGGTTAGAAACACCCATAAAGACAAGGTTCCTGAGCACTATATACGCAAGCAAACTTTAGTCAATGCAGAGCGCTATATCACTGAAGAACTTAAGGTATTTGAGCAAAAAATCGAAGAGGCGAAGCTTCAAATCGACCGTCTCGAACAAGAACTGTACAGTGCCTTAATAGATACGCTTGAACCGCACATTGGAGCTATCCAAGAATTAGCTCAAGAGGTGGCTCAATTAGATTGTCTTGTGAGTTTCGGCACCCTAGCCGATCAATACAACTACTGCCGTGCGCGTATCGATGACAGTAAGCAGCTGGTATTGAAAGGATCTCGACACCCTGTGATTGAGCATTTGCTTGATAGCCAGCAGTCGTACATTCCGAACGATGTACAATTAGATACCCAACAGCAGCAACTCATGATGATTACTGGTCCGAATATGAGCGGAAAATCTGCGCTGCTGAGACAAACTGCCCTCTGCGTCATCTTGGCACAGGCTGGTGGCTTTATTCCTGCTCAGGCAGGCCAGATCGGAATCGTAGATAAGCTCTTCACTCGCGTTGGAGCGAGCGATAACATCAGTGCCGGGGCCTCAACCTTCATGGTAGAGATGAATGAGACAGCAGCTATCTTAAACAACCTGAGCGATAGAAGTTTAGTACTCATGGACGAGATCGGACGCGGTACAAGCACCTACGACGGAATCTCTTTGGCCTGGGCCATTGCCGCCTATCTGCACGATCATCCTATGCGTCCAAAAACACTTTTTGCAACCCATTACCATGAGCTTAATGGGATGAGTAACCACTACGAGCGGATCAAGAACTTTAATGTCTCGGTCAAAGAGACGGCCGGAAAAATCATTTTTCTAAGAACCTTATCCCCAGGCGGATCAGCGCATAGTTTTGGTATACATGTGGCTAAACTGGCCGGAATGCCAAAAACCGTAGTGCAGAAAGCCGAAAATATGCTTGCTAAACTAGAGCAAAGTGAAACCAGAGAAGAACAATCTAAACGCGTCGCTACCCCTTCTACAGATGTACAATTGAGCTTTGTTCAACTCGACGATCCGGTTCTTTTAGAAATTCGAGACGAACTCGCAGATTTAGACATTGATCATCTTACTCCGGTTGAGGCACTTATGAAGTTGCAAGAGATCAAGAACAGACTTGCCAAACTGTAGTTCAAGACGGTGTAAAATTTAGCCTGCATTCTTTCAAATTCAGCTAAATGTTTTAAATTTGCCCTCCTCTAGAACCTCTAATTCTAGAGTGATTTTGACATCAATGCGAAAATAGCTCAGCTGGTAGAGCGCAACCTTGCCAAGGTTGAGGTCGCGGGTTCGAGCCCCGTTTTTCGCTCCATAGCGCTGCGACAGTCGCAGCGTTTTTTTTGACAGCTCATCGTTATGATGAGGTCCGGGCTCGGGTGGTGGAATTGGTAGACACGTTGGACTTAAAATCCAATGGCCATTAGGCTGTACGGGTTCAAGTCCCGTCCCGAGTACAAATTAATCCTGTAAGTCTTTGATTTACAGGATTTTTTTATTTATGATCCACTAATTTGGCAACATATTAGCAACAAAAGCCTAAAACTTACACCTACCATTAATTTATTCCAGATCCCGTGGCTTTGAAAAAAGCATTTTCCTTTTTCAACAGACAACGCAAAACGGAGATATAATTTAATAGCTCATTCCATGAGAACTAAATTATAAGTCTAATTGTAAGACTTCACTTCTGACTAAAAACTGCATTGCTTCATCCTTTTGGATCTCATATTGAAAACGAAAATTGATGGTATTAATCCAAAACATTTTGTTTTGATCCCAAAATTACATCCAGCTATCTGCATAGAAAGGAAAACGCCTATGAAGTTTTCTTTACATTATAAAACATTGGGTTACAGAATGGTAATATTTGATTATTCAATGGTTATTAGTCATTCTGAGTATTGAAAAGAAACAATTTTTCGAATTGTTAATTAGAAAGTCTCTGATTCTAGTCAAAGAGGGAGGGCATTCTTAATCCAGCATCCAATTTTCGCAAGCTTTTTTGTTATACAACACTCTATTGTGGTTGCAACTCAATCGGAGAATAGCAATTAATTTCAAACTTTTAGCATTTGAAATTCATATCAGGCTGAGTCCTAAAAATGATAATTAAACTATATTTACAAAAATGTAAAATTTTTTGTGGTCAAAACAATAGATAAAATAAAAAATGCTGCAATAGAGCTACTTTTCGTTCGAGGTGAGTTTCAATCAAATTCAGAAAAAATAGCCGATTATGCTAAAGTGAGAAGACCACTTATTTACTACTATTTCAATAGCGTTGAAGATCTCATTGACACCATTATTACGGAAACACGTATTCAACGGGATCAAAAAATCTTAGACATCCTAGCCTCTGAGGCTGAACTATCAGAGAAGATAAGTGATCTATTTGATGTGCATTTAGAACAAACCATAAAGTACCCCTTTAGACAGATATACATCTCTACCCACAAAAAAAAATTAAAAACTTCTAAAACTATTATTGATCCCGATGAAATTGTTATACAAAAACTAAAGCATCTTTTCGACAAAGAACTTAATACGAACAATCTCAGACTTAATAGTTCTAATCAAGCAATCCTATTATTGGCATCCTATCTCAACTATCCTTTATTAATGATTTCATTAGGACCAAGGGCCCTTGAACTATCTAAAGTTGAATATATAAACCTTCTTAAAGAGCGAAAATCAATATTCATAAGTCTCGTTTTTAAAAACTAAGTTGATCTTGAAAAATTTATTTGCGCTAATTTTTGTTTTATTCTTTGCTGGGCTTCATTCTCAACAAACTCCCTACGACAACCTACCTACAGATGTTTTACCAACTCCTGTTTTACCAGTGGGCCTAAGTGAAATAAAGGTCGTTTCAGCGACGCAAAGCGAGTATCGACTTCAGGATACTGATCCTCAAAACACTAAATATCAAGTCCTAAAAAGCTTTGATAATAATCTTGGTACGGAGTACCATAGTATCAAAGTCACAGAAAGTACGAGTACAACCTTTCCCGTGGTGTTAACTTACCATTTTGAATCCGCTTCACGAATTAACAGGATAGACTATTATCCTAGGACTGATGATAGGGATATAGACGGGCATTGGAAGGAGCTTATTATCACTGTCATTGATTCCAATTCCAACCGTACAGAAGTTTTTAATAATGTTGGTAACGGTTTTACGCAATTCAATAGGGCGTATTCTGTTTCTGAAAATTTTTTTTACACCATTGACCTTCCATCTACTTACCATGATATAGTAAGCGTCGAATTTGATTTTAGGTCAGGTCAAGAGAATATGATAACAGTTGCGGAAATTGATTTTTGGGAACCATCGGTCTCTCAATTTGACCCATCATCTATTTTTTCTGACGACATGTATACTGAATTAAAGGCAGGTATTGGTAATACCGAAATAAACGCTATTACTGATAATGAATTCTTTAAAGCATATGCCTTAGAAATTTTAAACGACACTTACGCCAAAGAGTATAGGGTTCAAAGCTTTAAGGCCTACCCACATCCCTCATCAGTTGCAAATGAGCTTAGCATATTCGCTCAAAGTAGATGCAGTAATGTGACTGGCATATATCTTAAAAAGGGAGAAGAAATTATAGTCGTTTCTGATCAGGATCTTGAACTTCTACAGGTTGATTTTTGGCCCCAGGACCCAGATAATCCCGGGGTCTTTGATACTAAGACTAATCCCTTAGACGATCAACAGATTTATTATACCATAAAAAAAGGTGCCAATTTCATAAAAGCAGAACAAACAGGTTTATTTTATGTACAGTATTGGAGTGATGATTATAAAACCTTACCAAATGCTAATCTTCACTTTATGTACGGAAGAGTCAATGGCTATTTTGATGGAAGGGTTAGATCAAGAGAAGAATGGTCAACAGTTCTTAATATTGCTGAATACCCCTATTATGATGTAATCGGAGAATATGCCCAACTTACCTTTCCCTTAAGTGGATTCAAAGAGTTAACTGATAACGGATGGGATTTAATTGAATTCTATGACCGATTAAATTACAAGGCACGATTTATTCATGGTCATATAGATATTCCAGGCCGTGAAATACCCAATCACAGCCACATGGCAGGAGTTTATAAAAAGTATAAGTATGCATCCGCATATGCTGTTTTTTACAATGTATCAGACGCAAACGAAAGTTGGCAGGGTGTTCCGACGCTAGAAAAAAACTTTAATTATGCCTTATTAAAGGATGACTTTTTTGGAACAGTACACGAATGGGGACATACGCTTCAAATTAGGCAAGCAATTTTATGGGGAGATTTAACTGAAACCACCTGTAATATTGCTGCTAATTATGCTTGGGTTGAAGAATTAGGACATGAAAATAGTAAAGAACTAAATAGTACTTATTTCGAAGAACAGATTGATGGAGAAACTGTACGAACAGATTTCGGTTCTCAATATGAAAGGGCATGGGAACTTTTCTTTGTTCGAGAAAATTCATTCGCTGATCAGTTGCCTGCCAAGATGCCAATGTTTTGGCAATTATACCTCTATAATACCAAGGTTCTTGGAAACACTTCATTCTATCCAAAAGTTCATGATGAAGCAATTAAATCAGGGAATCTCTTAAAGGAAGAAGATGCCATGCTAAATTTTACCTATTTGGTAGCCAAGAGTGCTGAAAAGGATTTTACAAAATTTTTTGAGAAATGGAATTTCTTTAAGCAAGGAACTTATACGGCAGGAGATTACGGAACACTAAGCGTATTTGAGATGACTGCTGATAAAATAAATGAATACAAAACGAAAGTAAGTAACCTTGGTTATGAAGCTATAACAGACGCGGTTGAATACATTACGGATAGTAATTTTCTGTTATTTAAAAATAAAACGCTTATTTCCGAAGGAACCTATAGCATTGCTTCTGGTCAATTAACCCCTACTAATTGGGATGGGGTTGTGGCTTATGAAAATTACTTAGATGAAAAACTATCGAATGTCTATTTAAATTCATCTCCTGTTGATTTAGTGATAAGTGGTAGTAAACAAGAAATCTATGCAGTGCAATATGATGGTTCACGAAAATTAGTCTATACAAATGGTATTGCCGAAGATTATACAGATGGTGTATGTAGTTGTGCAATAGAACAAATTAATCAAGAAGCCCTTGATACCTTTAGCAATGATAATAGTAATAATTTTCTTCCTGTCCCATCTGGATTAACTGATAGAGAGTGGTCAGGTTCAACTGTAACAGTAAGTGTTGCAGATATAGAAGCAAACTTTACTGCTGCTAGAAATCTTGATTCTTCAGTTTATCCCGCATATAAAACATTCAAAATACCTGAAGAATTTAAAATTAAAGTATGCCCAAATGGGGGGTACGCATGTTCAGAAAGTGAAAAAATTGAAAAATGGTTTCTGCTTTCAATTCAAGAAAAAGGATTATTTATTTTGAATTCAGAGCGAGTTTCAAGAGGATTACCCCCATTTCAAGGAGTAAGTTCAGAGGTATCAGAAATAGCCCAGTTATATGCAGATGCACTTGCTCAAAACAATAATGGATTATCACATAACCTCCCTTTAACAATAAATGGAATTCAAACTACTACGCCTTGGGAAAGACTAGACTCCAACGCAGTAATTAAAGAAAACTCAGAGTATTATGGTTTCGCTGAAAATCTTGCCTACAAAGCCAATTCTCCTGCAGAAAGTACCATTCCCATAGAATACGCTATTTATGCCTGGAATTATGATGACAGCTCATCAAGCTGGGGTCATAGAAATTTTAACTTATCAATTTTAAATGACAATACTGGCAATCTATATGAGGAGGGAATAGTAGGCTTTGGCATTAAAAAAGTTGTTGAGCCAGATGGTTGGATTAAGTTTTATACCGTAATGAATGCTGTTGATCCTGATTTAACTTGGGATTTAACTAATCTATCTATTTATTGTAATAAATCTTTTACAAATACTAAACCTACGGTTTCAGCTATTTCACCATCTACCCAAGAAGAAGTGTCAATCGCAATAACTCTTTTAGGAGAGGATGCTAATGCCAACCCCCTTACCTACATGGTAACCGACCCTTCTAATGGTACCGTCTCACTAAACGGTGCAGTAGCAACCTATACTCCTAACGCCAACTTTAACGGTACCGATAGCTTTACCTATACCGCTAATGATGGAACCGTTGATTCAGAGCCAGCAACAGCTACCATTACAGTCACTGCCGTTAATGATGCGCCCGTATTATCAAGTATTGAACCTGCTAGTTTCTCTGAGGCAACAGAAACAGGTACACTAATCGCTACTCTATCTGCTTCAGATGCTGACGGGGATACGGTTACTTTTTCAATACTTGAAGATTCAGAGAATAACTTTGAAATTGAAGGCAACAAGGTGTTACTGAGTAATCCCTTCGATCACGAGAAACAAGAAATAGTAACGGTTAGTATCGTTGCTTCTGATGGAGAACTGACTGATACCAAAGAGTTAGTGGTTACTGTAGAAGACGTACCGAATAACTCGGTAGAGAAGGAATATGCAATTACAGTTTATGATGTAAAGGATGAGGACAACACCCAAAGTTTGGATTATACCAAGTGGACAAAGTCTACAGAGAATTCTGAATCTGGTGACTTTATCTTCGAGATCTCAGGAGGAGAAGATGCAACACTCTTCACTATTGATTCTGAAACCGGTGCTCTTGACTTTATCAAAGCTCCTGATTATGAAAATCCATCCGATGCTAATAGAGATAATATCTATATCGTAATTGTAAAAATTACCAATGTTAATGATGGTGCTCCTGAAATACCGGTAACTACCAATCAAACTACTTTTGCTGTTCCAGAGGCGCAAAGAGCAGCAGCACAAATAGATGCCATCAATACTAATACTGAGATAGATACGGATCAAGATGGTCTTGTAGATATAGAAGACAACTGTCCTACAACTTATAACCCAGGCCAAGAAGATATGGATGGAGACGGAATAGGTGATGTTTGTGATGATAGCGACATGGATACCTTTTTCGATGCTTTTGATATATGCCCTTCATCTAGATATGGCGTAACAGTGGATGCTAAAGGATGTGAGGTATTTTCTCTACCCTCAAACACCTTCTCGGTTACTGTTACTTCGGCCTCTTGCCCTGATTCACCCAACGGTGAGATCATTATTAACTCAAACAATACCGATTACAGTTACCATTATTCCATTAACGAACAAACGCCATTACCCATTACAAGTAGTAGTCAATCGATTAACAACTTGTCGGCAGGCACCTACACCGTATGTATAACAGTTGATGGCGTATCAGGGTATCAGCGTTGTTATACCATTGGGATCAAAGAACCTGCCCCACTAGTAGCTAATTCTAAAGTAGATATAAGTTCGCGCAATATGCAGCTAGATCTATCAGGATCCGAAGAGTACCAGGTAACCATTAATGGTAAGGCCTTCTTAACCACTAAAGAGAGACTTAGTCTCAACCTAGAACCAGGAATGAACCGAGTAGAAGTTGCTACGGCGCTAGACTGTCAAGGGGTCTACTTTGAAGAAATTTTTGTCTCTGAAGAAGTGAAGGTATATCCTAACCCAACACCAGGACCACTACAACTCTTTATAGCAGGAAGTGACAGCGAGGTAGAGATGAGTATTACAAGTCTCTCTGGTAATGTAATTAAACGCGAGACGCTCCCTGTTCCAACGAACCGAATCATAGAGACCAGTCTAGGGGATCTACCCGAAGGTTTATACCTCATCACTCTTAACGGAACTACCGTTAAGACTACTCAAAAAGTAATTAAACAATAAAAAAATTGACAACAAATTGGCATCAATCTATTTGATATAGATCAACTTAGATCAATCTAATTCAACTCCTTAATTAATTATAATCTCCTATTTCAGTGGTATTTCGAGAAAAAATACATGTTTTACTAGATAAATAAGAAAAAGCAAAATTGAAATGCTCGACTCCCGTCCCGAGTACAATAAAAAACCCTGCATGTGATATGCAGGGTTTTTTGCGTTTAGCACCAATTAACTTTTCCTTAATTCACTGTACAATCAATCCGATTTTGAACTAAGTTTACGCGCTTTTTAGGAGCCTTTATGATTCAAAAAATTTAGGGTTTATCTGCTTACATTTCCTTGAAAACAAAGCAGACAGGAGATCAAAAAAGAAAGTTTCTTTTTATCTCAAAATGGGGCGACTCACTAGATATCGCCTACGGTATTAAGTGCGAAGGACACCAGGTACTGATGTACATTGCCGATAGGCGTTCTCGTGAAATCGGGTTCGGCTTCGTCAAAAAAACCAACGACTATTCCAAACACCTTGATTGGGCAGACATCATTGTTTTTGACTATACTGGGTTCGGAGAACTAAGCGACCGCCTGCGAAAATCCGGAAAGGTAGTGTTCGGAGGATCTTCATACACCGATGAGCTCGAACTCAATCGGAACTTCGGGCAAGAAGAACTCAAAAGACATGGAGTAAAAACCTTACCGTTTAAGGAATTTGACAGCTTTCAATCGGCCGTTCAGTACATTGAGAAAAACCCTGACGCTTACGTCATTAAACCTAGTGGCGAAACCCAAGAACTCAAACAGCTCTTGTTTGTGGGGCAAGATGAAAACGGAGAGGATGTCATCCGCATGCTTCGAGCCTATGAAAAGTCTTGGGGAGATAATTTTGGAGCCTTTCAGCTTCAACGTAAGGTGAGAGGGGTAGAAGTAGCGGTTGGCGCCTTTTTCAATGGCACACATTTTATTCCGCCTTATAACATCAGTTTCGAGCACAAAAAGCTATTTCCGAATGAATTGGGAGTTTCGACGGGTGAAATGGGAACGAGCATGTTTTGGACCGATGATTCTCCTCTATTCGATCGCACTCTCAAAAAATTCGAAAAAACCCTAAGTGCAACTAATTTCAGAGGGCATATTGACATCAACTCCATCGTCAATCACCACGGCATTTATCCGCTTGAATTTACTTCGCGCTTTGGCTATCCTCAGGTGCACATTCAACGAGACGGCCTGCTCACTCCCTTCTCGAAGGTGCTATGGGATACGGCTACTGGTGTTGAAACCAAGTTCAATTCACGAATAGGCTTTCAGGTGGGCGCCTACATGGTAGTACCCCCATTCCCTTATGAAGACCCTAAAAGCTTTAGGCTTTTCTCAAAAGATTCAGTGGTCATTTTCAAGAAGCCCGGAGAAATAGGCATTCATCCGATCAACGTTAAAAAGGTAAACGGTCATTGGCTGGTCACCGGAGATAGAGGCATTGTTACGCTGGTCACCGGAAACGGAACCACCATGAAAGAAGCGCAAAAGAACATGTACAATCGCATATCAAACTTGCTCATCAATAACTCGTACTACCGCAACGATATCGGAGACCGTTGGACAGAAGACTCTGACAAATTAAGATCATGGGGGTACCTGTAGGCACCACCACCTTCAGAACTATTGAGCTGTCATTAAAAGACATAGAATCGGTATATCCCACTGATTGGGCTGCACTACTGACTCCTCAATGGCTAGAACTAAGAAATACAGCTGAAGTTTACGGTTTATATGTAGATGAAAATCTGGTATGCATAGGAATTATCTTTACTGACAAACTACCTACCCCATCTGAACTCGAGCTCACTCATAGTCAGCACTTTACAGCATATGATTATCTCGGATACCTCTACACCCTACCCGCATACAGAAACCAGGGATGGGGGTCGCTTTGGATCAAGCGCTTAATTGAATTAGACACGCATCCGAAGCTCTGGTTAACCATAGAGTCAATCGACTTAGGCAGATTTTACTCTAAAAACGGATTCATCTTCTTAAACCCTGAAGCCCACAAGGCCGAAGAATATCTTATGTACCGGGAAGAAGACCTGTAATCTGATTACAAACCCCTTTGATGATCGCTGAGACTTGCTGGTGTTCGATTAGAAAGGCGTCGTGTCCGTGATCGGAGTAAATTTTAAAGTGGTCAACCTTTTTTCCCATCTGCTTGAGCTGCTCTACTGTTTTATCGTCTTCGGCAGGTATGAACAGAAGGTCTGAGGTAATGGTTACCACATGAATGTGAGTCGATAAGGGTTGTAATTTCTCTGCAAAGGTCTCACCTTCGCCAATAGCGTTAATCTGTCTCAAGATCTGGTTCAAATGGCGGTATGCCTTGGCGTGAAAGCGATCAGACAGGGCGTCTCCGTGATAATCTAACCACGACTCCACCGCGTATTTTGCACTCTTGCGTTCACGCTGAAAGCGAGAATCAAAAGACTGCGGGCTACGGTAACTTAACATCGCGAGCTGACGCGCCAACTTCAACCCCCAATCGCTATTCTCTTTAAGCAAACGCTCTTGAATGTGACAGTGGGCAATGATCCAATCTGTAGACTTCCAGTCAGTGGCTATTGGAACAAAGTGTTTGAAGTCTACCTTGTTCTGCGTGAGCATGCTCCAGGCAATACCACCCCCCACCGATCCGCCTATAAAGAGGTCAACTGTTGAAATATTTAGCTGATGTAATCCCTCAAGAAAAATCAGCGCCACATCGGTTGAAGTCAATTGAATGGCATCGTCAAAAAAGAAATTATTATATCCATTACCGGGAATATTGAAACACAAGACCGAAGCTCTATCGGTGTCTACCGCCCTGTTAGGCCCAACAATTTCATTCCACCATCCGTTTTGGCCAGTGAGCGTAGAATTTGCTGTTAGTGCATGATTTACCAGTATCAGGGGTGCCTGACCGAGTGGCTTTCCGAAGCATTCATAGCTTAACGGAAAAGGCTCGAGCTGCACTCCTGATAGCGTGGTAAATGATGATATGTTCAGTGTTTCTAACATAGGCAACTAGGCCTTCAACGCTTGTTTTAAATCATTAATCAAATCGTTAGGATCTTCTAAACCTACCGAAAGGCGAATCAAGTCGGCGGTAACCCCTGTCTCTGACTGCTGACTTTCATCCAACTGCTGATGCGTGGTTGAAGCCGGATGCACAATGATAGACTTTGAATCTCCAAAATTAGCGGCAATTTTAAACAAACGTGTAGCGTCGGTTAGTTTTTTAGCCGCCGCAAACCCGCCCTTTAAACCGAAGGTGATAAGTCCACTTATACCTTCAGGTAGGTATTTTTGTCTAAGAAGCTGCTGACGCTCGTCTTTCGCTCCAACGAAATTGACCCAAGCTACCTCATCTTGTTGCACTAGCCAGTTCGCAACCTTCAGTGCGTTCTCGCTGTGCTTCTTGATGCGCAGCGAAAGCGTCTCAAGGCCTTGTATGATCTGAAATGCATTAAGTGGGCTTAGCGCCGATCCGAAATCGCGCAATCCCTCTATGCGTACCTTAGCAATAAAG
>JALQTJ010000039.1 GCA_023264015.1 Flavobacteriaceae bacterium | reverse complement strand
TCTGTTGCACCGAAAAAACGAGAGGCAAAATCAAGCATCAAGGCTTAAAATCACTTCTCCAAAAATTTTTCATCCGGTCCTTTCAAAGAAATGCCAATACTTGTGTCATTGATAGTTCTCTTTTTGTTTCAATTTCTTTAAGAACTTCTTGAACTCGTTGAGATGGAAGTACGTGAATTGCTTTCATTCTATGAGTACGACGGTGATAACGGACCTGTAATTTCTGGTTCTGCCTTAGGTGCGCTTAACGGAGAGCAAAAGTGGGTAGATACAGTTATGGAGCTTATGGAAGCTGTTGATAACTGGATCGAACTTCCTGCTCGTGATGTTGATAAGCCATTCTTGATGCCTATCGAAGATGTATTCACTATTACAGGACGTGGTACTGTAGCAACAGGTCGTATTGAAACTGGGGTTGCAAACACTGGAGATCCTGTAGAGATCATCGGTATGGGTGCTGAGAAATTGAATTCTACCATTACAGGGGTTGAGATGTTCCGTAAGATTCTTGACCGAGGTGAAGCTGGAGATAACGTTGGTTTACTTCTTCGTGGTATTGAGAAAACTGATATCAAAAGAGGTATGGTTATCTGTAAGCCAGGTTCAATTACTCCTCACGCTAAATTCAAAGCTGAGGTCTATATCTTGAAAAAAGAAGAAGGTGGTCGTCACACGCCATTCCACAACAATTACCGTCCACAGTTCTACGTAAGAACTACTGACGTAACAGGAAACATTGTACTTCCTGATGGTGTTGAAATGGTTATGCCTGGTGATAACCTTACGATCACTGTTGATCTTATTCAGCCGATTGCACTTAACGTAGGACTTCGTTTCGCTATCCGTGAAGGAGGTAGAACAGTTGGTGCTGGTCAGGTAACTGAAATTTTAGACTAAGTCTATAAGTAATAAGTATGTCTAAAGGGTGTCTCGTTTACGAGATACCTTTTAGCGTACATAAACGGGTGTAGCTCAGTTGGTAGAGCACTGGTCTCCAAAACCAGGTGTCGGGAGTTCGAGTCTCTCCTCCCGTGCAAAGGTTAGGCGCTAATGCCCACATTGGATAATAAAGATGATTACATATATCAAGGCATCACTAGAAGAACTTAAGAACAACGTTTCTTGGCCGACGCGAGAACAAGCATCGAACCTCATGGTAGTTGTAGCCGTGTTTTCTTTGATTTTTGCGTTGCTGACATGGGGTGTTGATACGGTTTTCAGCAGAGTGATTCAGGTGTATTTCGATCTATTGAAGTAAGGAAGAATGGCTGAGGTTCTAGATAAAAAATGGTACGTGGTTCGCGCAGTAAGCGGACAAGAACATAAGATCAAAGGGTATATTGAGACTGAGGTTGAACGCCAAGGTTTTAAAGATTACCTAGAGGAAGTTCTAGTTCCTACCGAGAAGGTCGTTCAGATTCGCAACGGTAAGAAAATCCAAAAGGAACGTACGTATTTTCCGGGTTACATTATGGTGAAGGCCAATCTAGCCGGTGAAATGGTACACATTATCCGTTCGATCACAAACGTAATTGGTTTTTTAGGTGAAACTAAAGGAGGTGAACCTGTTCCACTTCGCAAGTCTGAGGTGAACAGAATGTTAGGTAAGGTCGATGAATTGTCATTGACTGCAGACGATGTCGCAATACCTTTTGTTTTAGGTGAAACCGTCAAAGTAGTTGACGGGCCGTTCAATGGATTTAACGGTACTATTGAAAAGATTAATGAAGAGAAGCGTAAGCTAGAGGTGATGGTCAAGATTTTTGGACGTAAGACGCCACTAGAATTAAGCTATTTACAAGTAGAAAAAATTTAATTGTTACAACTATAAGTCGCTTTGTTGCATGGCTTCCACTGATGCAACGGCATTTTAAACACTCATCATGGCAAAAGAAATAGGTAAAGTAGTTAAGCTACAAGTTAGGGGAGGTGCTGCGAACCCATCGCCACCGGTTGGACCCGCCTTAGGTGCCGCTGGTGTAAATATCATGGAGTTCTGTAAGCAGTTTAATGCGAGAACCCAAGATAAGGCAGGGAAAGTTCTTCCTGTTGTCATCAGCGTTTATACCGACAAGTCATTTGACTTCGTGGTAAAAACACCTCCGGCGGCCGTTCAGCTATTGGAAGCAGCAAAAGTAAAGAAAGGTTCTGGAGAGCCCAATCGATCAAAAGTAGCGTCTGTGAACTGGGATCAGATTAAGTCTATTGCAGAAGACAAGATGGTAGATTTAAATGCATTTACTGTTGAGTCTGCAATGATGATGATTGCAGGTACGGCACGATCAATGGGGATCAAAGTTTCAGGACAAAAACCTTTTTAATTCATCGACTTAAGTTATGGCTAAATTGACTAAAAAACAGAAAATTGCTTACGCTAAAGTCGATCAGAGCAAGCTTTATTCATTAAAAGAAGCTGCCGCTTTAGTTAAAGAGATCACCAATGTTAATTTCGATGCTTCTGTAGACATCGCTGTTCGCTTGGGTGTAGATCCACGTAAGGCGAATCAAATGGTTCGCGGTGTGGTTACGCTTCCGCACGGAACAGGTAAAGATGTTCGCGTCTTGGCACTCGTTACTCCTGACAAGGAAGAGGAGGCTAAGTCTGCTGGTGCTGATTATGTAGGTCTAGATGAATATCTAGATAAAATTAAATCAGGCTGGACAGACGTAGATGTGATTATCACTATGCCTAGCGTGATGGGTAAACTTGGACCGTTAGGACGCGTATTAGGTCCTAGAGGATTGATGCCAAACCCTAAAACAGGAACCGTTACCATGGATATCGCTAAGGCGGTGTCTGAGGTAAAATCTGGTAAAATCGACTTCAAAGTAGATAAGGCGGGTATTGTACACGCTGCTATTGGTAAAGTTTCTTTTGAGGCTGAAAAGATCGAAGGAAATGCCAAGGAGATTCTTGACACTTTGAACCGAATGAAGCCAGCGGCTGCAAAAGGGGTTTACATGAAGAGCGTCTACCTTTCATCAACCATGAGTCCTAGTGTTCCTTTAGATGTAAAGGCGCTTTAATTCACTTTAAGAAGTAATCGTATGACTAGAGAAGAAAAAGCCCAAGTGATAGAGCAGTTGAAGGAGACCCTAGCGTCATCTTCAACCATTTATCTAGCCGATATATCAGGTTTGAACGCAGGTGACACTGCTGACTTGAGAAGAGCTTGCTTTAAGGCAGGTATCAGCTTATCGGTTGTTAAAAACACCTTGCTTGAAAAAGCAATGGAGGCTTCTGATAAAGATTTTGGAGACTTAGCAACAGTGCTTAAAGGAGAGACATCAATTATGATTTCTGAAACCGGAAATGCACCTGCAAAGTTGATCAAAAACTTTAGAAAGAATTCATCAAGACCGGTACTTAAAGGAGCTTTTGTTGAGGAGGCCATCTACATTGGAGACAACTTCCTTGACGCCCTTGTAAGTATCAAATCTAAAGACGAGGTTATTGCCGAGATTGTTGCATTGCTTCAATCACCTGCTAAGAATGTTGTTTCTGGACTTAAGTCTGGTGGCGGCAAGCTTGCTGGAATCGTCAAGACATTGTCTGAACGTTAATTTGTACGCACTCAATACTCAATATTTTAAACTTTATTAAAACGATAGAAAATGGCAGATTTAAAAGATTTTGCAGAACAATTAGTTAACCTTACTGTTAAAGAGGTTAATGAATTAGCTACTATTCTGAAAGATGAATACGGTATCGAGCCTGCTGCTGCTGCAGTTGCAGTTGCTGGTGGTGCAGCTGGTGGTGCTGCTGATGGAGCAGCCGGAGAAGAGAAGTCAGAATTTGACGTAATTCTTAAAGATGCTGGGGCAAGCAAGCTTGCTGTAGTTAAACTAGTTAAAGAACTTACTGGCCTTGGACTTAAAGAGGCTAAAGAAATCGTAGATAGCGCTCCTAAAGCTGTTAAAGAAGGAGTATCGAAAGACGAGGCTGAAGGTATCAAAAACTCTTTAGTAGAGGCTGGTGCTGAGGTTGAGCTTAAGTAATTCTACTGTTCTAACTATTTAGGGTAAAGGCCTTTCCAATGCTAAAATTGGTAAGGCCTTCACCTGTTTTTATTCATTAAATAAAACTGTCCGTTCCATGTTGTCGAATCAGACCGAGAGAGTAAATTTTGCTTCTGCTTCTAGTATACCTGAGTATCCTGACTTTTTAGATATTCAAATCAAATCGTTTCAGGATTTTTTTCAGCTAGAGACGAAGTCAGATGCGCGTGAGAATGAAGGGTTGTTTAACACCTTCATGGAAAATTTCCCGATTACCGATACGCGTAACCAATTTGTACTTGAGTTCTTGGATTACTTCGTTGATCCACCTCGCTACAATATACAAGAGTGTATTGAGAGGGGTCTGACGTACAGCGTTCCTCTGAAAGCGCGTTTGAAGCTTTATTGTACAGATCCTGAACACGAGGATTTTGAGACGATTGTGCAAGATGTGTATTTGGGTACTATCCCTTATATGACACCTTCAGGTACGTTTGTGATCAATGGTGCTGAGCGCGTTATTGTTTCACAATTGCACCGCTCACCTGGGGTTTTCTTTGGTCAATCGGTTCACGCGAATGGAACAAAACTTTATTCAGCCCGTGTTATTCCTTTCAAAGGTTCGTGGATTGAATTTGCTACTGATATTAACGGTGTGATGTATGCGTACATCGATCGTAAAAAGAAATTACCGGTTACTACGCTCTTTAGATCAATCGGATACGAACGTGATAAAGACATTCTAGAAATTTTTGACCTTTCAGAAGAGGTTAAGGTTTCTAAGACCGGACTCAAAAAAGTTTTAGGGCGTAAGCTCGCTGCCCGTGTGTTGAACACTTGGCATGAGGATTTCGTAGATGAGGATACAGGTGAAGTAGTCTCTATTGAGCGTAACGAGATTGTGCTTGATCGCGACACTGTTCTGGAAAAAGAGCACCTAGATCAAATCCTTGAGGCAGAGGTTAAAACGATCTTACTGCACAAAGAAAACAATGCGCAGTCTGAGTACGCCATTATTCACAACACCTTGCAAAAAGATCCTACAAACTCTGAAAAAGAGGCTGTAGAGCATATCTATAGACAACTTCGTAACGCAGAGCCGCCTGACGAGGAGACCGCAAGAGGTATTATCGATAAGTTATTCTTCTCAGATCAGCGCTATAACCTCGGTGAGGTAGGACGCTACCGAATGAACAAGAAACTGGGTCTCGACATCGGAATGGACAATCAGGTCTTGACTAAGGAGGATATCATTACGATTATTAAACACCTTATTGAGCTTATTAACTCTAAGGCTGAAATTGATGATATCGATCACTTGTCGAACCGTAGAATTCGAACGGTAGGAGAGCAGCTGTCTCAGCAATTTGGTGTGGGTCTAGCGCGTATGGCTCGAACTATTCGTGAGCGTATGAATGTTCGTGATAACGAAGTGTTTACACCGATTGATTTGATCAATGCTAAGACCTTATCGTCTGTAATCAACTCATTCTTCGGAACGAATCAGCTTTCTCAGTTCATGGACCAAACCAACCCTCTTGCTGAAATCACGCACAAGCGTCGTCTTTCAGCTCTAGGTCCAGGAGGTTTGTCAAGAGAGCGCGCAGGATTCGAGGTACGTGATGTTCACTATACGCATTACGGAAGATTGTGTCCAATTGAAACACCAGAAGGGCCAAACATTGGTCTGATCTCTTCACTTTCGGTTTATGCTAAGGTGAATGCAATGGGATTCCTTGAAACCCCTTACCGTAAAGTTGAAAATGGAAAGGTGGATCTGTCAGAGCATGTATTCTTAAGTGCTGAGGAAGAAGAAGGCAAGAAAATTGCCCAAGCAAATATTCCGCTTTCTTCTGATGGAAAAATCGATTCAGATAAGGTAATTGCGCGACTTGAAGGTGACTTCCCAGTCGTAGATCCGTCTGAAATCCACTATACCGATGTTGCTCCGAATCAGATCGCCTCTATTTCGGCCTCTTTGATACCTTTCTTAGAGCACGATGATGCGAACCGCGCACTTATGGGATCGAACATGATGCGTCAAGCAGTGCCATTGCTTCGTCCAGAGGCTCCTATTGTAGGAACTGGTCTTGAGCGTCAGGTCGCCAAAGACTCTCGTGTACTCATCAATGCAGAAGGAGATGGAGTGGTAGAGTATGTTGATGCAGAGCGTATCGTGATTAAATACAACATGACGGATCAAGAGCGTTTGGTCAGCTTTGAAGATGAATTCAAAGAGTATAAGCTCATTAAGTTTAGAAAGACAAACCAAGGATCAGCCATTAACCTAAAGCCAATTGTCTCTAAAGGAGATAAGGTTGCAAAAGGTCAAGTGCTTTGCGAGGGTTATGCTACTGAAAAAGGAGAATTAGCCTTAGGGCGAAACATGAAGGTTGCCTTCATGCCTTGGAAGGGATATAACTTCGAGGATGCTATCGTGATCTCAGAGCGTGTTGTACGTGAAGATATCTTTACATCTATTCACGTAGATGAGTATTCTCTTGAAGTTCGTGATACCAAATTAGGAGCAGAAGAGCTTACCAATGACATTCCGAACGTCTCAGAAGAGGCCACCAAAGACCTTGATGAAAACGGTATGATCCGCATCGGTGCTGAGGTGAAGCCTGGAGATATTCTAATCGGTAAGATCACTCCGAAAGGAGAATCTGATCCGACCCCAGAAGAAAAACTGCTTAGAGCCATTTTTGGAGATAAGGCAGGAGATGTTAAAGACGCTTCGCTCAAAGCCTCACCTTCATTAAGAGGGGTTGTTATCGACAAGAAGTTGTTTGCCCGTTCGATCAAAGACAAACGCAAACGCTCTGAAGAAAAAGAAGCTATTCAAGCATTAGAGCTCGAGTACGAAGTGAAATTCCAGCAGCTCAAAGATCGTTTGGTCGATAAGTTGTTTGCTATCGTTAACGGAAAGACCTCTCAGGGAGTTCTTAATGATCTCGGAGAGGAGGTATTACCAAAAGGCAAGAAATACAGTCTTAAGATGCTTCATGCTGTGGACGACTTTGCACACCTTGTTGGCGGAAGCTGGACGGTTGACGAAGAAACGAACGCCCTTATTGCTGACGTTCTTCACAACTACAAGATCAAGCTTAACGACCTGCAAGGAAACCTGCGTCGCGATAAGTTTACCATCTCTGTAGGAGACGAGCTTCCTTCGGGTATTATGAAGTTGGCTAAGGTGTATATCGCCAAGAAGCGTAAGCTTAAAGTAGGTGATAAAATGGCTGGACGCCACGGAAACAAGGGTATTGTTTCACGTATCGTTAGAGACGAAGACATGCCATTCTTAGAGGATGGAACACCTGTAGATATCGTATTGAATCCACTAGGGGTACCATCGCGAATGAATATTGGTCAGATCTATGAGACTGTGTTAGGATGGGCAGGTGCAAAACTGGATAAGAAATTTGCAACCCCGATCTTCGACGGTGCGTCTATCGATCAAATTAATGCGCTAACAGAAGAGGCTGGTGTGCCGCAATACGGACATACCTACCTCTACGATGGAGGAACGGGAGAGCGCTTTGATCAGCCTGCTACCGTGGGTGTGATTTACATGCTTAAACTGGGTCACATGGTGGATGATAAGATGCACGCGCGTTCTATCGGACCCTACTCGCTCATCACTCAGCAACCTCTTGGAGGTAAAGCACAGTTCGGTGGTCAGCGATTTGGAGAAATGGAGGTTTGGGCTCTTGAGGCCTATGGTGCTTCTTCAACCTTACGTGAGATTCTTACCGTTAAGTCTGATGATGTTATCGGACGTGCGAAGACTTACGAATCAATCGTTAAGGGTGAAACCATGCCAGAACCTGGATTACCTGAGTCATTCAACGTGTTGATGCACGAATTGAAAGGACTGGGTCTTGATATTAGACTAGAAGAATAATTCGCTCTCTTATAACAATAAAGCGTTACGAAACTATGGCTAGAGTAAACGAAACAACAGAACAGCGATTCAATAAAATCTCTATAGGATTAGCCTCACCAGAATCTATTCTAGGGGCTTCACGTGGAGAGGTATTGAAACCTGAAACGATCAACTACAGAACCCATAAACCCGAGAGAGACGGATTGTTCTGTGAGCGCATTTTTGGTCCGATCAAGGATTACGAGTGTGCCTGTGGAAAATACAAGCGTATCCGCTATCGTGGAATTGTCTGCGATCGATGTGGGGTAGAGGTTACAGAGAAGAAGGTAAGACGTGACCGTGTTGGTCACATTAGTCTTGTGGTTCCTGTAGCACATATCTGGTACTTCAGATCGTTACCTAATAAATTGGGATACCTTCTTGGCTTGCCATCAAAGAAGCTCGATATGATTATTTATTACGAGCGCTATGTGGTGATTCAGCCTGGTATTGCAAAAGGTCCAGAAGATCAAGAGCTTCAAATGCTTGACTTCTTAACAGAAGAAGAGTACTTGAACATCATCGACGAGTTACCACAAGAAAACCAATACCTAGACGACAGCGATCCGAACAAATTCATCGCTAAGATGGGTGCAGAATGTCTTATTGACCTTCTTGCAAGACTCGATCTTGAGTCACTTTCTTATGAACTTCGTCACAAAGCAAATACTGAAACTTCAAAGCAGCGTAAGACTGAGGCCTTAAAGCGCCTACAGGTTGTTGAATCTTTCAGAGAGGCTCAAAACAATAGAGAGAACCTGCCCGAGTGGATGATCATGAAGGTGGTTCCGGTGATCCCACCAGAATTACGTCCATTGGTGCCACTAGATGGAGGACGATTTGCGACTTCTGATCTCAATGATCTATACCGCCGTGTAATCATCCGAAATAACCGTCTAAAGCGCCTCATGGAAATCAAAGCTCCTGAGGTTATCTTGAGAAACGAAAAGCGTATGCTTCAAGAAGCGGTTGATTCCCTTTTTGACAATACGCGTAAGGCTTCTGCGGTTAAGACAGAATCTAATCGACCACTTAAGTCTCTTTCAGACTCTTTAAAAGGTAAGCAAGGGCGTTTCCGTCAAAACCTATTAGGAAAGCGTGTAGATTACTCAGCGCGTTCAGTTATTGTTGTTGGTCCAGATTTGAAACTGTTTGAGTGTGGTCTTCCAAAGGATATGGCTGCTGAGCTGTATAAGCCGTTTATCATCCGTAAGCTTATTGAGCGCGGAATCGTAAAGACGGTGAAGTCTGCAAAGAAAATCATAGACAAGAAAGAGCCTGTTGTATGGGATATCCTTGAGAATGTCATCAAAGGACACCCGGTATTACTAAACCGTGCCCCCACATTGCACCGATTAGGAATCCAGGCATTTCAACCTAAACTTATCGAAGGAAAAGCGATCCGTCTACACCCTCTAGCATGTACAGCCTTTAACGCTGACTTTGATGGGGATCAGATGGCGGTTCACCTTCCGCTAGGACCCGAGGCTATTTTAGAGGCGCAACTCTTGATGTTGGCTTCTCAAAATATTCTTAACCCAGCCAATGGCTCTCCA
>JALQTJ010000038.1 GCA_023264015.1 Flavobacteriaceae bacterium | reverse complement strand
GTACGTCATGACGCTTTCGAACTTGTTGCTCTATAAGGCTTGCTTCTGATTTAGTAAAGGTTCTAGGGCACTTGGTTACGACCACTACATGTGCTCTCTTCACTTGATTTTTATGATCCCTCAACCTACCAAGCGGAAGATAATGGTCTTCGTAAAAAATCGGAGCATAAGGAGTAAGCAGGATATTTTTGGTTGCCCTAATCTTACGGTGCTGAAAGGCGTCATCTAGTAAAATGACATCCAAAGGATGTACTGAACTAAGGCGTTCTATAGCCCGTACTCGATCAGCGCAAACCGCAAAAATCGCGCGCTCTTTGAAAGCCGTATACAACTGAAAAGGTTCGTCTCCGGCCGTTTGCGCGTTATCTTGTGCTGAAAGCAAACGAAACCCCTTAGTTTTGCGGCCATATCCTCTAGAAAGTACGCCGAGTCGATCAGAGGATTTCCAATGACGCAATAAAAACTCAATCATTGGGGTTTTACCTGATCCGCCAACCGAAAGATTTCCGACCACTACAGTCTTTACCTTAGGAGTGACACTCTTTAACCAGCCCCAATCGTAGAGTGTATTGCGCAGATAGACCACTACTTGATATTTCAGAGAAAGAGGCCACAATAAGAGCTTTAAGAACGGCATAACAGCGAAATTATGATAAATTCGTAGATTCCTTAATTCATGAGTATGGTATCGGTAGGTGACATTTGTAAAGCTTTAGAACAAATTGCCCCCTCAGCTCTTTCTGAGGACTTTGACAATACGGGTTTATTGGTTGGTGACCCTTCACAAGAGGTAGATCGTATCTTGGTCTGTCACGATGCTCTAGAGGCTGTCGTTGACGAAGCAATCGCATTGAATGCCTCTATGATCGTATGTTTTCATCCAATTATATTCAAAGGTCTCAAAACCATAACTCCTGAAAACTATGTGTCTAGAAGTGTCCTTAAAGCCATCGAACACAAGGTTTCAATCTATGCCCTACACACGCGATTTGACAAAGTGATGGGTGGAGTTAGTGATCTTATGGCAAAGGCACTAAACCTCACTGACGTGCAGGTATTAGTTCCTGAAGAAGATCATACGGGATTTGGACGAATAGGCAACTTACCCGAAGCGCTATCTGCTTCAGCTTTCTTAGCCTTAATTGCAAAAACTTTTGAAACTCCAATGGTGCGGCATTCAGCATTCATTGAAAAAAACATTCATAGAGTGGCTGTTCTTGGAGGAAGCGGTGCATTTGCTATTCAAAATGCAAAAGCCTTAGGCGCAGATGCTTACATCAGCGCAGATTTCAAATACCACGACTTCTTTCAAGGGGAGGCCAACTTTTTATTGGCAGATGTTGGACATTATGAATCTGAGCGCTTTACAAAAAACGCAATCGCTCAGAAGCTTAGGGAAAAATTTCCTAATTTTGCCGTCACTTTGTCAGAAATAAAAACCAACCCGGTCAAGTACTATACCTATGGCTAAATCAAAAGAAATGAGTGTTGAAGAAAAACTTAGAGCACTCTACGACCTTCAATTAATTGATTCACGCATAGATACCATTCAAAACCTTAGAGGAGAACTACCGATGGAGGTTGAAGACCTTGCTGATGAAGTAGAAGGCCTAAAAACGAGATTAGCCAAGCACCAAGAAGATATTGAGACCTTAAACGGCGAAATTGCGGCACGCAAAAACGCCATTGAAGAATCAAAAGCGCTAATTAAAAAGTACGCTGAACAGCAAAAAAATGTGCGCAACAGTCGCGAATTCAATTCCTTAAGTAAAGAAGTTGAATTTCAGGAATTAGAAATTCAGTTGGCTGAAAAACACATTAAAGAGTTTAAGGTAAAAATCGAACAAAAGAACGAGGTCATCGAGCAAACCCAAGAGAAACTGAGTGAGCGAGAAGCTCACCTTGCTCATAAAAAATCAGAGCTCGATACTATTCTTGAAGAAACGGCCAAAGAAGAAGCTGCACTAATCAAGCTTTCAGAGGAGTACAAATCGAATCTCGATGAGCGTCTTTCACAAGCTTACACCCGTATTCGTTCGTCAGTAGCCAATAAATTGGCAGTAGTTTCGGTAGAACGTGGTGCTTCAGGAGGATCATTCTTCACTCTTCCTCCACAAGTACAAGTAGAAATTGCGTCTAGAAAGCGTGTGATTACAGACGAGCACAGTGGAAGAATTCTTGTTGATCCAACCCTAGCGGAAGAAGAATCAAGCAAGATGGAGGCTATCTTCAAAAAGTTAGGATAAGTTTTAGGTATTCTCCTTCCCTACATTTTACTTTAGAAAGGCATTACCGTACATTTGTTTAAGAATACATAAAATTTCTTAAACATTTTGATTGCCTTTACTTCTGAGAGCCTTCATGCACTACCTAGCAGAGAGAAGGCCACCCTTATTAACGCGATATCAGGTATTCGTTCTGCAAATCTTATTGCCACGCGCGGAGATGCAGGTACGAACCTGAGCATTTTTAACTCTATAACGCATCTCGGAAGCCATCCTGCACTTTTAGGAATGATTTTTAGGCCGCTTAGCGTTGAGCGACACACGTACGCCAATATCAAGAACTACAAAGACTTTACGATAAATACGATTACGACGTCTATGGTTCCTAGAGCCCATCAGACAAGTGCGAAATATCCTGAAGGGGTATCAGAATTTGATGCGGTGGGTTTTCAACCGCTTTATAGAGAAGAAACTCATGTCCCTTTCGTTGAAGAAAGTCCCATTCAGGTGTTATGTACCTATAGCCAAGAACATCTACTTGAGAACCAATGCATTCTTTTGACTGCATCAATAAAGGGGATTTGGATCGCTGAAAATGGACTTAATGAAGACCACTTTGTGAATCACGAACAGCTACAAACAGTGGGGATCGGAGGTCTAGATGCCTATTACACTACCCGATTAGAAGGGAGATATGCTTACGCCAAACCAGACCAACCTACTACTAAGATCCATCCAGAGTGACACACCGAAAGGAACACTTACCTGAAAAGATTTGCATCCATTGTCAAAGGCCTTTCAGCTGGCGAAAAAAGTGGGAACGGGATTGGGAAGAAGTCAAATATTGCAGTAAAAGATGCGCAAAAGAATACAAGAGAAAATGAGACGAAGTAACGCATTAGTTATCCTAAATGAATGCCTAAGAACTGAAGATAACCAGTTACTTGAACAGGCTTCAAGTCATGACGGAGTTCTTTGTGTTTACCTCATTGATCGTCGTCCAATCACGCTCCATGGACAACAATTTGAAGCGAAAGGAGTCTATGCTAGAACCTTTGAATTAGAAGCTTTAAAAGAGCTCGAGGCAAGCTTAAAACAGCTTCGTATCAACCTCTCTGTGATCCCTTTTGAAACAGAAGCTGTTTTCAAACTCCTAGAAGACCACCACATTGATACCGTTTATAGCGCCCTTTCAATTGGATCCTATGAGCAGCAATTGAAAAACGATATACTCGAAAAAACCAGAGGCAGTCTAAAATGGAAAGAATACCCGGTACAATTTTTGATTTCACCCAAGAATACGCCTTTTGAAATCAATGACTTACCCGAGGTATTTACCGTCTTTCGAAAAAAGGTTGAGAAGAGATTGAGTATCGAAAGACCTCTTGAATGCATAGAGGAGTTAGCCGATAACAGTTTATTTCAGTCCGATCATTCGGCCTTACCTAGCCTAGATAGTTTTGGTTATTTCTCATCAGAGCCTGACCGCAGAAGTGCTCATCCGTTTAAAGGGGGAGAATCTGAGGCAAAAAAACGCGTACAGGATTACTTCTTTGAAAGAAGACTCGTCTCTCGCTATAAGAAAACTAGAAACGGCCTAATCGGTGAAGCTTACAGTACCAAATTTTCAGGGTACTTGGCCCTGGGATGCATAAGTGCACGTTCAATTTATGCCGCGCTCTCAGCGTATGAATCGACCGTTGAAAAAAACGAAGATACCTATTGGGTACTCTTTGAGCTATTGTGGCGAGATTACTTTAAATTTTTAGGACTCAAACACAGCGATAACCTATTTAAGCTAGGGGGTATCAAACAGCGATCTTACCCATGGAATAACGATAAAATAGCGTTTGAATCTTGGATTAATGGTACAACGAAAGACCCCTTTGTAAACGCCATAATGCTCGAATTAAAGCATACCGGATTCACGAGTAATCGCGGAAGACAAAATGCGGCCAGCTATTGGTCTAAAACGTTAAAGCAAGATTGGAGGGTTGGGGCCTATTACTTTCAAACCCAATTGATCGACAATGACGTTCAAAGTAATTGGGGAAACTGGAATTACATCAGCGGCGTCGGCAACGATCCTAGAGATCGGGAATTCAACACAAAGCTTCAGGCTGAGCGGTATGATCCACATCAAGAATTTCAAAAGCTGTGGAACCAATGATACGCTTAAGACTCATTTTAGGAGATCAGCTCAATACGCATCATTCTTGGTTCAATACGGTTGACGATCACACGTATTACCTCTTTGCAGAAATGTCTCAAGAGGCGGCCTTTCCTGAGCAACATATCCAAAAAATAGTTGCTTTTTTCAGCGCGATGCGGGCCATGGCAGATACCCTTAGGGCAAGAGGGCATAAAGTCATCTATCAACCTATTAGCGAGCACCCTGAACGAAATTTGCATGAGCGTATTCAAGCATTAGCCCTTGAACTCCATGTTGATCAATTTGAATACCAGCTACCTGACGATTACCGCTTAGATGAAGAATTATTAGGTATTGCCAAGGCGCTAAAGGCACTTGGTGTAAGCGCCTCTCACTATGACACAGAACATTTTTATACCCATCGACACGAGCTAAAAGAGTTCTTTGGAGAAAAGTCGCTCTTAATGGAACGCTTCTACCGCGCCATGAGAAAGAAACACCAGGTTCTGATGGCAGGTGAAAAACCGGTAGGAGGTCAATGGAACTTTGATCGAGAAAACAGAAAATCATACGACCACAAAGCCCCCTTAAAAGATCCCCTAGCCTTTCATCATGATGTTCGAGCGCTGTGCAACGAAATTGATAAAAGTGGTATTCCCTACTTCGGATCGATTGTGGACACCGACTTCAACTGGCCCAAGACGTATCAAGAGGCCTCCTTGATGTTAGTTTATTTCTGTGAAGAGCTCCTACCCCATTTCGGAACGTATCAAGACGCCTTATACAGCCAACACCATTTTTTATTTCATTCTAGGTTATCTTTTGCCATGAATGCTAAAATCATTGGTCCACATGAGGTCATAAACAAGGTCATTGAAACCTATGAGAAATATCCGTCACGCGTTTCGCTGCCTCAAGTCGAAGGGTTTGTCCGTCAAATCTTGGGATGGCGTGAATTTATGAGAGGCGTCTATTGGAAAGAAATGCCTCAGTACAAGAGTCTCAACTACTTTAACCACAAAAGACCTTTACCCGATTTTTATTGGACAGGGAAAACCAAGATGCGCTGTGTTGCCCATGCCATTGAGCAAACCATGGAAGACGCCTACGCACATCACATTCAGCGCCTTATGGTTACCGGTAACTTTGGTTTATTGGCCGAATTAGATCCCGATGCCCTTGACCGATGGTATCTCGGAGTTTATGCCGATGCCATTGAATGGGTAGAACTCACCAATACCCGAGGCATGTCGCAATATGCAGACGGAGGTATCATTGCCACAAAACCCTACATCAGCAGCGCCAATTATATCGATAAGATGAGCGATTATTGTAAATCTTGTCATTTCAGCCCTAAAGAAAAAACCGGAGAAAGGGCCTGCCCCTTCAACGCGCTCTATTGGAACTTTCTAATCAAAAAACGCGAAGTACTAAAAGGAAATCAACGGATGTCAATGATGTATAGAATCCTTGACAAAAAGTCTTCGAGTGAACTGAAAGCCTATACCGAGAAAGCCGAAGCGCTATTAGCTGACCTCAACGGAACCTTAGGAGAGTAACTCATCTACGATCCCGTAAGCGAGCGACTCGTCAGCATCCATCCAGTAGTCTCTATCGAAATCATTCATCACTTTCTCGAGTGGCTGACCGCAATTCTCGGCTAAGATGCGCGCCCCAATTTCTTTAGTCTTTATAATTTCTCGCGCCTGAATCTCGATAGAAGAAGCCTGACCCTGAGCACCACCGCTAGGTTGATGAATCATCACTCTCGCATGAGGCTGAATCATACGGCGACCTTTCGCCCCTGCTGAAAGAAGAATACTACCCATAGATGCGGCTAGTCCTGAACATACTGTCGCTACAGGGCTCTTGATCTGCATCATGGTATCGTAAATCGAAAAGCCAGAAGTCACATAACCTCCGGGGCTATTGATGATCAATTGGATCTCATCGTGATTCAAAGAATCTAAGTACAACAAGCGTTCAACGACGTGCTTTGCACTATCGTCATTAACCATTCCCCATAAAAACACCTTGCGCTCTTCTAAAAGCGTATTATCGATTAATTCTTTTACTTTCGGCTGACTCATTTGAACACTGTTTCAATGAATCACAAAAATACACTGAATGGGCATTCTAGCCTACTAATGCGTATTTTTAAAAGAAAAATGAAAAAGAATTTCCTGCTTTTTTCGGCTCTATTCATGCTCATAGCGTCTTGTAGTCAACATACCCAGGCTCTCTCAGAGGCTGAACTTAGAGCTCAACAAGTAGCCGAGGCTCACGGATTGGATGCCTTTGCTAAAATCTCAGAAGTAGCCTTTACTTGGGGTGTGGCACGTGCAGACGGAAACTTTGAAAGACGCTGGATCTGGAATACTAAAAACGATACAGTAACGCGTATCATGAATGGCGATAGCATTTCCTACAATTGGAAGCGCTTAGATTCTGTTAGCAACGAAATCAACAAAGGATTCATCAATGATAAATACTGGCTTTTTGCCCCCCTTCAACTGGCATGGGACAAAGGCAGCTATACCGTGAGCCTAGAGAAAGAGGTTGAATCGTTGGGCCAGGGTCAGCTACTAGACAAACTCACAATTACTTATGGCAATGAAGGAGGATACACACCAGGAGACGCCTATGATTTTTATATAGACAAAGATCACGTGGTAAGGGAATGGGTCTTTCGAAGAGGAGCTTCTGATGAACCATCAATCGTTTCGATATGCGAGGATTACATTACTTTAGGCGGATTGGTGATGGCTCAAAAACACAGTAGATCAGGACAAGAGAACTACCTTTATTTGTCTGATATCATCGTAAAATAACACGAAGCTAACGCATGCATTTTTTTTCTGATGCTCTAGAAGAGTACCTCAACCAACAACTCGATAAAGAAGCAGATTACCTCGAGGCATTGCGAAGAGAAACCCACCTCAAGGTGATTCAACCAAGAATGCTTAGCGGCCATTATCAAGGAAGGCTATTGGCGCTTATCTCAAAACTCTGCGCTCCTCAACACATACTCGAGATTGGCACCTATACAGGATATTCGGCAGTTTGTTTAGCAGAAGGGCTACCCAGTGACGGTAGACTTACCACCATTGAGGTTAACGAAGAATTGAGTGGTTTACAGCAGCGCTTTTGGAGCCAAAGTCCCTATCAGTCAAAAATCAAAGCCATTGTAGGAGATGCGCTCGACATTATCCCTGAGCTAGAGGAATGCTACGACCTTGTCTTTATAGATGCCAAAAAGGCCGATTATACCAAATATCTAGAAGCGGTGATTCCGAAGTTAAACGACGGCTGCCTGTTGCTTTCAGATAATATTTTATGGTCTGGCAAGGTGGTTGAACCGATAAGTGTAAATGATAAAGCGACACAAGAGCTTGTAAGATACAATCAACTCCTCACTGATGATCCTAGATTTGAACAGGTCATTCTTCCGGTGAGAGATGGACTCAGTATGGCGCGCTACAGCAAACCTACTGGCGCTTAATAGTACCCGTAACCTCTTCTACCGATTTCTTTACCTCTTCAGCACTCTTTTTGAGATCACTTGCGATACTCGTGTCAATACCGCTTTTGTCTGCAGATTTCTGAATTTCTCTTTTGATATCATCTGTAGCATCTCTAAGCTGACGCATACCTTTACCCAGGCCTCTCATAATTTCGGGTAGCTTATCTGCCCCAAAAACCAGGATCACCATAAAGACGATAAAAAAGATTTCAGCTCCGCTGATAAAAAGAGAAATCATAAGGCTACAAATATAAAAAATCCCGCAGCCAAAGCTGCGGGATTCTCATTTCAGTTTCAAAGCTTTCTTACTGTTGAACTTGCGCTTTCAATTGTTCAAATTCTGAGCCTTGATCAACCTTTGGCCAGCTATTGTTTGACGTATCAATATCAGCTGTCTCAAGGTTAGGGTCTACCGTAATACCCACTAGCTCTTTATCCGAAGAAAATACACGTTTCACAGAGGCGTCATTTTTACGCCAGATTTCAACCGGATAACGCACCTCTTCTTTAGAGCCATCTGCATAGCTATACTCGACGATTAACGGCATAGGGATACCTCCTGGCTTTTCAAACTCGATTTCGTAGAAATACTTTGGTTGCTTCACATTCGCTCGCTCTTCTGCGGTCATGTTATCCATTATGAATTCAGACAAGGTAGAAGATGCCGAAAGCGGATCTTTAATTTCTTCGTCCGATTCTTTTGCATCTAAATCGGCTAAATACACAAGCGGAGGAAGATCTGCTGCAGTTAAACCATTCGCCGCCATATATTCTTTCATCTGCTCTGTAGGCTCGTCAGAAACATAATACTTCTTCACGTTTGAAACCCCAATATCTACAAAATCAGTGGTGTAGAACCACGATCTCCAAAACCAATCTAAATCTACTGCCGAAGCATCTTCCATTGTTCTGAAAAAGTCTTCTGGAGTCGGATGCTTAAACATCCAGCGCTGCGCGTAGGTTTTAAAGGCGTGATCGAATAGCTCACGGCCCATAACCGTTTCTCTTAAAATATTAAGAGCAGTAGCGGGCTTAGCGTAAGCATTTGGCCCTAATTGATAAACGTTTTCAGGATTCGACATGATCGGAGCGATATAGCTTTGGTCCCCTGCCATATAGTTTACTATGGCCGAAGGAGCTCCTCTTCTTGAAGGATATTTATCTAAGCCTTCAATGGCCTCAGGATAGGCCTCGCCGAATTCTTGTTCTGCTAAGTATTGCATAAAAGTATCTAGACCTTCATCCATCCAACCCCACTGACGTTCGTCAGAGTTGACAATCATAGGGAAGAAGTTGTGACCTACCTCATGGATGATCACACTCATCATCCCATATTTTGTGCGGTCTGAATAGCTTCCGTCTTTATTAGGTCTTCCGTAGTTCCAGCAAATCATCGGATACTCCATACCCTGATTCTTCGCATGCACCGAAATAGCCTTGTGATAAGGATAATCAAAGGTGTGAGAAGAATACGACTTTAGCGTTGAAGCTACTGCACGAGTTGACCACTCTTCCCAAAGCGGATTTCCTTCTTTAGGATAAAGTGAAACCGCCATCACATCGCGATTTCCTATTTTAACCGCCATCATATCCCATATGAATTTTCTAGAGGTAGCAAAACCGTAATCTCTTACATTTTCTGCTCTAAACTTCCAGGTCTTGGTCTTCTTAGCAAAAGACTTTTCAGCGGCCTCAGCCTCTTCTTGAGTAACGATAAGCACGGGCTTATCATAGCTCTTCTGCGCTTGCTCATAGCGCTTCATCATTTCTTTAGAGAAAACCTGTTTGCGGTTCAATAACACCCCAGTAGCATCTAGTATATGATCTTCAGGCAC
>JALQTJ010000037.1 GCA_023264015.1 Flavobacteriaceae bacterium | reverse complement strand
CCATTCGTCAACCCAATGTATTCGCATCCCTTTTAGGTAACTCTTTCATTCTTTCTCTGGATCAAAGGGTGCTTAAACAGGCATCAGACTTTGACCCTTCTTCGCCAGTGAATGCAGAAAACATAGGCACCCTTACAAGGGCGCTATCACGCCTTCAATCAAACCGTATTCCTGTTCATATTAATATACCTTTCGAAGAACCACTGTATCAACAGATTGATACTCCTGTAGCACTTAAAAACTGGAGCTCTTACACTACACCTAATCTTTCTGGATTTGGGGAATGGTCTGCTATTGATAGTAGAGTAGTGAAGTTACTGGCCTCGTCTAAGGTGATGCTATTGATTGGAGTCTGGGATCCTTCTGATGAAGAAAAAGAACAATTAAAAACGCTCATTCAGCACACCCAAGCCTTAGTGCTTACAGAAACACTTTCAAATACAAGCGGTTTAGATTGTGTCGACAGTATAGATACGTTAATTGCACCGCTTGAAGGTCATGATGAAGGCAAAGCGTTACTCGAAAAGCTTAAACCCAATGTGATTGTCACTATCGGTGGCATGGTGGTGTCTAAAAAAATAAAAGCGCTTTTAAGATCGATTAATGGACTTCAACACATTCACCTTGGGAGCACAACGGCGCTTAATACCTATGGATGTTTAAGCGGTCATTACGATTTAGGTGATTTTTCGCAAGCCAGCGTTACTCTTCATAAAAACGATACTAGATACGCCAAATTTTGGATGGAGTATTACCATCTTCTTGGCTCAAAGAGAGAAGGTTTTATTACTGCTGCACCTTTCAGCGATTTTAAGGCATTTTCTCAAGTGCTTGCAGCCATTCCTGAGGTTTATGAACTTCATATCTCTAACAGTTCAGCCATACGTTACGTTCAGTTTTTTAAAACACCGGCTAAAAAGCAATGGTGTAATCGAGGAACAAGCGGTATTGAGGGGAGCGCATCAACTGCCGTAGGGTACAGCTCTGTAGATAGGCACGAGAAAACCGTGCTTCTCACAGGAGATCTTAGTTTCTTCTACGATACAAATGCCTATTGGAATGCCTATATTCCTTCTTCTTTTCGGATTATTGTGATCAATAATTCAGGCGGAGGTATTTTTAGAATCCTTCCGAATGCCAAGAAGACCAAAGGGTTTGAGACCTACTTGGAAACAAGACATAACAAGAAAGCTGAAGAAATTGCCAAGCATTTTGATTTCGAATACCTATCAGTAACTGATATCGATTCATTAGCTCAAGTGTTGGTATCATTCTTTGAAGAGAGCAAACGACCTAAACTGCTTGAGGTATTCACTCCCTCAAATGAAAACGAAGAAGTACTGTTTGATTACTTTAAATCCCTAAAATGATAGGAATAGGATATAAGAACGATTTGGTGGTGTCTCACCATACCCCTCAGGGATTTTATCTCACAGATGAAGAAGGAACGGAGATTCTTTTACCAAATAAGGAGGTGCCTGAAGCGTGTAAGCCAGGTGATCGTTTATCCGTTTTTTGTTATTTGGATCATGATGAACGTCCTATCGCGAGTTTGATAGCTCCCTATATCGAGCGAGATCAGTTGGCTGTGCTTACTGTCGCAGAGCGCTCTTCTTTCGGATATTTTCTTGATTGGGGTTTAGAAAAGCAGCTCCTCTTACCTTTTAGAGAAAGTAATAAGTCCCATCAAAAAGGAGATAAGGTGCTTGTGGTGTGTGTCATGGATGAGCATTCTTCAAGACTCATGGCTAGTGAGCGGATTGAGAAAAAAGGTAAAACCGATGCGGGTATACTTCGTCAAGGTATTCCATATACTGCCTATGTGTATCGCAAAACCCCTATG
This sequence comes from Flavobacteriaceae bacterium, assembly GCA_023264015.1. Classification (GTDB taxonomy): domain Bacteria; phylum Bacteroidota; class Bacteroidia; order Flavobacteriales; family Flavobacteriaceae; genus UBA3478. The sequence continues at coordinate 8,440 of JALQTJ010000037.1, read as the reverse complement.
GGTTACGAACTTTTTACGCAAGAGGGGGTGAAGGGTCTGCTTTTTAGAGACCGATCGGCTGTCGATTTAAAGCCGCTTCAAAAATTGAGTGTGTTTGTCGATCGCATAAGGCCAGACGGTAAAATAGATTTTGCTTTACAGCTTAAAGGAGAAGATAAGTTTTACCAGGCCAAGGAAAGACTGGTTCAACAGTTAGAACAGCAAGGAGGGTTTTTGGCGCTTAACGACAAATCCACCTCAGAGGCGATTTTTGAGCAGTTTCAAATGAGTAAGAAAACGTTTAAGGCGGCTATTGGAATCCTTTTAAAAGAAAAGCAGCTCGTTTTTGAAGACAATGGCATTCGCTTAGTTGTAAACTAGACCGATTCACTGTATTTTAGACCCTCTTTGTACATTAAATGAAGGCAGCACCGAACGATCAAACTCAATTAACTCAACTTGAACGTCGAACCAAAACGTTATCGATCAGTCTCTTTTTGGTTTCGTTAATGGTAGTGGCTTTGGCTGTGGTCTATAGTTTTCCGGATCTTTTTGAAAAAGAAAAAGCGCTTGTTTCTAACGATGAGGTATTAGGATTAAAGCAGCAAATTGAAGAATTGAATTCTGAAAATCAAGAGCTTAGAAAAATTGAGGAGTTCTATTTAGCTAAACGCTTACTCGAGAACGATACTATTTATAGTGTTCAAACAGGCATGATTCCTATGGATTCTACAAGTTTCATTTCTCAGGGCCTTTCAAATGGGATGTTCATTGAAGCTAGGCCCTACTTGAAGTATTCAATTGGTTTGTACGAGACCTACGAAGAAGCGAATGCATTGAGAAGAGGTCTGGTGAAATTAGGATTTACAGATGCTTTTATAGCCTCTTATAAAGGTACAACTAGACTACAGATTCACCGTCCACAATAAATGATGGGATCTATAAAAGCCTGGATTTTAGCCTCTCGTTTACGCACTCTTCCTCTTTCTTTATCGGGTATTATAATAGCAGCTGCCATTGCGATAGATTCTGGATTTTTCGTGGCTTCGGTCTTTTCGTGGTCGCTAGTTATAACGGTTTTACTTCAAGTACTGTCGAATGTGGCCAATGATTATGGCGATGGTATCAAGGGCACAGATAATGAATTTAGAATAGGTCCTACACGTGCAATGCAGTCTGGATTATTGTCTGCTAAGGACCTCAAAAAGGGTATGACTGTGTTAGTTGTTCTGACTCTTCTGGCAATATGGCGCCTTTTTGTATCCGCTGATTTGCCGTTCTTAGACTTAATGATTTTTATGGCCTTAGGATTTTTAGCGCTTATAGCTGCCATAGCGTACACAGTAGGGAAGACGCCTTATGGTTACAGAGGTTGGGGAGATGTTATGGTCTTTATCTTTTTCGGAGGGGTATCGGTAATCGCGGGAAGTTACTTGTATATTCAAATGTTGAGTACCACTCAACTTCTATTCGCCTTATCGATCGGCCTTTACAGCACGGCTGTTTTAAATCTGAACAACCTTAGAGATAGCGAGTCGGATGCTTTATCTCATAAAATGACCCTTGTGGTTCGAATGGGGTACGCTAAGGCGGTTATATATCATCATGCCCTGGTTATAGTTGGTTTTGTGACCTATGTGGCAGGTGTAGGTCAAATCGATGCTAACGCCACCTTAATTGCCCTACCAGCAGCACTATTCTTACGTGCTCACCTTAAAAGGGTTCGAACTGCCAAAAGCGCATCAGTCGCATTAGATCCAGAATTAAAAAAAATAGCGCTATTTACCTTTTTTTCAGCAGTATTTGTTTTGGTTGTCGTCGGTTTTAAGGTATATCAGTAATGAACGCTATTCAGATACATCCCTACACCCTTGTTTTCAAGAGGCCTGCTAAGACTTCTAGAAACACAATGACCGAAAAGAAGTGTTATGTGTTGACTTATGGTAGCCCATTAAAAGCTATAGCAGAGTGCAATCTTTTTGAAGGCCTAAGTGCTGACGACCGTTCTGATTACTCAGACAGGCTGAAAGAGGCTTGCTTAAAACTTGAAAGACTCTTGCAACTTGAACTTCCAATAGAAGATGAACGTTTTAATGAGCTCCTTTCGTCTTATGTTGAATTTCCGTCTATTCAATTCGGACTAGAGCAATTGTGGTTTAGTTTTCACAGCGATGATCCTTTTGTATTGTTTTCTACCCCATTCTCTAACAAACAACAAGGTATTGACATTAATGGCTTAGTGTGGATGGGCGATTTGCCGTTTATGCAAGCGCAGATTGATGATTTGCTTGAAAGAGGATTCGATTGCATCAAATTAAAGATTGGAGCGCATCACTTTAAGGACGAGTACACCCTTTTAAAAGGATTAAGAGAAAAGTATTCGGCGGAGGTTCTCGAGTTAAGAGTTGATGCTAACGGGGCGTATACCCCTGATGAGGTTTATAAGATCCTCGAACAACTCGCTCTGCTTGAAATTCACTCTATAGAACAACCCATAAAAGCAGGTCAGTGGGATGAGATGGCACAATTGTGTGAGCGTACTCCGCTACCCATTGCCCTTGATGAAGAGCTTATAGGACTATTCAACGATAAAGAAAAGCAGCGATGTATTTCTCATATTCGTCCACACTACTTGATTCTAAAGCCGGCTTTAATAGGAGGTTTTAAAGCCTGTGACGCCTATATGGAGCTTGACACTCCTTGGTGGATTACCAGTGCTCTAGAGAGCAATATCGGCCTAAATGCAATAGCTCAATACACATCGACAAAAGCGTTGCCTAGGCCTCAAGGGTTGGGTACAGGAAGTCTCTTTACTAATAACTTCTCGTCGCCACTTTCTATTGAAGAGGCCCGTTTATATTACAACAAAGAAGTACCTTGGAACATAAACATCCTCACATGAGTTCCTTTATTGAAAAGTCGTATCAGGGCAAAACGCAAGCATGGCGCTATTTACTAGTTCCTATTGCATTTATAGCATTCATGAGCTACAATTATTGGGCTACTCTTCAATCTTCGACAGATACGAATGAGATGATGCAGGTGATGATTCAAAGCATGGGAGCTACGACTGTCCTCGCCTTATTATTGCTGCCTTTGGCTATTGGTTTTTTTGTACTACTTATCTACGGGTTGCAGGTGTTGCGGATGCCAATGATCGGGCTCTTTACCTCAAGAACTTCTTTCGACTGGAGGCGTTTAGTCTTCGCCTTTGTGCTATGGTCATTTGTTATAGGATGTTCTACTTTATTAGACTTTGTGCTTGCCCCTGAGGCTTATGAAATTCAATTTTCGTGGGATGCGTTTTGGCCTTTTGCATTGGTAGCTGTTTTACTCATACCTCTTCAAACTAGTTTTGAAGAACTACTGTTTAGAGGACATATGACTCAAGGGTTAGGCATAATGACAAAGAGTAGGGCAGTAGCGTTTATTGTACCTTCGGTCATATTCGGCCTTATGCATATCGGAAATCCTGAAGTCTCAAAATTAGGGTATGGGATATTGGCCTATTATATCGGTTCAGGTCTATTTTTTGGGGCGATGACCCTTTTGGATGAGGGGACAGAGTTAGCATTGGGATTTCATGCATCGAACAATCTGATTGGAGCGTTACTTGTTTCTAGTGATTGGACGGCCTTTCAAGTTCCTTCGATCCTCAAGGATATAGGAGAGCCTTCATTTGGTATGGATGCCTTAATTCCTCTCTTAGTGATTTATCCCATTGTATTGTGGATCTTATCTAAAAAATACCGTTGGAACCAAGTAGGAGCAAAGCTTCTCGGAAAGTTGTGATGCATGTGGAGTGCTAATTTCAGTTTAAATACCGATAATGCTTCTCATTCTTACAGCACAGAACTTGAATCGGTGGTGGCATTGCTGCGCGAGGGCAGAAGTCTGAGGGTCCAGAGTTCTGGCTCTACCGGAACGCCTAAAGCTTTTGATCTTGACCTCGAGGATGCTTTGGCCTCAGCGGATCTCACCTTGAATTTTTTCGATCTGAAGGCCCATCAGCGTGCCCTTGTGGCCCTACCTCTACAAGCCGTTTCTGGTACCTTAATGGTTATTCGAGCGATGCGCGCCGGACTCGATTTACATGCTGTCACACCTCAAGCCAATCCGTTTCTTGGATTTGAAGATAAAGAAGACGGATTCTTTGATTTTGTAGCCCTTACACCTTATCAAGTGGCTCACAGTATGGCGCATTTGAGGCTAGTAAAAACTTTGCTTGTAGGAGGAGCTAGGCTTTCAAAACCATTACTAAGTAGTGTTCCTGTTGGGAGTCAAATCACGATTTTTGAATCGTACGGAATGACAGAGACCCTTACTCACGTTGCGCTTAGAAAGCGTTATCCCATTGAAGAGGATTTATTTACCGCGCTACCTGGCGTTCATTTCACAAAAGGAGATTTGGGCAATCTTATCATTCATGCTTCACACCTTAAACAGAGCACTGTGGTTACAAATGACGGTGTACACTTGCATTCTGATACACAATTTGAATATATAGGCCGACTAGATCATGCCATAAACTCGGGTGGAGTAAAACTCTTTCCTGAACGCATCGAACAAAAGATTTCACAGGTATACAGCGATTTGCTCTTTTTCGTCTCAGCACTGCCACACCATGAATTGGGAGAACAAGTTGGGCTCGTTATTGAAGGAGATGAGCTCCTTCGAAAGCAGATAGAAGAAGGATTAGATCAGATTTCATGGGAACGGTATGAGAAGCCCAAGACGGTACACGCACTCTCAAAATTTTTCTATACTGCTACTCAAAAAATCGATCGCTTAAGGATTCTAGAGCAGCTAAACTTGAAGTAAACCTAGAGAAAAGGGTTCGATTTGTGAGTTGTTATTTGCCATTTCAATTCCTAGCGATAAGTGTTTTCGGGTCTCTACGGGGTCAATGACACCGTCTGTCCACAGCCTAGCTGCTGCATAATAAGGTGAGGTAGAATGCGCATACTTCTGCTCAATTTCTTCGAGAAGTGTTTTTCGATCGTTTTCTGACAAGGATTGTTTAGCGCTTTTTCGTTTACTTTCTTCGATTTGAAGTAACACTTTTGAAGCAGATTGTCCGCTCATTACAGCGATTTCAGCCGAGGGCCACGCGAAGATGAGTCTCGGGTCATAGGCTTTACCGCACATGGCGTAATTGCCTGCCCCGTATGAATTACCTACCACTATGGTAAACTTGGGTACTACAGAGTTGCTCACGGCATTGACAAGTTTAGCACCATCTTTAATAATACCCTGGTGCTCACTTTTACTACCTACCATAAATCCAGTCACGTCTTGGATAAAAACTAAAGGAATCTTCTTCTGATTGCAATTCGCGATAAAGCGCGTGGCTTTATCTGAAGCATCAGAATAGATGACTCCACCAATTTGCATTTCGCCTTTTGCGTTTTTGATCACTTTTCTTTCATTGGCTACAAGGCCTACTGCCCATCCATCAATGCGCGCATATCCCGTTATCAATGACTTGCCGTAATGTTCCTTGTAAGGCTCAAAAGAATCCTTGTCAATAAAGCATTCTAGAAGGTCGAGCATTGGGTATTGTTCGGATCTATTGTCGGGTAGAATGCTGTAAATCTCATCTGGATGTTTACTTGGGGCAACGGATTTTATTCGATTAAATCCAGCAGTTTCTGAGGTTCCTAATTTTGAAATAATCGATTGGATTTTTTTCAAAGCCTCTTGATCCGATGGAACGGCATAATCAACCACACCAGAAATTGCGCTATGAGTGTGCGCTCCTCCGAGTGTTTCTTTATCTACATCCTCGCCAACGGCAGCTTTCACGAGGTAAGGGCCAGCTAAGAAGATAGACCCTGTTTTTTCAACGATTATGGCCTCATCGCTCATGATGGGTAGGTATGCACCACCAGCAACGCAAGAGCCCATTATAGCAGCAATCTGGGTAATTCCCATGCTGCTCATTTTAGCATTATTTCTGAAAATACGACCAAAGTGTTCTTTGTCGGCAAATGTATCTTCTTGCATCGGCAGGTAGATACCTGCACTATCTACAAGGTAGACGATTGGAAGTCGGTTTTCGATAGCAATTTCTTGTGCTCTAAGGTTCTTTTTTGCTGTCATAGGGAACCAAGCTCCCGCTTTAACTGAGGCATCGTTTGCTACTACGACACAAAGCCTTCCTTTAATTCTACCAATCTGAACGACTACACCCGCCGAGGGGCATCCTCCGTGTTCATGGTACATCTGGTCTGCAGCCAACTGACCAATTTCAATAACCTCTGATTTTTGGTCAAACAAAAAACTTAGCCGTTCACGAACGGTCATTTTACCTTGATCCTTCTGTTTCTGAAGTTTAGTAGCTCCTCCGCCAAGGCTCACTTCTTCTTGCTTATCGTGAAGAAATTTTACGGCATTTCGGTGGTGTATTTCGCGTGCAAGCTCTTTTTTCGTCTTGGTCATGACCCTTTGGTTTGACTCTGCAATTTACGATTAATTAAAGCATTTTTACGACCTTTACCCGCCTAACACCAGAAGCAATTATGAACAAAAATACTGTCTTAGCCTACGCTACTTTTTTGATGATTTTGATGGGGCTCGTTTTGCTCGCCCTTGCCGCATTTAAATACGATGAGGTTGCAGGATGGGGTTTTGCCACCGTCGGGATCGGCTTCTTTGCTATAGCCTGGGTGTTTAATGCGTTAAAAGGACGCGTTTAAATTTCTTAAATCATGTCAGACGATAAAAAGGTAATATTCTCTATGTCTGGGGTCACCAAGACCTTCACGAATGCCAATACTCCTGTATTGAATAATATCTACTTGAGTTTCTTCTACGGAGCAAAGATTGGTATTCTAGGACTCAATGGATCAGGTAAATCAACACTGCTTAAGATTATTGCTGGGATAGACACCAATTATCGAGGAGATGTTGTTTTTTCTCCTGGATATTCTGTGGGGTATTTAGAACAAGAGCCTCACCTGGATGAATCTAAAACGGTGATTGAGATTGTGAAAGAAGGAGTGGCAGAAACTGTCGCTGTTCTTGATCGATACAATGAAATTAATGACTTGTTCGGTCTCCCAGAAAATTATGAGGATGCCGATAAGATGCAAAAGTTGATGGACGAGCAAGCCAAGCTTCAAGATCAAATTGACGCTATGAATGCTTGGGAATTAGATACCAAACTTGCCATTGCGATGGATGCGCTTCGCACGCCTGAACCCGATACTCCGGTAAAGGTATTGAGCGGAGGGGAGCGACGTCGGGTAGCGCTATGTCGACTCTTACTAAAAGAGCCGGATGTTTTGCTCTTGGATGAGCCCACCAACCACCTAGATGCCGAGTCAGTGCTATGGCTTGAGCAGCATTTAGCGCGCTATAAAGGGACGGTGATCGCAGTAACACACGACCGCTATTTCTTAGATAATGTAGCTGGATGGATTCTTGAGCTGGATAGAGGTGAAGGTATTCCTTGGAAAGGAAATTATTCGTCTTGGTTGGAGCAAAAGTCGAAACGCCTTGAGCAAGAGAGTAAGCAGGCGAGTAAACGTCAGAAAACACTTGAACGCGAATTAGAATGGGTACGTCAAGGGGCTAAGGGAAGACAAACCAAGCAGAAAGCCAGATTGAACAATTACGATAAACTGCTCAATCAAGATCAAAAACAGGTGCATTAGATGGTGCATTAGCCGGTGCAGTCACTGGTGCATTAGCATCAACTGACTTAGGAAAATCTATTACCAATAAGATAACTAGTGAAAAGTCTTTGCTTAAAAATGTTGCAGTTGGCGCAGCAGTTGCGGGCATTGCATCTGCAATAGGCAAGTCTACTCCAAATCCAGTAAAACCTGCGTATCTAAATAGAGCAGACAACTACGCAACCACAGAAAGTATTGGCGATTTAACAGCCGGGGAAACAAAAGCATTGATTACTCAGTTAGGGTGGGACGCAACACAATTAAATTACTCAACCGATACCGCTGATAACTTGTTAGGCAAATACAATTTTACAGCAAAAGAATTAGTTAAAACAGGTTATATTAAACAAGCAGCATATGATAGATATGCCACGGATGCAGTAAACTATGTATCATCTTGGACTAATAAAGACGGTATTAATTCTAGAGCGGCGTTTGTTGCTGCAAAACAAATTCAAGAAGATGCTGTTTATAAATTGTTAGAATCGAATTATAAAACAATGCTTAACACAGGTGCAATCGACAGCGAAGATGCAAATGAAACGGTAGCAGGTATGCTATCAGTTTCATATGGACTTGGTGTTGAAAATGCATTAGAGTGGAAAGAAAAAGGAACAGGACCATCAGTTAACGGCAAGACAGGAGAAGAATACTTCAACATGGGTCGTTATGCTGTTAATGCGTTATCCACCAAGGCAGTATAAGGTTTAAATACAATATGACAACATACAGAGGCTTCAGTACTTACAATAGATTTAAAAAATTTCGCGTGACTGACTACG
>JALQTJ010000036.1 GCA_023264015.1 Flavobacteriaceae bacterium | reverse complement strand
TTCAACATGACAATCGAATCGAAGCTCACAAAGTTTTTGCCTTTGATGTATGAGATTTCTCCGCGCTCTTCGCTGACCACCAGACAGAGGGCGTCTGTGTTTTCGGTGATTCCGATCGCGGCTTTATGCCGTAGTCCATATTGCGCAGGAATATCTTTTGCGTTGCTTACTGGGAGAATGACACGTGTAGCAACGATCTTGTTTCCTTTGATGATAGCCGCACCGTCGTGGAGTGGACTGTTTTTATAGAAAATGCTCTCAATGATTGGGGCATTTAAGGTAATGTCCATAGTATCGCCACTGTTTTTGACAAAATCGAGGCTGTCATTGCGTTCAAGAACAATGAGTGCACCTAGCCGCTGCATGCTTAGTTTTTCGCAGGCTTCAACAAGTGCACCTATGTTAGTCCGTGGCTCTTTTTTCTCAGCACGAACAAAGCGAAAGAAGCGCCCCATCTTTTTTGCTGAGAAATTTCCAGATCCTAAAACCAATAGAAAGCGTCTGATTTCTTGTTGAAAGACCACGACCAGCACAATGAATCCGACTTGCATGAATCCGCCTACAATGTTGCTGATCATCTTCATTTCTAACAGTCGTGTCACATTCCAGAATCCCCATACAATGACCAAGCCAATGAAGATATTTATGGCTACTGATCCTTTGAGTAGACGGTAAACATAATACAAGAGGAAGGCGACGAGCAGTATGTCGAGCGCATCGGTGATTTTGAACGATAAGAAATCTGTAAGGTTCATAGGTCGTTTCTCAAAGGTACAATTTCACCTTAAGTGATAGAATTTTTTAGTTTGAGATAGAGGTCGATGCACTCTTTAGCGGGTTTGACGTCGTGTACCCTTAAGAAGTGTGCGCCTCTTTCTAATGCGATCATATGGAGTGCGGTAGTTCCATTTAGGGCTTCTTCTGCCGTAAGCTGAAGACTCTTATAGATCATTGATTTTCGACTCAACCCTACAAGGATGGGTAATTCTAAGAGTTGAAATGCATCTAGGTGATTCAATAAAAAGAAATTCTGCTCTACGGTTTTCGCAAAACCAAAACCAGGATCAATGATGAGGTCGTTGATGTTGCGTTTGGCCGTTTCTTCGGCGAGCCATGAGAACTGTTTGCGAAGCTCGAAAACGATGTCTTCGTAGTCGGTAAGTGTATTCATCGTTTGAGGGTTGCCCCTCATATGCATTCCTATGTAGGGAACTTGAAAAGCGGCGACTACATCTAGAATTTTGGGATCTGCTTGAGATCCACTCACGTCGTTGATCATAGCTGCTCCCTTTTCTAGGGCTTTTTGGGCCACTTCAGAACGAAAGGTGTCAATAGATAAGGGCGTATTTGGAAAGTGTTGTTGAAGTAATTCAACCACTGGAATTACGCGACTCAACTCTTCTTCAACACTCACCTCTTGTGCTCCGGGCCGTGTAGAGTATCCGCCAATATCAATAATCGTAGCGCCTTGATTGATGTGTTCTTGCACCTTGTGCACTATAAGGTCTTGCTCCGTAAAGCGTCCGCCGTCGTAGAATGAATCTGGGGTGACATTCAAGATCGCTGCAATCCGTGGAATATTAAGGTCAATTAGCTGCTGATTCAGAGTAATGGTCATGGGTGAATCCTTTATATTTGAAGGGTCAATCAAGCGCATCTAAGTTACGTTAACCCGTCCACTTATTCTATGAGTACAACTTCAACCCAATTTGATCAAGTTATTGAGCGCTGCAGAGCACTGTTTGAGAAAAAGGCGTTCGACTACGGTACTGCTTGGAGGATTCTGCGTTTGTCTTCTTTAACCGATCAACTATTCATTAAGGCGCAACGCATCCGCGGTTTACAGACGAATGCAGAGTCAAAGATTGCAGAGGGAGAAGAAGACGAGTTTATAGGGATCATTAACTATGCCGTTATGGCGCTGATTCAATCGGAGCTTCCTTTGGTTGATCAACCCGATCTTTCTCCAGAACAGGCGCTTGAGTTGTACGATGCGAAAGTAGAGGAATGCAAGTCGCTAATGCTGGATAAAAATCACGATTACGGAGAGGCCTGGCGCGAGATGCGCGTGAGTTCGCTAACCGATTTGATCCTTCAGAAACTGCATCGGATCAAACAAATCGAAGACCATCAGGGTAAAACATTGGTTAGCGAAGGTATTGGTGCGAATTACCAAGATATCTTGAACTACGCTGTCTTTGCAATGATTCATTTAACGAACTCATGAATCTACTGATCCAGTTCATTCGTGCCCTAACGGGGTTTGTGTTCATCGTATCAGGACTGATTAAGCTGAACGATCCTATGGGCTTTTCATTTAAGCTTGAAGAATATTTTAGCCCAGGTGTCTTAGACTTACCTTTTTTCATGCCTTTCGCCCTTGAAATCGCCCTGATACTGGTCATTTTAGAAGTGGTTTTAGGAATTTTATTGTGGCTGGGGTATCTCAAGAAGTTTACCTTATACAGTCTCCTTGGAATGATCGTATTCTTTACGTTTCTCACCTTTTATTCTGCGTACTTCAACAAAGTTACTGATTGCGGATGCTTCGGAGATGCCATTAAACTCACCCCTTGGCAGTCGTTTTATAAGGATGTAGTGTTGTTGGTATTTATTGTATGGTTGTGGCTGAAGCGTGCCCTGATTCACGAACTGTTTAGTTCAAGACTTAGTTTAGGATTGACAGTGGTAAGCGTGGTGTTTTGCGGGTACTTTGGATTCTATGTGCTGAATCATCTACCTGTATTTGATTTTAGACCGTATGCTGTAGGAGCCAATATTGAAGCCTCTATGGAGATTCCTGAAGATGCACCAAAAGAGGTCTTTGCCTATTTGTGGGAGTTTGAATTTCAAGGAGTTAAGGAGGTGATCCAAACAGAAGGATCGTTCCCCGTGCATCAGGGAGAGTTTACGGGTAAGGTAGAGACCGTACTACTGCAAGAAGGCTACGAACCACCGATTCACGACTTCACGCTCATGCGCGAGGGTGTCGATTATACCTCAGACCTCTTATCGGCTCAAAAAGCCCTCTTAATTACAGCCTACGATTTAGATCATGCGAATGTGGACGGATTGGATAGAATGGTCCGAAAGGCACTTGAATTGCAAGAAGAAGGGTTTGAGGTATTTGGCATGACGGCTTCTTCGAATGAGGCTATTGCTTCCTTTTATGAGCGATACGACACTCCTTTTTATTGGCATTTGGCCGATCAGACCACGGTAAAAACCATAGTGCGTTCAAACCCGGGAATTCTCTTCCTTGAGAACGCGACCATTATAGACAAGAAACATTTTAAAGACTTAAACTAAACCTTATGAGAACTCCTGTTGTTGCTGCGAATTGGAAAATGAACAAAGACCTGTCTGAGGCCAAATCACTCGTTAGTGCCTTGCTTGCGGATTACAAGAAAGCGAATACGGAAGTGTATATCGCACCGCCCTTTGTATTCCTAAATGAAGCACAGCAACATATTAAAGACAGTGGAATTCAATTAGCGGCACAAAATATGAACGCTGCTGCTAGTGGAGCGCATACCGGAGAAATCTCTTCTTCAATGTTGAAGTCGGTTGGGGCGTCAACGGTTATTTTAGGACACTCAGAGCGCAGAGATATTTACGGAGAAACCGATGCTCAAATCAATGAAAAGGTAAAGACCGCTTTGGCCGCTGACATGCAAGTCATCTTCTGCTTCGGAGAGCAGCTTGAGGAGCGTAAAGCTTCTACGCACTTCGAGGTGGTAAAATCACAGCTTGCTTCAGGACTGGCAGGGGTGGATGCTGAGGCTTACGCTTCTATAATTTTAGCCTACGAACCGGTTTGGGCCATTGGTACAGGTGAGACCGCCTCGCCAGAGCAGGCGCAAGAGATGCATGCGTTTATTCGTGAATACTTACGAACAGAAGTCAGTGCTAAGGTGGCCGATCAAACCCGCATTCTGTATGGAGGAAGTGTGAAGCCAGCGAATGCTGCTGACCTTTTTTCACGTCCGGATATTGATGGAGGTTTAATCGGAGGTGCCTCGTTGCAGGCAGACGATTTCTTGGCCATCGTAAATGCGGCTTCATAAGTGGCAGACCCCGTATATTTAGCTTACTCCTTTAGGTTGGCCGATCCTGAATCAGCACGAGAGGTTTTGCTTGCAGAACTTTCTGAATGGCCTTTTGATACGTTTGAAGAGACCGAGGACGGATTGATTGCCTATGTCGAGAAACGCCAAATGCCCGTTACAGCACTAGTCGCAGAGGATCACTTCCCGATAACCAGTGGGTTGACTGCGATCACAGAGATCAAGGTAGATGAGATTCAGCAAGAGAATTGGAACGCCAACTGGGAGAGTAGCTTTGAACCCATTCAGATAGAGGATCGTATTGCCGTTCGTGCCCCTTTTCACCATCCGTGTAAGGTCGATATTGAGCTCATTATAGAACCAAAGATGAGTTTTGGTACAGGTCACCACCAGACCACCTATCAGATGCTTCAAGGAATCGATGCTCTTGACTTGAAGGGTAAGACGGTCTTGGATGTGGGATGCGGTACGGCTGTACTCGCCATTTTAGCTGCAAAAAAGGGAGCTATAGGCGTAGAAGCATTCGATTGTGACGACTGGTGCGTCGATAATAGTAGAGAGAATGCAGAACGAAATGGTGTTGATCTTAAGGTGTGGCAAGCCCATGATTTTGCCGCAGTGCAGAAACAGTACGATGTGCTTTTAGCCAATATCAACAAAAACGTATTGCTGCAACAGGTGCAAGACTATGCTCGAGCGCTTAAAAAAGGAGGAGTCATCTTGATTAGCGGGTTTTATACAGAAGACGTATCAGATCTCAAGATGGCCTTTGAAGCATACAGATTTACGTATCAGGGCCATACCGTAAAGGACAATTGGGTTTGTGCGAAATTTATAATTTAGCGTATGCGCTATGAGAAGGAATATTTTGAGGAGTCAGAAGAGCTGCTAACTGAGACAGCTGAGGCCTCAGAACATCAAATCATTTTATTTAACGACGACGTCAATACGTTTGAGCACGTGATTGCGACCTTAATTCGCGTGTGCGAGCATACCGAAGAGCAAGCACATCAATGTTCGCTTATTGTGCATTATAAGGGTAAATGCAGTGTGAAAACAGGTTCCTACGATGATCTGAAACCACAGTGTACAGCTTTACTTGAAGCGGGCCTCAGTGCTGAAATTCATTAGACTCAAGGGGTCCGAAATAGTTTTCCTAATCTGAGGGCTTTTTTGTCGGTATGAATGCCGTTATTAAGCACGTATCCTCGCACTTCTTTCATTCGAACATAGAGGTTCGCTCCGCGCTCAATTGTGCTAATAAAACTCTCTTGCGAAATGAGTTCATCCGCAGAAAGTTCACTTAGCAAAAGACCTTGCTCCGGAAACCCTTTCTCCTTTGCAGATCGCCTCCAGATAAGCGCTGCAGACTTACTTCCTGCTGCGTTACCGAAGGTGTAATCGAGTACAATGCTATAGACCACAGTAGGAGCGACCACAGAACAATTAGGACAGTCAATGTATTTTGGGGCGTAATTGAATCGGTTTTCAGCAGCTTCAAAAATACTTTCGAGCCCTTGTACGCGAATCTCGTTAGAGGCAACACTAAAACGAATCGATTTTGGGGTATCGACTGGTTTTACGTTCTGCAGTTCAATGGTTTTGAACTGCGCCTGAAGGCTAAAAGCACAGGCCAGTAGAGGGAGTAGAAATCGCATAATTCGAAGGTACTGCAAAAGGACCATCGTTTCAAACAGCTACCATAGAACCGCGTGATTTTGTAGTTCGCGCTACCCAGTAAATCAGCCATCCGAGCGGGCCTGCCATAAAGGTGAATAACAAGAAAAGAGGAATGATCCCTCTTGAAAATCCTAGTTTACTTGCGTCTTTTGCGATGAAGATTCCAGCGAGTAGGTCAAAGGCTAGATAGTGAATCCATCCGGTGACCACCGCTAATGGATCTGAAAAGAGGGATTGAAGTCCCTTTAGCGTTGAGAACTCATTAAAGCTGTCTAGTTGAAAGGTGCTTATTAGTAGGTATGCATAGCACACCGCGAAAAAGGTAATGACTAGATTCGCTAAGATCTTTCGGATCGCTTCAGAATGTGGCGCAATGGCAAGGATAATCCATGCGAAGAAGGCGGTGGCGTTGAAAAAAGAATAAGCCGATTCAGGAGACTCAAACGGATTCATAGTTAAAAGGTTTTGCGTTGATGTATTTTATGCGCTTCTGCTTCTAGAAAGTCAAGGATATGACGTACTTGAAGATCGATGTTTTTTATGCGATTAATGCGGTGGATTAGGGTTCTCTTTCTTGGATTACCCAACTGATCAAAGGTCTTTTTAGCCTCTGGGTCTTGATCGAGAAGTTCGTGCATGACTTCTGGGATATCGACTCCTAGAGGATCAGGATCTACTGTAAGCTCATAGGTGATGAGGTCGTGTTCTTGTTTCTCTAGGGCTTCAACGTAACGCTTAGCGATGAGAATGAAATAAGCACCTTTACCCAGTGGATTCAATCCGCATCGAATACGCACCCGCTCATCAAGCTCACAAATAATTCTGGTTTTTGCTCCTTCTGGAAGTGATTTCACCACTTCGGCACTCAGGGGTATATGAAAGAATCCTCCGCGATTGAATGGCAGTTTTGTCAGGTTCTGTTGGCCTTTTTGGATGCGCATAGGGTATGTGGATTCTTAATAAAAGTAGGGAAAAGTCTCGTGGAGCTGTTATAACTATATCGCTAACTCTTGCACCTAATCCTTTATCTGATGAGGTCATTGCTTATTACATTATTTCTATTTACTCAAGTAGCAGTAGCACAAATTCGCTTAGACACTTCTATGGGATACACTCCAAAGGGTGGATTGGGTGAAACGCGCGTCGCTGTTTTTGTAAATCCTAAAACAGCATTTACTGCTTCTGCTGCATTATTCACTGATGGGAATTATTACGAGACCTTTCCAAGACTGGGTTTCATGAAGCTTTTTCGAACCAAGAACAAAAATTGGAAGCTTATAACCTTTGGCGTGCATGTGGTGTCAAGTGTTGGAGGTGAATTTAAGCATGCTGAGGTCTATAAACAGGGGTTGATTGAATTCAGTCCGTTTTTGAATGTGAGAGCCCCTATTTTAAGGTTGTACCGCGATTGCAAATGCGGAACCGGAAGGGGCCTGACCCTTGAGGTGGTGGGTGATGCCAATTTGAATTATCCTTATGTGGGTATTGGCTTTCGGAAGGGGTTTGATTGAGCAGGATTACCCAAAGCTAGCGCTTTGTGTGTTTCTTTGTGCTCCGTAATCTAAATCAAGAAAATACTGCTGCTGTGCAGCTTCAGTTCTTTTATATCCATTACTTCGACAAGTAGTGCTCTTGCCAAAGCAATTAGAAAGCTAAAGGAGCGGATTTGCCGACGTAATTTAGGCTATCTCGCTACTCTACCTACCACCCCAGAAATATCAGATTTTAACGTTTGTAAAAGCCTGTCATCAAACCCTGAAATCCATCCAGATGGACCAGCATATTGTGCTTCGGATTTTATATCCAAATTCTCACCACTCGGAGATAGCTTGATTGTTGCTCTTACTCTATACTTTTGGGTGTATTTACCTTTCTTATTCCAGTTATAGACCCAGCCCGTTCTTGCATATTTGGATTCCCCATTGAGCATTTCCATCTCAAACCTTCTGGCTATGATGTCTATTGCTTCGTTCCAAGCTCGTTGGGTTTCAATTTCACTTCTTATTGGAACAGAGGTCCAACTACCATCACCTGATTTTACAAATGATTTTGGTGAGCTACAACTTATAAGTGAAAAGGCTATCAGAAATAAAAGTAAATAATTTTTCATCTGTAAACGTTTTATAATCAGCAATATACAAAGAAATTCTTTATGTAGGATTAATGCTAAAATTAATCATCTCCTTCATACAAGCTGACACAATAGCAATCACATTTATCGTTGGTAACATAAGCGTACTGACCAATTGCCCCCTGATTATCTGGCTTATAATAACATTGCTTACCTTCTTCATTATTATAATTGAAGTATAAAGGATAGGTTGCTACTCCACCTAATGAAATTGAACCGCACTCTACCGTAGTTGAGAAACAATCCGCTACAATATCTGCTGCTTCAAAAAGTTCACAGTTACTAAAAAGCGGAATACATAGAATAATCAAGAACTTTTTAATCATATCCTGTATTTAAGTATTTGAAAACTAATTTGTTATAAGGTATGAAATTTTTAAATATGTAGCTTCACAACTTAAGTTTAGGGGTCTCTTTTAATGTAATTTTCTACCTACATCAAAGCTTTCACAAGAGAGATAAGGATTTAAAATCTCCTTACTTCTATGGCCTAAGTTCTATCACTATTAAGAATCACAATCTCCCCCTTTGTGACTGCAGCCTCCTCTTGAGAAAAGGCTAAAACATAGCTTCCAAAAGTAAAATTAACCTACGGTGATTTTTAATAAGCATTAGCTTAAAAGCTATGTAGGATTGAGTAAATAAGAAGTGCAAGAATTGGATACCCTTTTAGCAATGCCCATTGCCTTTTTAAATATTGTGAAAACAGTTTATCTCAATTAAAAATTAAAGACCTAAGTTCATTAAATTCTTGTAGTGTCACCTCAAAATAGTGATTGTCAAAGTCTATGGGTTCGTTATATCTTGAAATAATCTGAGGCAGCAAAAATCTTACAACTTCCATTCCTTCTATGTAAGTATGTTTTTTAAATTTTACAAATTCATTTTCTAAATTCTTTCCATACTCAAAAAGAGTCTTCAAATTTGCATAGCAACTCTGATATTCCTTATCCTTTAACAAAGGGTCTCCTTTTGTTCCTAAAAAAACATTTAGCACTACTTCACCTTCAATTTTATCCAACTTCTGGAGTTCATTTTCCTTAAATAAATAAATATAAAAAGATAAATAGGTGTAGTAATCCTTAGGAATTGCAGGGTATCTATACCTGCCTTCAACTTTTTCAATTCCAAAACCAATATATTCCTCTCCCTTGAAGGAAACTTTAATAATTCCTAAGTCATTAAAATTCTGTGGTGTTCTGCTCTTAGCTTCAGTTTTGATTTGCTCATATTTTTCAGCTATATCAATAAAGCCAACTTCATCACCAACCCTTAGGTATCCCTTTCTTTCCATCCATTGTTCATTATCAAAATCCCATCCACTTGTATCTTCTCCATATATCCAATGCTTAAATTCTCCTATATTCAGAACTTTTTCAGGATTTACTTGCTTTTGACTTTGAGTATAAAGTGTGATTAGTAAAAAAGTAGAAGTATAGATAACTGTTTTCATATCAGTAAATTAAGGTTAATAAGCTACCAAAAATTTGAATTGCCCTTCGTTATGTTAATTAGGAAGGACATATTTTTTAGTAACCAATGATGTTATAGAGAAGGCTAACTACTATCAGGACGCATCCAATCACTAATTATTAGCCTTATTAAGCATTAAGAAACTACCCTACTTTTATAGCGTACTGCAATACTGACTATCAATCATATACATAATTTAACCTCTAATGCTGAGGGGTCTTTAAGGACCCCTTCAGCATTAATGATTCTACTTTACTATAAATGTGTTCTTATTTGATGTGAGCCTAAAGCGAACATCAATCAAATTGCGAACACAATTGAGTATAATACTTAGTTATAATAATGCTACGGCTTTGTGAGCCTTCGCATTATATTGCGCCTATATATCATATGTGTTCGGAGTTATTAAGCATAATTCCCCTTAAGGTGATTTCTCTATTCAAATTATTCTCTTTTAGTCTTGAGCGGATATAACCGCTCAGGCTTAAGCCTAATTCTTTTGCTTTATGTGCCAGCTCCTGTTTGTCGCTGGCACTAATCTTTAGGTGGATGTGTTCGTTCATATAATGGACTTTAATGTTCTTTATTAGATAACTCAGGTGTTGTAATAGTGTTTTAGTTTGGCGGTCCACAGCAGTTGCCAAAAATAAAGAGGGAGCGTAGCTTCCTCGTATTAAACCACTCTTTTAAATCAGCCTCTTACGGTAATTACCCAGCCCTTTAGGGGCTGGTGTTTTAGTCTGTAAAGTTGTTAGCATATTATACATCTACTGTTAGCCTTTAAGATTTACTGCGGTTGCGCATCCTATGGCGCCCTTAAGGGGGCGCCTATTAAACAACCTACAAAACAACCTTGTAAACCTTCCAGATAGAAGGCACCCCCTTAACAGCTTTAAATGGATTAGTATATGCTGGGTAGGTTGAATCTTATGGGGTGCCGCACAAAAGCTGTAAAAGAGTCATAAGGCAATTACTACACAGACTTAGGTTACCTGAACCAACTGCCTAACCCTTGTGACAGAAGTGTAGAGACTTGAAAAGATTCTCGGCTTTATAAGGATAACCGAGAGGTGCCAGTTTTGTTTTGCTTTTAAGGGTCATTTCAGCAAGAAGTTATTAACCAAAAGTGTTGAAATCGTAGCATTGGCTTGCTTTGAAGATGAATAATTGAATTCACATTAGGAAGAATATTATGTGTCAATTATGTGTCAAATAGTGGCACAAAAGTCATTAAGTGTCACATCAACTAAGAAGTAATTCTTAAA
>JALQTJ010000035.1 GCA_023264015.1 Flavobacteriaceae bacterium | reverse complement strand
CTCCCAAGGCTGTACAACTAAAGTTCTCGCGTCTGGGGTGTTGACATTCGCCACCTGTGAGAGAGGAGTTTGAGCTCCATAGTAGTCGACAGTAACTGAAGAAAGCATTACCGGGTTGGCTTTGCCAGCTCTAATTTTGATAAATGCTTTTTCAAGGTGAGTGATAGAGGCAGTCATTTGCTCTTCTGCCATATCTAAAATCATCTGTATCTCTTCGTTCATAGCCTTATAAATTAACAACGGTACCCACGTCTTCACCGGTGACTACCTTCATTAGATTCCCTTCTTTATTCATATCAAAAACAACGATTGGAAGCTCATTTTCTTGACTCAAGGTGAAGGCGGTGGTATCCATTACTTTTAGCCCTTTGCTGAGTACATCTTGAAAACTGATTTTATCGTATCGGACAGCGCTTTTATCCTTTTCGGGATCAGCACTGTATATGCCATCCACGCGTGTACCTTTTAGAATGACGTCTGCTTTGATTTCAATGGCCCGTAGGACCGCTGCAGAATCTGTAGTGAAATAGGGGTTTCCTGTACCTCCACCAAAGATAACTACGCGCCCTTTTTCAAGGTGCCTCATAGCGCGTCTACGAATGAAGGGCTCCGCCACTTCATCAATCTTAATCGCGGTTTGAAGCCTCGTTTCAACACCTTGATTTTCAAGGGCACTTTGAAGCGCAAGACCATTGATTACAGTGGCGAGCATTCCCATGTGGTCTCCTTGAACACGATCCATTCCTTGGCTCGCTCCTGATAGACCTCTGAAAATATTACCACCACCAATGACGATGGCGACTTCAATATCGCGATCGATCACGGTTTTGATCTCGCTCGCATACTGCTCAAGTCTTTTGGCGTCTATTCCGTACTGCTGGCCCCCCATTAGGGACTCTCCACTAAGTTTGAGGAGGATTCGTTGGTAGCGCATTGCTATTTTATTCTATTTCAAAAGTACACAAAAAAGCCATCCTATTGGGATGGCTTTAGTTTTAACGAGGAGCAGATCAGGTTACCCTAATGCTACTCTTTTAAATGCAGTAACACTTAGGTTTTTGTCTGCAGACTTCACATACTGGTCAACACTTAATTTAGAATCCTTGATAAAGTCTTGGTTGACAAGTGTATTGTCTTTAAAGAAACGCTTGATTTTACCTTTAGCGATATTGTCTAACATTTCTTCTGGTTTACCTTCTTGACGTAATTGATCTTTAGCGATTTCAATTTCTTTATCGATAATCGATTGATCAACGCCTTCTTCGTTTAAGGCTACAGGGTTCATGGCCGCAGCTTGCATTGCTACATCTCTTGCGATTACGTCCGCTTGATCTACTTTCGCTGATAAACCTACAAGGGTAGCAATTTTGTTTCCGGCATGGATATAAGATCCTACGAACGGTGCTTCAAGTAATTCGAATGCACCGATTTCAATCTTTTCTCCAATCACCCCTGTTTGCTCTGTAAGTTTCTCTGAAACTGTAATAGAGCCGTAAGTTTTGGTCAATAGATCTTCTAATGAAGAAGCTTCAAGGGCCAACTGGGCGATGTCATTTGCCATGGCTACAAACGAATCGTTTTTCGCTACGAAATCCGTTTCGCAGTTAAGTGAAATAACAACACCTTTAGTGGCATCACCGTTTACGACAGCAATTGCAGCACCTTCAGAAGACTCACGGTCTGCTCTATTCGCTGCTACTTTTTGTCCTTTTTTTCTAAGGATTTCGATTGCTTTGTCAAAATCACCTTCTGCTTCAACTAAGGCTTTCTTGCAGTCCATCATACCAGCTCCGGTAGACTTTCTTAGCTTGTTTACATCTGCTGCAGAAATTGCACTCATATCAAATTGTATTTAATTCTTATTGATTGTATAAAGGTCTGACCTTGAGGTAAGGCACAGATTAAGCAAAGGTTATTCGCTTTTTATTTTTCTTCCTTAGCTTCTTCTGACGCTCCAGCCTCATCTGAAACTTCTTCGCTAACCTCTGCCTCAGCGGTTTCAGTTTCTGCTAATTCAGCCTCTTCAACGGCACCTTCACTCGCATCTAGTTTTTCAGCTTTACGCTCTGTCAATCCTTCGCTAATTGCAGCGGTTACGCTTGAAAGAATGATTTCGATTGACTTTCCGGCGTCGTCGTTAGCAGGAATCACGAAATCAATAGCTCTAGGATCACAGTTGGTATCTACCATTGCGAAAACAGGAATATTAAGACGCTGTGCTTCTTTAACCGCGATGTGCTCACGCATTACGTCTACAATGAAAAGTGCTCCGGGTAGACGTGTCATGTCAGAAATTGAACCGAGGTTTTTTTCTAGTTTGGCACGCAAGCGATCCACTTGAAGTTTTTCTTTCTTTGAGAGGGTGTTGAACGTACCGTCTTTTTTCATGCGATCGATGGCACTCATCTTCTTCACCGCCTTACGGATAGTGATAAAGTTGGTTAACATTCCCCCTGGCCAACGCTCAGTGATATAAGGCATGTTTACTGCAGAAACTTTTTCAGCTACGATGCCTTTCGCTTGCTTTTTGGTAGCAACGAAAAGAATCTTGCGCCCAGAGGCAGCAATTTTCTTAAGAGCCTCGTTTGCCTCTTCGAGCTTAGCAGCGGTTTTGTAAAGATTGATTACGTGAATTCCATTGCGCTCCATGTAGATGTAAGGAGCCATGTTTGGATTCCATTTTCTGGTGAGGTGACCGAAATGTACACCTGCATCAAGAAGTTGTTTAACTTCGACTTTTGCCATTTTGAATTTAGTTTACGTTCTGATTTAGCAATAGCCCGGTGGTCATTTTAACAAATCGCCCTGACTATTTAGATGCTAAACTAAACTGGTTATCACTATGTAAATTGAACACGGAGTGTTCGTTCCAATCTCGAGATTAACGCTTCGAGAACTGGAATTTCTTTCTTGCTTTTTTCTGACCGAATTTCTTACGTTCTACCATACGAGGATCTCTAGTAAGAAGTCCTTCTGGTTTTAGCGCTGTTCTGAATTCTTGATCGATTTCACAAAGAGCGCGAGAAATTGCCAATCTCAACGCCTCTGCTTGTCCAGTAATACCTCCTCCGAAAACCGATGCTTTTACATCGTATTTTCCGACTGTTTCAGTCAATTCGAAAGGTTGATTTACTTTGTATTGAAGCGTTCCTGTAGTAAAATAGCTATCAAGTGGTCTTTTGTTGATCGTAACAGATCCACTTCCTTCAGAGAGGTAAACTCTAGCTACTGCTGTTTTTCTTCGTCCTATTTTGTGTATTACTCCCATTACAGATTAGCTATTTGAGATCGTTTAAATTGATTTGAACTGGCTTTTGCGCTTCTTGCTCGTGCGTTTCGCCTGCATAAACTCTAAGATTTCTGAAGAGTTCTGCTCCTAATTTATTTTTTGGAAGCATCCCTTTTACTGCATTTTCTATGATGCGTTCTGGATGATTCTCAAAGAGTTCTTTGGTGGTTGTTTCGCGTTGACCACCTGGATACCCGGTGTGACGCAAGTACTTCTTGTCAGTTGCTTTTGAACCTGTCAATGCCACCTTTGAAGCGTTAATCACTACCACGTTATCTCCACAATCAACGTGAGGAGTAAAACTAGGTTTGTTTTTACCTCTTAAAATTGTCGCCACTTTAGAGGCTAAACGTCCCAAAATTTGCCCTTCAGCATCTACTAAAACCCACTGTTTATCTACAGTGGCCGCGTTGGCAGATTTGGTTTTATAACTTAATGTATCCACAGTTAATGAAATTTTATTCGCTACACGTTAAAACTAACGGGCTGCAAATGTACAATTATTCGTTTGAAATACAAATCGATAAAATGATGTTGCGCAAACTTTAATGTGCTTCAAACCAGTTCGCCCCAATTCCGACATCAACCTCTAGCGGAACGCTTAATTCTGCCGCATTTTGCATTTCTTCAACGACCAAATTTTTAAGGAGGTTTATTTCTTCGTTCGGGCACTCAAAGACAAGTTCATCGTGCACTTGAAGCAACATCTTAGCGGCCAACTTATCGCTATGCAATCGTCGATCGACAGCAATCATGGCTTTCTTAATAATGTCAGCTGCTGATCCCTGTATAGGAGCATTGACAGCATTACGCTCGGCTGCCGATCGTATCATGCCATTTGCAGCGTGAATGTCTTTGAGGTAACGTCTTCGTTTAAATAGGGTCTCTACATAGCCGTGCTCTCTGGCAAATGTCACCTGATCGTTTATGTAAGCTCTTAGTTTAGGGTAGGTGGTATAATAGGTTTCGATCAGTTCCTTGGCCTCAGATCGACTCAAGGTCGTTTGGTTGCTCAATCCGAATGCTGAAACGCCGTAGATGATTCCGAAGTTTACGGTCTTGGCTTGGCTGCGTTGTTCTCGCGTCACTTCTGAGAGAGGCACACCAAAGACTCTAGAGGCTGTTGAACGGTGAATGTCTTCTCCTTTTTTAAAAGCCTCTATCATGGTGTCCTCTTGGCTCAATGCCGCAATGATTCTCAATTCGATTTGCGAATAATCTGCAGCAACTAAGGTCCATGAAGAATCTCTTGCAACAAAAGCTTTGCGGATAAGGCGCCCATTGTTTGTTCGTATGGGGATGTTTTGAAGATTCGGTTGTACACTGCTCAATCGACCGGTAGCGGCTACGGTTTGCATAAATTGAGTGTGAATACGCTTGCTATCTGCATTGACTTGTTGAGGAAGTGCCTCTACATAAGTGTTTAAGAGTTTGGCTAGACCACGGTACTCTAAAATATCCGCGGCAATCTGATGATTTTTTGCGAGCTCAGATAGAATTTCTTCTGATGTGGCGTATTGGCCGGTCTTTGTTTTCTTGGGCTTTTCTACCAGTTTTAATTTTTCAAAGAGGACAATTCCCAATTGTTTAGGAGAGGCAAGGTTGAAGGTTTCGTTCGCTTGAGTGTAGACAGAGGCTTCAAGGGCATTGAGCTGTTTACTGAAGGTTTCCTTGAGAGACTCAAGGTATTTTTCGTCCAGTGCAATACCATTGAACTCCATTCGAGAAAGTACGCGCAGAAGAGGAATTTCTAGCGTTGTGTAGAGTTCTAGGAGTCCCCACTTCTCGAGCTCGGCATGAAGTAAAGGATACAAGCGTAGATTAAAATCACTAAGACCGCAGAGGTACTCAGTCACTTTTTCTTGATCAACCGATTCGAGATCAGCGGTCTTTGCATTTTTGACTCCTAAAATTTCTTCGGTTGACTTGAAGTCGAGGCCCAAATAGCTTTTCACTAAAGTGCCGAAATCATGGCGCATATCTGGATTGATCAAGTAGTGCGCTAAGGTGTTGTCAAATAGCTCGGCACTTAAATTGATGTCATAGCGACGCAGCATTTTTAGCGCTTCTTTTAGCTGATGACCGATGAGGGTGACACCGGCATTCAGGATTTCTCGAAGTTGAGTCCAAAATTGTTTTTCATTTGGGTACTCAAGATCAAAGGGAACATAGAACCCTTTATGAGCTTGCCAAGAAAAAGCTAGACCTAAAAGTTTACCCTCCATAGCATGCTCAGAGGTATTTAGTAAGGCGATGCTGACGACTTTCTGATTTTTAAGACCTTGAAGAAAGAGCTCTCGAGTTCGAGGGCTGTCTACGCGTTGGTAGAGATGACCTTTTTCAACGGCAGGTTCTGAAGTGTTTTGAACGTCAAAAAGTGAGAATTGACCACTACCTGCAGTATCAGACGCCATCGTTACTTGCTCGCTGCTATTTGAATTAGAGGTGTCTGAACTTGAGTCGTCTTTGGGGGCAAATAATTTGTGAAATTGATCCTTTAGTCTTCTGAATTCGAGGGCATCAAAAATGCGGTCAAGCTCCTCTAGATGGGGTTCTGAACGTATAAATGACTTCGGATCAAAGGATACATCACAATCTGTTTTAATGGTAGCTAATTGCTTTGAAAGAAGCCCTATTTCTACATTTTCGGCGATACGCTCTTTGAGCTTTCCACTCAATTCTTCAAGATTTTCAAGTAGCCCTTCGAGTGATCCGTAGGCTTGTATAAACTTCTTGGCCGTTTTGTCACCGACTCCGGGAAGACCAGGAATGTTGTCACTAGCATCTCCCATCATCCCAAGGTAGTCGATCACCTGCTCGGGTCTCTCTACTCCGAAACGCTCTTGAACCTCGGGTATTCCCCATATTTCGATGTCATTGCCCATTCTTGACGGCCGATACATGAAGACATTTTCACTGACCAATTGACCAAAATCTTTGTCTGGGGTGACCATGTAGACCTTGAAACCTTGATGCTCAGCTTGTTTAGATAGTGTCCCTATAAGATCGTCCGCCTCATAACCCTCTTGAACGACTATCGGAATATCCATGGCACGCAGTAGCGCCTCAATGTGGGGAACCGCAAAACGTATGGGATCGGGAGTTTCTTGGCGGTTCGCTTTGTAGTCGGCAAAGATTTCTGTTCGCTCGGAGCTACCGCCTTTGTCGAAACACACACCTATGTATTCAGGCTGTTCGCGCTTGATAAGGTCGAGAAGGGCATTCATAAAACCCATGATTGCAGAGGTGTCTTCTCCTTTTGAATTAACCCTCGGATTTTTAATCAGGGCGTAGTAGCCTCTAAATATTAAAGCATATGCGTCAACAAGAAACAGTCTCTTTACATCGGTCTTACTCATAGAAACAGGGTCAAGGAGATGCAAGATAGCAGAATTTTAACTCTAAGCGGGCGAGATAAATGGTACTTTTGCAGGATAAAAAAAGAGCTGTGTTTTACCTTGCTTTTGGCGTTTTTTATTTGTTTTTGGTGTGCTACGGATACGGAGCGGTGCGCGTTTTACTTTCTTCAGCACTAAAGAAGAGACTCTACTGGATACTCACGCTTATTCCCTTTGTGATAGGTACCCCTCTTCGTTATTTAGGACTCTCTCTAAGACCAAAATGGGACGCCTATTTAACCGGCTTATTGTTTGCGATTACCACAGGACTTTTACTGGTAAGTGCACTTCTTTTATTAGAAGATATCTATCGTTTAGGGCTGTTGATAAAGAAGAAGGTACAACAAGTTTTAGGTAAAGATCAGCCCATGAAGATTGATCGCCGCCGCTTTTTGAGTGCAACGGCAGTAGGCGTAGGAGCACTGCCGTTTTCATCTCTTCTCATCGGAATGGGTGCGCGAAATAAATATACCCTTCACACTTACGAACTCACTTTTGATCGTCTGCCCGAGGCCTTCGACGGATACACTATAATTCAAATCTCTGACCTTCACTTAGGAAGTTTCGCTTCACTCGAAGAGTTTCAGCCTGGGCTTGATCTAGTAAATGAACAAGAGGCTGATCTCTTGTTATTCACAGGAGACATGGTGAATAATCAATCTGCTGAGGCCCTGCCTTACATTGAGGCATTATCTGGGTTAAAGGCTAAAGACGGAAAATATGCGGTATTAGGAAATCACGATTACGGTACCTATAACCGAGACTTTAGCGACGAAATGGCCGATGAAGATGTGCGGCAGCTTCTAGCTATTCAAAGTCAGATGGGCTTTAGAACGCTCAATAATGAGAGTGTTTTTGTACATAGAGGAGACGCCTATTTTAACCTGGTCGGTGTAGAAAATTGGGGAACCGGGCGCTTTTTAAAAGCAGGTGATTTGACCAAGGCCACTGAGGCTATTGACACCTCTGTATTTACCTTGCTCATGTCTCACGATCCTTCTCATTGGGAGGCCGAGGTTGTTGGGTTTGAAAAGAAAATTGATCTATGCCTAAGCGGACACACCCATGGATTTCAATTCGGGGTAGAGATCGCCGGGTATAAGTGGAGTCCTTCGCAATACAGATATCCTCAATGGGCCGGAATGTATGAACAGAACGATCGACTTATAAATGTGAATAGGGGCTTTGGATATTTAGGGTACCCGGGTCGTTTCGGAATTTGGCCTGAGATCACCAGAATACGGTTAAAATCAAGCTGATTGAATTCAGTTCACTAGCAATTTTACTAACTTGCAGCACCAATTGAACAAGACATGTCAAAATTTGGTGAATTAATTGACCTAGATGTTCCCGTACTCTTCAATTTTTATGCAGAGTGGAATGACGCCTCGCTATCTATGTCTCCGGTTTTAAGAGATGTGGCTGCTGCCCTTGGTGATAAGGGTAAGGTGATCAAGATTGATGTTGATAAAAATCAAGAACTTTCTCAAGCGCTTCGCATCAAGGGTCTTCCTACCCTAATTATTTACAAAAAAGGTGAGATGATGTGGCGTCAAAGCGGCGAGCTTGATGCAAACACGTTGCTAGGCATTATTAGCGAATACGTTTAACCTCTTATTCTTCTAATTGAGCTTGTGCTCCTTCGAGGATGTATACAAGATCATTGATGTATCCATTGTAGCGCTCGGTAAAGGGTGATATAAAGTCTTCGTCATCAGCCTCAGTGGATAGATCTAAAACTCTTCGTGCGGCTTCAAGATCACTGTATATTTCTTCGATACGTCGATAGCTTTCATCTGCACTCAGGGTGGTGTAGTACTCCAAGTGATCTAGATAAAGCGTAAGCAATTCAGTAGAAAGGGTTTGTGCCTTGTCACGTGCCCCTATCGCGTAATAACCCTGAATAAAAGGTTCTACAAAGGCGTAAAACCTGAAGGCTCTGAGAGGCATTTTAGAAACGGCCAGATCAATGATTTTCTCTGCCTTGTCGAACTTTTCTTCGGCGATCAATTGCTCTACCAGACGCGCCATATTGCTTCTGAATGAAATTCCTTGAGCACGCGTCTGCGGATCGATATACACAGAAGGATCATCCGAATTTCCCCAATCCCATTTCATAACGATGTCGTACATCAGGTCGGTATCGATTCTTCCCATATCGAAAGCCCCTTTGTCTTCAGTGAAGATGGGAACAAGTTTGAATACTAATCCGTCCAATTGCAGATAGTCTTTCATATAGAGGTACTCCCCAGTATCAAGACTACCTCCAGAGAAATAGATTGGGCGCTGCCATTGATTTGTGTTGAGAATATCGAGCATCAAGAGTCGGTTTTTAGGAAGCGCACTTTGAGGCAAGTCAATATCTATGTAAGGAACAATAAGAGTGCTGTCTTTAGCAGCTACCAACCCTGAGGCCAATACGGCTTCTTTGTCTACAGGAACTCTAATCTTATGCGTCGGATAATAGACAATATCAAGTTGATCATCTGTAAAATCACTCATATCAACACCGCGTTGTCGCATGAGATAGCTGATTTTAGTTTCAGGTTTTCCGCTGCTGACCCAATCCATGAATTTTCCGATTTCCCAACGCTCCTCTGCTACTTCTGGAACCGGCTGATAATAAATTACGTCGCGTGTTCCGAACCGGTATTGGTTGTGGGTGAGCTTAGAAGGAATAGGGTCACTCTCATAAGCCTTGCGCTTCATCTGATCGATGTACCAATCAGTGGCAAGTAGGCTTGAGTTGATGATACGTACATCTGTTCTGTACCCTTCGATTTCTTGAACGTACCAAAGCGGAAAGGTGTCGTTGTCCCCTATGGTGAAAAGAAGCGCTCCTTGATCCTCTGCAGTAGAGTCTAGATAAGCCATAGCTGTAGATCGGGCGGTTTTGCGATTAGAGCGATCGTGATCGTCCCAATTCTCAAATGCCATAAGTCCGGGGACTGCTAACACACAGAGTGCTACCGCGGCTATGGAAATTGAAGGCTTTAATACTTTGGTCGAGCGCTGTAAAATATCCATAATCCCTAGCACCCCTAAACCTACCCAAATACTGAAAATGAAGAAGGATCCTACCAGAGAATAGTCGCGTTCTCTCGGTTGAAAAATGGTGGGATTCGTGTAGAATTGAATGGCGAGTCCAGTGAAGAGGAAGAAAACTAAGAGGGTGTAAAATGATTTCCAGTCCCGTTTTGCATTGAAGTAGAGCCCTATTAAACCGAGGATAAAGGGCAGGAAGTAATAGGTGTTTCTGGCCTTATTGTTCTCTAGATCTTCAGGAAGGTTCGATTGGTTTCCTAGGCGTAAGCTATCTACGAAAGAGATGCCGCTTAGCCACTCTCCGTTTGCATTAAAGCGGCCTTGCTCGTCATTTTGACGCCCAATAAAATTCCAGAAGAAATAGCGCCAATACATGTAATTGAACTGAAAATCGATGAGGTAGGTTAAATTCTGTCCGAAGCTTGGCGGACGTACCTCTATATATTCTGCAAAGCTTTTTAAGAAATCAATGTATTGAGCAGTATCGATATCGCCTTCGGCACTCATTTGCCTGAATTGTGCAATGGCGGAGCGCAATTCGCTGTCTCCTTGGTAGCGCGGGTTGATTGAAAAATCGAGACGACCGTAATAGCGCATGTAGTTTTCTGCAGATGAAGCACTCCACATGCGTGGCAAAAAACCAACGTGATCTGGGTTCGGCCCTTGAATCGCCCCTTTGTAGGCATTCACGATTTCATAACGCTGTAATTTTTGATTCTTTTCGTACTTCGGACTTCCGTCTTGATCGGGACCTGCAGGGGCGAAATAATCTGAATAAAAGGATCCGTAAAAAGGACTCTCAGGTGCCGGATACTGTTCGCGATTGTAATAAGCGAGCAGCGCGCGCGCATCCTCAGGATTGTTCTCATTGACCACGGTTTGAGCATTTGCTCTGATGGGTAACATAAGCCACGTAGAGAATCCGATGATAAAAAATAAAACCATGTGAGAAACTACATGAACTTTATGCCAGTTCATTTGCTTGCTCTTCCGGATCGCATAAATAATAAGTACAGCTAAGGCAATTCCGGTTAAAATAGATCCTGAATTAAAGGGTAGACCAATTTGGTTCACAAAGAATACCTCGGCCGCTCCGAACAATTTCAATACGTAAGTAAGTGAAAAGCGATATACTAAAAACAGTAAACCCACTACACTGAGGTTTGCGATAATGAAATTTTTAGGAGTGATCTTTTCGGTGGTCTTGAAATAATAGAGTAGTCCGATAGACGGTATAGCTAAGAATCCCATGAACTGAATACCGAAAACTAGACCAACGACAAAGGCAATGAGTACAAGGTAACGGTCTCCGTTCGGGTGATGCAGGCGGTCAGTCCATACCAGACCTAGCCAAAGCAAGAGCGCCATCACAAGGCTCGCCATGGCGTAGACCTCTGTTTCTACAGCATTGAACCAGAAACTATCTGAAAAACCAAGGGTTAATGCACCGACAATTCCAGCGCCTAATAACCCAATAATAGAGGTGGTGTCTGTAATTGGATCATCGCTCTTTAGGTTGTTGCGTTTGCGCCACAGCTTTTCTGCGAGATTCACAATGATTTTAAAGGTGAAAAAGAGGGTAAAGGCACTAGAAACTACAGAAACCCAATTCACCATCAAGGCGATCTTCTCGACATTCGAAAATGCGAAAGTGGCAAAGAAGGCTCCAATCAGCTGAAAAAGAGGAGCTCCTGGGGGGTGTCCTATTTGTAATTTTGCTG
>JALQTJ010000034.1 GCA_023264015.1 Flavobacteriaceae bacterium | reverse complement strand
AAGAAAATAATCATACCGTTATCAATGTCGGAACAGATTCAGATGAGTCTGTTGATTACCCTGATTTTGCCCACCAGGTAGGAAAAATGGTTAATCAAAAAGAAGCAGAAATGGGAGTAGTAATTTGCGGTAGTGGTAATGGTGTGAATATTACCGTAAATAAATATTCTGGAGTACGATCAGCCCTTTGTTGGACTACTGAAATAACTGCACTTGCTAGACAACACAACAACGCCAACGTCATTGCTATACCTGCACGCTTTGTTTCGAATACACTTGCTTTAGAGATGGTCAAAGTATTTTTCGAAACGGATTTTGAGGGTGGTAGACATTCGAGAAGAGTGGACAAAATAGCGTAGTCATGATGAATTGTAAGCGTTTTGAAGAGCTTGATAAAACAGAGTTATACGAATTACTTCGTTTAAGACAAGAAGTTTTTGTTATTGAGCAAGACTGTAATTACTTAGACTTAGATCGCATAGACTACGAGGCCTATCATTTATATGAGACAGATAAGAACAATACCATTTTAAGTTACGCCAGGTTGTATAAAGACGGATCTGAATCTCATATCGGCCGGGTACTCACTCCAGCAAACCAACGCAGAAAAGGTTATGGAATTACACTAATGAGAGAGGCTATTAAACAGTGTCAAGCGATTTATGGAGATCAAGACATTACCATTAGTGCTCAAGAATACCTGTTAGCTTTTTATTCAGGTTTTGGTTTTGTGGTAGAAGGAGATCGCTATTACGAAGACAACCTACCCCACTTTAAAATGCGTTTACAGTTCAGTTAAACCGTCATTTACCCATTTTCTTATTCGTTGGCCGTCCTTTAAATCTATAGGCTTCACGATCATAATACCTAGATGAAAATGTTGCGAGGGTTTACTGTATGTTGTTCGGAACGCCTCTCTTAGCAATCGTTTTGCACGATTGCGATCTACAGCCTTTTTATACACTCTTTTAGGCGCCATGAAAAGTACCTGTGTGTGCTCGCTTGGAATATAATAGAACCGCAAAGCCCCTTTGTGAAACGAACTTCCTTTTTTAAAAAGGGCTTCTATGGAAAGACTAGATGATAGCCTCGTCGTTTTAGGAAGTCTATGGGTTGAAGGCATTATTTGAGGCATCAACATCAGCCATGCGGCCTGTGGGGTCTATTTGTATTTTTTGAATATCACCTAAATCAATAGGTAATTCAAAGGTGTACGAAGGTTTTGCCCAGCTCCAATCGCTTAAGACAGTGCGTTCACCTTCTGTTTCGTTGGGTTTCTCTGCCCGCATTTCGGTTAGCGGTATGTAGTAGTGATGGACACTTTGGTCGTTGTGTGTCACCACGAGGTCAATAGGCATGGCTATCGCCCCCTTACGTTCTAACGTTACCGTTGTAGTGTCGCCATTCGCACTCACCTCGCCAACCGCGTAATCTATTGTTTTGGAAGTCTTTGTGAAATCATTGAGGTACCATCCCAAATGTGCACCACTTATTTTTTCAGCAGTTCGAATAAAATCATTTGGAGTAGGATGCGTGAATTTAAAGTGCTTGTAATACGCTTTAAGGGTTTGTGCTAGCGCATCGTCTCCTATAATATAACCCAGTTGTGCTAAGAAAACAGCCCCTTTTGAATAAGCGGCGATACTGTAAGCAAAATTGGTGTCGTAGCGATCAGAATGCGTGGTTTGAGGCTCTTCCATTCCAGACTTAACCAAAGCATAGTAACCGCGGTAACTACCCGCATAGGGTCTAGGGTTGTTGCGCTCCATCAATTCGTTCATACACAAACTGCTGATGTAGGATGTAAAACCTTCATCCATCCAAGCATGCTTGCCTTCGTTAGTCGCTAAAATGTGTTGAAACCAAGAATGGGCGAGTTCGTGTACCATTACACCGACGAGACTTTCATAAGAGCGGTCACCAGTTATAAGCGTTGCCATAGCGTACTCCATACCCCCATCTCCCCCTTGAACAACACTGTACTGTTTGTAGGGGTAGTGTCCTATGTGGCGATTAAAGAAGGCCATCGCTTCTGCTGTTTTTATTTGAAGGTTTTTCCAGTTCTCTTGAAGCTCAGGACGGTCTTTATAGAAAAAATTAAGCGTCACCCCTTCTTCGGTAATCAAGGTGTCGTGAACATATTCTGGATCAGCTGCCCACATAAAATCATGAACATTCTCTGCCTTGAAATGCCAACTTAATGTTTTCTGGCTTTTTTTGATTCGAGGTGCCGATTTGCTGTATCCGTGCCCGATTTCTTCTGGGTTTTGCAGGTATCCTGTTGCGGCAACAGTGTAATTCTTATCCAAGGTTAAGGTCACGTCAAAATCGCCCCAAACACCGTGAAATTCTCTTGCGATATAGGGATAGTCATGCCACCCTTCGTGATCGTATTCTACCATTTTAGGATACCACTGACTCATCGAGAGCGCCACACCCTCAGCACTATTACGGCCCGAACGACGAATTTGCAAAGGCACTTGCCCTTCAAAAGAAAGGTTGAGCACCGCTGTGCTATTTGGTAAAAGGGGCTCTGCCAGGTCGACGACCACAATAGTTTCTTCATGCGACATGTTAAGAGCTATTTCGTTTTGGCTGGCTGAGGTCAAACGAAGCAGACCCATTTCGTCTTCATTGAGAGCAGCTATTCTACTTAAACCATTTTCGTCAACCATACGTCTGTCAGGATCAGAAATGGACTGAAGTCTATGATCCATGTCGCTTTCGGGTCGAAAGGCGTTGAAATACAAATGAAAAAACACCCGATTCAGGGTATCTGGAGAATGATTGGTGTAGGTGACCTCTGATGTTCCTGAATAGGTGTAGTCAGAAACATTCATGTCTACATTCATTTTATAAGCGATGTGCTGTTGCCAATAACTTTTGTCTTTTTGTGCTGTGAGGCCAAGGGCAAACAAAGAAAAAAATGCGAAAAAATAAGGTTTCATGTGCGTTAACGACTTTGAGCGCTCAAGAGCGCGTTGTATAGATTTAAGATTCCTCCGGTTTTGCTCAACCCTTGAAAAGGCTCTATAAGTTGACTGCCCGGAACAACTACTTCTAAAGGTAGTCGAATGCTTGAATCGAGCAAAATCTGCTTTAACTGAGCCGCAGACTTTTTAGGAAAATAAGCTTTAAGCCAAGCCGCTGAGGCACTGACTACTGGGGCGGCCATCGAGGTACCACCCTGAAATTCATAGGCATTATTGGGCATGAATGAATAAATCTCATCTCCGGGAGCAAATACATCTACTTTAGACCGGCCATAATTCGAGTAGTTGGCCACAAGCCCCTGGTCAAGAGAAGGGGCTAGGGCCCCAACAGAAATAAAGTTTGAGACCATTTCAACTCCCTCAGGGCTGTTGTCGTCAGGATAGTTTTTGGCGTTAGGCGCATCTAAGTCTTTGCCGTCATTCCCAGCGGCATGAACAACCAGTACGTCGTTTTCTTCTGCATAGCGCAAGGCATCCCAAACCCACTCGGCCCCCGGAGAGAACGACTTACCGAAGCTACAGTTGATAATGTGGGCACCATTGTCAACAGCATATCGAATAGCCAGCGCAACGTCTTTGTCGTATTCGTCTCCCGCAGGAACGGCCCTTAAAAACATGAGCTGCGCAAAGGGAGCAATCTTATGAATGATACCCGCAACATGTGTACCGTGCGACTCGTCTTCATTGCGTATTTGTGGATCACCGTCTCCGTAAAAACGATCGTTAATGTCATAGGCATCGTCGCCCACCGCATCACGAGCATTGAGCTCAAGGTTGAGATTGTAGTCGTAGCGCTCGGTGAAATACGATAGCCCCGAAGAAAGCTCGCTAAGCAGACCTTCTGCATTGTCGACGTAAGTGAAAAGTTGAGATAGAATGGCTTTTTGTTGGGCCATATAGGCCGTTTCTGGCGTATAGGCTTCTAGGCGATCTGCATCAAACTGTTGGGATTGTAGCACCGAGGCCAAGGTGTCGACAGCGGTTTTGGCTACGGTATACAATCGCTTGTATTGTGACTTGTTCTCTTGTGCCTTTTCTAGTTCAGAAGTGTGTATTTTCTTCGCTTTTGCTAAATCCTCTTCGCTACCAATACCTCGGGCTAGCATGCGCACATACTCCATCTGTTCGTAATAGGTTTCGCCTAAAAAATTGTAACCGTTAATATCGTCGACGTATCCGTTGTTGTCGTCATCTATTCCGTTATTGGGAATCTCGTCTTCGTTCACCCAAAAAACAGAGGCGAAGCCGTCGTGATTTAGGTCTACACCCGAATCAACAATGGCCACCACAACAGGTTTTTTGGGTCTAGCCTTAAGGGAAGAGGTTACTCTGTTTAGGCTAATACCAGGTATAGAATCGAGCTGAGGATCAGAAGCTAGCCACTGCTTAAGGTCGCTCTCAGAAAGAGCTTCGCTTTTTGCCGCAAGCTTAGCACCCGAAATTAGGGCCTGGGGCTCGAGCACCTTTAGGCTTGAACAAGAAGAAAGCAGCAGGCTTATGCCTAAAGCCGTGATCAATCGATAGTGATAGGTGTTCATGAAAAATAGGCGTTAAATTCAAAAACCTCGTTCAGGCGCACTCCTTTTTCGGTAGGTTTGACAGAGACGAGTTCATTGTGTGCATCGTGCTCAAAAAGCAACAAAATATCTTCTGAAACGGCGCGCTCTAAAAACGCAGCCTTCTCAGAAAGCGTGAGCAATGGCCGCGTGTCGTACCCCATTACGTAGGGGAGCGGAATATGTCCGGCTGTTGCGATAAGGTCAGCCATATAAGCTAGCGTCTTTCCTTTGTAGCTTAAGATGGGGAGCATTTGCTTTTCAGTGTGTCCATCTACATAGAGAATCTCAAACGGAAGCCGCGCGGCCTCAGCAGGGTGGTCGTCGGTGAAATAAAGCTGCCCCGAGGCTTCAATAGGCAGGATGTTTTCTGATAAGAATGACGCTTTTTCACGAGCGTTAGGGGCAGTTGCCCACTCCCAATGCGAACGATTAGACCAATAGCGCGCATTTTTAAAAGTAAGCTCATACCCGTCTCTAGAAGCGTTCCACCGCACACCTCCTCCGACATGATCAAAATGCAGGTGAGTTAAAAAAACATCTGTAATGTCATCTGGCGAAAACCCTAAAGCCCTTAATGAACCATTCAAGCTATGAGGCCCCCACATGTGGTAATGAGAAAAGAATTTATCGCTTTGTTTATCACCCATCCCACAATCGACAAGAATAAGGCGATCGCCCTCTTCAATAAGTAAAGAGCGAGCTGCCAAGTCGATGCGATTAGAGTCGTCAGCAGGATTGGTTCGCTGCCAAATATTTTTAGGAACAACCCCAAACATGGCACCGCCATCAAGCTTAAAATTGCCTGTTTCTACGAGGTAAAGTTGCATTCTATCAAAGATACGAGTTCACGCCCAAAATAAGCCATAGCCTTGATCTCGCTAGGAGAGAGCAAGCGTTCATTTTTAAAGACTAACAAACGATTTTCAGAAGCCTCAACGTGGTACACCGTATTGCTTTCTAGAAACAGCACCAACTGATCGTTAAACAGCTTGAGGATTTTTTCTTCGTTGGGTCCGCTCAAGTGGAATCTTTTGTTGAACTCTTTATGGTTTGGCACCTGAATGTCTTGATACCCTGCCAGGGCATAAAGCCGCTCTAATAAGCCCTCTCGGCTGAGGGTAAAGGCCGGAACCTCACCCTTCAATTGCAATGACATCACGGTACACTTGACGTCTTCTTTGGCAATAAATTCACCTTCACTGTATTCGACATCGAAGATGACGCAGCGCTGCTCAGCATCTACAAGCTTGTTATACGATTTATTGAGACTTCTGGCCGCAAAGAACACAAACGGTCCAAGAGAGGCGGTTAATTGTTGAGCGCCAGCGCTAAAGCTCCAACCGTATTCTTGGGCCATCTCGCTCAACTGTTTCTGTCTTCGGGTCAGCACGCGCGAAAGAGGGTTTTGTCCTACTTTTCTAACCGCAAACGGATGCGTAGATGAGGCGCCCAAGGTGTCTAGTCCTACCACCTCAACGAGACCTCCTTTCTTCTCGTAGTACTGAACATAACTTTCAACTCCTTCCATCGCGGTGTGATCGACAAAGCGACAAAGCGAAAAGTCGAGCACCACCTTTTTAGTATATCCAATCGCGTCTAGCTTCTTTTGAAGCTTGTAAAAGTTTAAAAAAGTACAGTAGTGCTTGACACTCACGAAATAAGTGTCTTCTTCGGGCTCTTTAAAAGCCAAAACGTTAGGCTTGAAAACGTTTAAGAAGAAGAGCAAAGGGTCTCGCGTGATGATCAAGTGTGAAACCAAGGTTGACAATGCACCAATAAGGACTCCGAGCACAATGTTGGTGCTTAAGGTCGCAATTAAGGTGACACAAAAGATCAGTAGCTGTTCGAAGCCGATGTTATAAGCAGAAACAAATTTTAGCGGATGAGCGAGCTTGTATCCGGTATAAACCAAAATAGCCGCCAGGGCCGATAGCGGTATTCTGTTCAGCGTCTGACTAAAAACGAGGACGAACAGCACCAAAAAGGTTCCATGGAAGAAATTTGAGGAGCGGTTGGTCGCACCCTGTGTCACATTGACCGAACTTCTCGAAATAACTGTGACGACATTAAGCCCTCCGAAGAAACCGCTGACAGAGGTTGCCAATCCTAGCGCCCTTAAGTCTTTGCTGGCATTAGAGCGCCGACGAAAGACGTCTAGCTTGTCAACAGCCTTAATCGAAAGGAGCGACTCTATGCTTCCGACAAAGGCAATGGTTAGCGCAACAGAAACAATGGGCCAGGTAAAATTAAAATCCGGAAAAACCACTAACTGTTCAATGCTGTTTGGCAGCGAGATTAAGGCAGTCTTGGGAATAGGGTTTTCAAAACCGGTGAACTCATAGTAATAACTGAGGGCGATGGCAATGAGCAGCACCCACATCGGAGCAGGAATGCGTTGATAAAAACTGTTGCGGATTGAGGAGTTAAAAAGCAAAATAAAAAGCGAAATCAACCCGAGACTTCCTATAATCAAAACACCGCTGTTTTGGGAGGCAAGCGCAATGAAATCTGCTACCTGTGAGGGAATTTCAGCCAACAATTC
Organism: Flavobacteriaceae bacterium; assembly: GCA_023264015.1. Classification (GTDB taxonomy): domain Bacteria; phylum Bacteroidota; class Bacteroidia; order Flavobacteriales; family Flavobacteriaceae; genus UBA3478. The sequence continues at coordinate 4,379 of JALQTJ010000034.1, read as the reverse complement.
TAAAGCGCCCTTCTTTGAGGTTTCAACCCCTAGCATGACGTGAAACTGTTTGGCAATGAGGCTTAATCCAATGGCGGCCATCATGCCTTCGATGGCTGAAGACGGAAAGAACGCTGCCAGCCCGCCCATCCTCAACAGGCCTAAAACAAACATGATAACCCCCGCGAGCACTATAGCCGAAAGGGTCATTATATAGCCTTGATAGTAATCTCCTCCTGCAAGAGTGGTGACAGCGGTTAAAATCACAACCACCAAACTGTAACCGGGCCCCGCAATAGTAACATGCGACCCGCCGAATAACGCAACGACTACGCCACCAACTATTGCAGACACAATACCGGCACTTGGCGGCATTCCACTAGCAATGGCAAGGCTCAGCCCAAGGGGCAGCGCGATCAGCGACACCACAAACCCTGCAAAAACGTTTTTGTGCAGACTCCCTATGAAAGACGTTTTAGGCATTCTGCGCTTTTTTAGGCCTGATGATTAGCAGCTCACAGGGAAGGTCTGACAATATAAACTCAATGTCGCGCGTAATTATTCGCTTGAAAATCGAGGTGTGTTTTTCGGCATTTAACACCAGCAGATCTGCTCGGCTTATTTCAGCATAATGACCTATAGAATAGCCCCGTTTACCGAAAATAGGCTGTGTTCGATAAGAGAGCCCTTCTTTATAAGACGCCGGAACAGCCGATACAATAGACCGCACCCTTTCGTCTTCTCGAAGTTCTAGTTGATGTTTCTTACGGAGTGATTTCACTAGAGACCTGTCGTCGTCAACAGCCACCTGAACTTTGTTTGGCGCAATTTCTTCTACGATAGTGAGTTGGCGCGCACCGAGTCGTTGCCCAACAAAGAAAGCGGCATTGATGGCGTCGGCGGTGTAGTCTGAAAGCACCCCATTAACCACCACATGTTTACAGGCAACACGCTCGCGAGAAGCATTGGTCAATAACAGCACCGAACAATTTACTCGGCGGGTGAGCTTTCGGGCCACCGAACCGACATAAAATCTAAAAAGGGCCTCATGGCGCTGAGCGCCAATCATAAGGAGGTCGATATTGAGAAGGTCACATTGATCGTAAATCGTCTGAAAAGGGTCTCCCTCTTTCCACAGCACCTCGCTTACTACTTGAGCGTCAGGTATTTGATCGAGGAGAGAAGACAAGTCGGCCTTCTTTTTTTCGGTGCAGGCTCCCACATGTAAAAGCGTGAGTTCAGCATCAAGAAAACGACACACCCTAAACACCTCGTGTAAATTGTTTTCTAGGTTTGGCGAAAAAGCAAACCCAAAAAGCACCTTTTTGAAGAGTACGGGAGAAGAAGAATTTGGGTGAACAGACATGAGAAACAGCTTTTTCAGCGAGTTTCTGAAGGTACTAAATATTGCTTAGTCGTTAAGCTTTAATACGGCCATAAAGGCTTGCTGCGGAATCTCTACATTACCAATCTGGCGCATGCGCTTTTTACCCTTCTTTTGTTTTTCAAGCAGTTTGCGCTTTCTTGAGATGTCTCCACCGTAACACTTCGCAGTAACATCTTTTCTCAAAGCCTTTATCGTTTCTCGCGAAATGATCTTCGCTCCGATGGCCGCTTGAATTGGAATGTCAAACTGCTGTCTAGGAATCAGCTCTTTGAGTTTTTCACACATCTTTTTGCCGATGTTGTGAGCGTTGTCAAAGTGCACTAGCGCCGATAGGGCGTCAACTGTTTGGGCATTGAGCAGGATGTCAACCCTTACCAGCTTAGACTCGCGCATTCCGATAGGGCTGTAGTCGAAAGAGGCGTAGCCCTTAGAAATGGTTTTGAGACGGTCGTAAAAATCAAAAACGATTTCAGCCAAAGGCATGTCAAAGTTGAGCTCTACGCGTTCTGGTGTCAAATAGGTTTGGTTGGTGATTACTCCGCGCTTGTCGATACAAAGAGACATTACGTTTCCGACAAAATCAGCCTTGGTAATAATCGAAGCTTTAATATAGGGTTCTTCAACGCGGTCGAGCACCGAAGGCTCCGGAAGGTCAGACGGATTGTTTACGATTACCGCCTTTTCAGGATCCTTTTTGGTGAAGGCGTGATAACTCACGTTAGGAACGGTAGTGATCACGGTCATGTCAAATTCGCGCTCAAGGCGTTCTTGAACAATCTCCATGTGCAACATGCCCAAGAACCCGCAACGAAACCCAAACCCAAGGGCTGCAGAACTTTCAGGAGCAAACACAAGCGAGGCGTCATTGAGTTGCAGCTTCTCCATAGAAGAGCGCAATTCTTCGTAATCTTCGGTATCAACAGGGTATATACCCGCAAATACCATAGGCTTTACCTCTTCAAAACCTGAAATCATTTCAGAAGAAGGGCGTTCTGTTAGTGTTATGGTGTCGCCCACCTTTACCTCGCGCGCATCTTTGATGCCGGTAATGAGGTAACCCACGTCGCCCGTGTTCACTTGATTTCTTTTTTCTTGCTTCAGCTTTAAGGCTCCAATCTCGTCTGCAAAATAGCTTTTACCGGTCGCCATAAATTTGATGCGCTCACCAGTTTTAACACTTCCGTTGAGCACTCTGAAATAGGTCTCCACCCCTCTAAACGGATTGTATACGGAGTCAAATACCAGGGCTTGAAGCGGCGCCTCAGGGTCTCCTTTAGGCGCAGGAATACGTTCAATAATTGCCGCCAACACCTCTTCGATTCCGAACCCAGTTTTTCCGCTCGCGTGGATCACTTCGTCAGCAGAACAACCTAAGAGGTTTACAATATCATCGGTTACCTCCTCAGGATTGGCGCTCGGCAAATCAACCTTGTTGAGCACCGGAATGATTTCAAGGTCATTCTCCAAGGCTAAATAAAGGTTTGAAATGGTTTGTGCTTGTATACTTTGAGCAGCATCAACAATCAAAAGCGCCCCTTCACAGGCAGCGATTGATCGCGAAACTTCATATGAGAAGTCAACGTGACCAGGGGTGTCGATAAGGTTGAGTACATATTGCTCTCCCTTATACGTGTAGTTCATTTGAATCGCATGACTCTTGATAGTAATACCGCGCTCTCGCTCTAGGTCCATGTTGTCCAAAAGCTGATTTTGCTTCTCACGCTCTGTCACAGAGCCCGTTGAATCCAATAAGCGATCGGCCAAGGTGCTCTTGCCGTGGTCAATATGAGCGATGATACAAAAGTTGCGAATGTTCTTCATACTACACGCGAATGTCGCTATTCTTCAGGGGAACAAAGATAATCCATAATTTTGCGGTAAATCTTGAGCTCGTGCCAAAAATCGGAGAAATAAGCCTGCCAGAATTCCCGCTATTGTTGGCGCCCATGGAGGACGTGAGCGATCCTCCGTTTCGGGCGCTTTGTAAAGAGCAAGGGGCAGATGTGGTATACACCGAGTTTATTTCTTCAGAGGGACTTATTCGAAACGCTTCGAAGTCGACCATAAAGCTTGACATTTATGAAAAAGAGCGGCCAGTAGGCATTCAAATATTTGGCGCCGAGCTAGACTCGATGCTAGAGGCTGTCGACATCGTTGAGCAGACCGGACCAGACATTATAGACATCAACTTCGGATGCCCCGTGAAAAAAGTCGTCTGTAAAAACGCGGGCGCAGGAATCTTAAGAGACATTCCACTCATGGTGAAGTTGACAGAAGCGATTGTCAAGCGCACCAAGCTACCGGTAACTGTGAAGACTCGACTGGGCTGGGACAGTGATTCTATACGAATAGTAGAGGTTGCCGAACGCCTACAAGACGTCGGAATAAAAGCAATCTCTATTCACGGAAGAACAAGGGTTCAGATGTACAAGGGTGAAGCCGATTGGAAGCCGATTGCGGAGGTTAAAAACAACCCAAGAATGCATATTCCGGTTTTCGGAAACGGTGATGTTGCAACCCCTGAGGCCGCTAAGCGCATGCGGGATGACTTCGGACTTGACGGAGCTATGATAGGGCGCGCCTCGATTGGCAACCCATGGTTTTTTGCAGAAGTGAAGCACTATTTAAATCACAACACCCATTTAGCACCGGTAGACATGGAGGCACGGGTTGAAGCGGCCAAGAGACACCTGCAAATGTCTATAGACTGGAAGGGCGAGAAGCTTGCTGTTTACGAGACGCGAAGACACTACACCAACTACTTCAAAGGCATACCGAATTTTAAAGAACTGCGCATGAAGATGGTGAGCTCAGAAACCTCTGAAGAAGTATTTGAAGCCCTAGAGGAGGCGCGCATGAGGTTTGCCGACCATGACTTTTCAGTTAGTGCTGTTTAAGCGGCGAGGCCACAAGAAGGGCCACAGAAGAGCTTATGGCCCCAAGAACCAACAACGTTACGGCTACCAAGCTGATCTGAGAAAGCTCTAACGAGACCGGATACGCTAAATCTGGT
>JALQTJ010000033.1 GCA_023264015.1 Flavobacteriaceae bacterium | reverse complement strand
CATAAGCACCAGACCGATCAGTACAATCCATGAAGACATGCCTGAGGCGACAGAAACCACGGGAACCAATTGAGAGCGCATAGTAAGCCACTTATAGGCCCTAGCGTGCTGCACAGCGTGACCCACTTCATGGGCAGCAACGGCAGCAGCCGCCGCATTTCGGCCAGAAAAAACAGCCTCACTCAAATTGACCGTCTTATTGACAGGGTTATAGTGATCGCTTAACCGCCCTGGAGTAGAGATGATTTCAACATCGTAAATCTGATGGTCTGAAAGCATTTTTTGGGCAATTTCTTTACCTGACATTCCATTGGCTAAGGCGCGCTTTTCGTAGGTGCGAAACTTGCTCTTTAGGCGTTGGCTCACCGCAGCACTTGCCAAGGCTATGATTCCGAGTAAGAGGTAATAAGACATCATAGTTTCACTCAATTAACCCTTAAAATTAGTGGATTTTAAGATGCAATTAATGTACGATGTTGATGATCTTTCCGGGTACAATGATCACTTTTTTCGGAGCTGATCCGTCGAGCTGCTGTTTAGTTTTTTCGTGATTCATCACCGCCTCTTCGATAGCGTCTTTGCTTAAATCTAGCGGAAGGGTCAGTTTAAACCTCAACTTACCGTTAAACGAAACCGGATATTCCTTTTCATTCTCAACCAAATACTTTGGATCAAACTCTGGGTAGCCTACCTGTGCAATAGATCCCGAATGACCAAGTCGCTCCCATAGCTCTTCAGCGATATGAGGAGCATAAGGAGAAATCAGCACAGCAAGTGGCTCAAGCACGGCCCTAGAGGTACATTTCTGTGCAGCCAATTCATTGACACAAATCATGAAAGATGAAACCGAGGTATTGAATGAAAAATCGTCTAAATCTTCTCGCACCTTCTTGATAGTCTTGTGCAGGCTTTTGAGATTGTCAGCGTTCGGTTGTTCGTCGTTGACCTGTTCAAAGAGTCTCCACAATTTTTTCAAGAATCCGTGAACTCCCGTAATCCCCGCGGTATTCCACGGCTTTGACTGTTCTAGTGGACCTAAAAACATTTCGTATAGGCGCAGTGAGTCGGCACCGTACTCTTCGCAGATTTGATCTGGATTCACCACGTTGTGCCAGCGTTTTGACATCTTTTCAACTTCGCGCCCGACGATATACGCGCCATTTTCTAAGTCGAATGTTGCTTCTTTGAATTGAGGTTGCCAATTGCGAAGCCCTTCAAGATCGATCTCATCGCTTGCATTGATGAGCGATACATCGACGCGAAGTTTTTCATAATGGCCTACGAAATTCTCAGCCTCAGGATTCTTGTGATCGATTAGATTGTGCGAAACGTAATGCTGGGTTCCTGACTTGCGGTATACAATAGCCGAAAGGCCAGTTATCATTCCTTGATTGATCAGTTTACGTGCAAATTCAGCTTGTGGAACTTTGCCCAGATCAAACATGAAGTGTTGCCAGAAACGCGCGTACAATAGGTGCGTGGTAGCGTGCTCGCTTCCTCCTATATACAAATCAACCTCTTTCCAGTAGTTCACGCGATCAGACGAAACCAATTCTTCTTCATTGCGCGGATCCATAAAGCGATTGAAGTACTGAGAAGATCCGGCCCAACCCGGCATGGTGTTTAATTCTAATGGAAACACTGTTTTGTGATCGATCAGTGCGGTCTCAACCACTTGATTCAATTCGGTATTCCATGCCCATTTCGTGGCGTTTCCAAGAGGGGGATCACCCTCTTTAGTCGGTAAATAATGTTCTACCTCTGGAAGCTCTAGCGGTAAATGCTGAAAGTCAACCGCCTTAGGTAGGCCGTTCACGTAATAGATCGGAAAAGGCTCTCCCCAATAGCGCTGCCTGCTGAAGACAGCATCTCTTAGGCGATAGTTTACCACGCCCTTTCCTTTTCCCTCTGCCTCTAATCGCGCTATAATGGTAGCCTTAGCTTCGGCATAACCCAAGCCATTCAAGAAATCCGAGTTTGCGATGATGGTTCCTTGTTTGTCGGCAAAAGCTTCTTCGGTGATATCTACTCCTTCAAATACATTTGGGATAGGAAGGTTAAAATGCTTTGCGAATTCAAAGTCGCGCTGATCTCCACATGGTACGGCCATGACGGCACCCGTACCATAAGAAGCCAAAACGTAGTCTCCGATCCAAATCGGAATGGGTACTTCAGTAAACGGATGCTTCACATAAGCCCCTGTAAAGGCGCCAGAAATTCGTTTAACGTCAGACATTCGATCTAACTCTGATCGCTTAGAGGTCTCTTCGATGTACGCTTCAACTTCTTGACGCTGATCAGCTGTAGTGATCTCTAACACCAAAGGATGCTCTGGTGCCAGGGTCATAAAACTTACACCAAAAAGCGTATCAGGTCGGGTGGTAAATACCGATACTTTCGCATCGTATCCGATCACTTCGAATTGCACTTCGGCTCCTTCAGACCTACCGATCCAATTGGTCTGAGCGTCTTTCAGAGGTTGAGGCCAATCGATATCTTTCAAGCCTTTTAGCAATCGATCTGCGTAGGCCGTAATGCGCATACTCCATTGACGCATCTTCTTGCGGACCACCGGATAGCCGCCGCGTTCAGAAACCCCATTCACAATTTCATCGTTAGCCAAAACCGTTCCGAGCTCAGGACACCAGTTTACATCGATGTCTGCCAAAAATGCCAAGCGGTATTTTTGCAAAATATCTTCACGCTCTTGATCGTTCATTGAAGACCAATCTGAGGCCGTAAAAGAAGGAGTATCGCTGTCGCAATGCGCCTGGATCTTTGTATTTCCGTCGCTTTCAAAATGGCTGACCAATGCTGAAATCGGGCGCGCCTTCTCGGCAGTCTTATCGTACCACGATTCAAATAACTGAATGAAAACCCACTGCGTATGTTTGTAATAAGCCGGATCAGAGGTCTTTACTTCTCTCGACCAATCGAGTGAAAATCCGATGCGGTCTAACTGTTCGCGGTAACGCTTGCTGTTGACTTCTGTGGTTTTAGCCGGATGCTGTCCGGTTTGAATGGCATATTGCTCAGCAGGCAGTCCAAACGAGTCATATCCCATAGGATGCAGCACGTTGAACCCTTGATGTCTCTTATATCGGGCATAGATATCACTCGCGATGTATCCGAGTGGGTGGCCCACATGCAAGCCCGCCCCAGAAGGGTACGGAAACATGTCTAAAACATAAAATTTTGGACTGTCTGAGCGGTCATCGGCCTTGAAGGTTTGATTCTCATGCCAGTAACCTTGCCATTTGCGTTCAATTTCTTTAAAGTCGTAGCTCATTTCACGCGAATTAAAGGCCAAAAGTACAGCGAATACTTCAAGTCAAAAAATCTAGAATTACTTTGCTAATTTTAGGCTTTCAACCCTGCCGATGAGCTCTTACATTGAACGCTACGAACGAAGAAGGCTGAGATCGTCCTATATCTCAGTTGCATTGAGCATATCGTTAGTTCTTGTTTTACTTGGCGCTCTGGGCATTCTACTATTCAACACCGACCGTTTGGGCAACTACTTTAAAGAGCAACTCGTCTTAACCGCATACATCAAGCCCGATGCGAAAGACATTGAGATTGAGCAGCTCATCAAGAGTTTGGCAGTATCGAATTACGTCAAAGAGAGCAGCTTTGTTTCTAAAGAAGAGGCTGCAGCCCTTTACACTGAAGAAATCGACCAAGATTTTGTATCATTTCTCGGGTTCAATCCACTAAGAGACGGTGTCGAAGTTCGCATTAAGGCTGACTTTATCAGTTCAGAATTTGCCAGCAGCGTTAAAACCGATCTTTTAGAAAAGACTTTTATTGAAGAGGTCATTTACGATGTAGAGCTCTTAGAATTGTTAGATTCTAACTTTAAGATCATCCGCAACGTGCTCCTATGGGCGGCGGGCATCGTATTGCTGATCGCCTTGCTCTTGATCAACGCCTCTATCCGTCTTTCGATCTATTCGAAGCGACTGGTTTTAAAAACCATGAGACTCGTTGGGGCCAAAAAGGCCTTTATTCGTAGGCCATTTATAAAAACCTATGCAGGCTTAGGTCTTGTTGGAGCCACCCTTGCGAGTGTGCTTTTGGAGGTCATCTTATGGCGTTTAGATCAGGCCTATCCGAGCCTAGACCTTTTGAGTCAAAGGGCTCCGCTTCTAAGTATCGTCGCCGCACTCTACCTTATTGCCTTGCTGATCACCGTTTTAAGTACGTATCTTTCAGCCTCACGTTTTCTCTCTCTGAAGGCCACCTCAAATTTTTCATAAATCGTATTTCAACATGAAACAACCCTTATTCGAATCGCGCAACTACAAACTCATAATTGCAGGTGTAGTGCTCATTGCCTTAGGGTTTATCTTGATGAGCGGCGGAAGAAGCGATGACCCCAATGTTTTCAACCCAGAGATCTACAACTTTAGACGGATCCGTCTGGCGCCCTTTCTTATCCTTTTAGGACTAGGCATTCAGGTATACGCCATCTTGTCTCGAAGAAAAACTAAAGATGAGTAGTATTGAGGCCCTTATCCTTGGTATCATTCAAGGGCTTACAGAATTTCTGCCGGTCTCTTCAAGTGGGCACCTCGAATTGGCCAAAGTGCTTTTTGGATCGAACGCCCTTCCGAAAGAAAGCTTGCTTTTTACGGTGATTTTACATCTCGCCACCGCTTTGAGTACGGTTGTGCTATACCGAAAAGACCTCACTCAGCTATTTTCTAAGGCAATAGCAAGAGAAAGGCAAGCCTTAAACTTCAGTCTAGCGATTATACTATCCATGTTTCCGGCCGCCTTGGTAGGCTTCTTTTTAGAGGACTTTATTGATTCTTTATTTTCAGGAAACACCCTTTTAGTCGGCGCCATGTTGATCGTTACGGCAGGCCTGCTTTACGTAGCAGACAAACCACAATCTTCTGAGAAGAACCTCACGCAAAGGCGCGCCCTTTTCATTGGTATAGCGCAGGCTATTGCCATACTACCGGGTATATCGCGCAGTGGGGCCACCATCTCAACAGCAGTGTTGCTTGGTGTTCAACGCGAACAAGCCGCACGTTTCTCATTTTTAATGGTGGTACCCCTTATCTTCGGAAAGATTGCCAAAGACCTTTTAAGCGGTGACTTAATGCAGACGACTATCAATCCTTTACATCTGGTACTCGGATTTACGGCAGCCTTTATCTCAGGTCTCGTGGCCTGCAGCTGGATGATCGCCCTGGTAAAAAGAAGTAAACTCATTTATTTCTCACTCTACTGTTTATTGGCTGGATCAATCGCCCTTTTATTGACCTTTTTCGCATGAAAGATCTCAGAACCTTAACCCTTGAAGATTTTTTAGACGGACAAGTGCTTCTGGTGGACAAGCCGCTTGGTTTCACCTCATTTCAAGCGGTAAACGCATTAAAGTGGGCGCTATTAAGAAAATTTAATCTCAAAAAAATCAAGATCGGACACGCTGGGACTCTTGATCCCCTGGCGTCTGGGCTATTGATTATTTGCACCGGAAAATTCACCAAGAAAATCCATGAATTTCAGGGGCTTCAAAAAACATATACCGGCACCTTTACCCTAGGGTCGACGACCCCTTCGTATGACCTTGAAACAGCAATTGACGCTCATTTCGAAACTAATCATATCAATAGTTCGCTCATTGAAAAGGCACGGACACAGTTCGTAGGGCCTCGAATGCAGCACCCACCTATGTTTTCGGCAGTAAAAAAAGAGGGGAAACGGCTCTATGAGATGGCTCGTGAGGGTAAGACGGTAGAAACCAGTGCGCGCGCCATAGAAATCTATAATTTTGAATTGGATTACAGCAGTTTTGACACCAATAATACCATTGATTTTTCTGTAGACTGTTCAAAAGGAACTTACATTCGCTCGCTTGCCCACGACTTTGGAAAAGCCCTTAAGTCTGGTGCGCACTTGAGCCGACTCAGAAGAACAGCTATTGGGGCTTTCAAGGTTGAGGATGCTCGAACTCCAGATGCACTTAAAGAAGAATTATGCAGCTAATTGAAAAGGCACAGCGAAAGGCACGCCGCTACACACTCGCGTTGAGTGGGCTGCTACTGCTCGCACTTCTCTCTATCTCTGCACAGCTTCCGAGCCAAGAAAAGACCTACGAAATAGAAATTCTTGAAGACCTCGAAGAAGACTATTTTAAAAAGCTAGAAGAAAAACGCTTTGAAGCCTTCAAAGTAGAAACCAATCAAGCCTCAAACGAAGCCGCAACCAAAAGCGCCCTAGAGGCTCCTGAGCCCCTGGCTTCACTCGAAGAATTGTCAAAAAAACGGAGTGAAAATGGAACAGCGGTTGCCGAGGGACTAGGTTCAGGTCTCCATTCGATCTCAAGCGCGGTTGAAGATCGCCTTAATCGCATGAAGGCCAACAGTACAACACCAGGAGAACCGATCAAACTCGCGAAAAAAACCATCATTTCATATGATTTAAAGGGACGCGTGCATCAAAAGCTCCCCGCCCCGAACTACACCTGTCTTGAAGGAGGAGAGGTAGTGATCAATGTGAGCGTTGATTATAAAGGCCGAGTAATCGATGCCTGGTACAATCCCTATTTTTCTTCCTCTTCTAATGGATGTTTGATTGCACAAGCCATTGAGTACGCGAAGCGATCACTCTTTCAAGAATCGGGTAAAAACGTTCAAGAAGGAACTATTACCTACCTATTTCCGGCCAAGTAATTGCAGTAATTCTTCAATAATTTGCCTGCCTTTGTCGGCATTATACCATTGCTGAAGCTGCTCTCTACCCACTGCATCAAACACCCCGTGCTGTTCTTTATAGTCCTGCACCAAGGCAGCAGCACCTGAAGGACGTGGACCCCAACTTAGGGCTTCTGAAGTGTCGCTCGTTTGAATCAGTTTCGGAATAGATTGTGCCCCATTGGTCAAATGCGCATTCATCAACTCTAGATTATTATCTCTCAACAGTATTTCTAAGGTGATTCCCGGATGAGACGCTGCGATGAGATGCATAAGCGGAAGAGAAGGAGCCGCATCTCCACACCATGGCTCAGTGAGCACGGTCCATTTAACTCTAAGCTCAGCTTTTGAAGCTAGCCAGCGCTGTTGCTCCTCACTTAGACGCACACTTTTCTGCCATCGCTTTATGCGCTGAAAGTTCAAAGAGGTGTACTCGATATAGGCTGGATCGGTGCGGTTTCCGGTAGTCGCTTTTTGTGCGACTAGGGCTTCGTGGAGCTTAAAATATTTACTGTAATTCATGAGTAATGCAAAGATACTGCAGTCAAACGAGCTAGTTTTGTCGTATGCAAAATGACACACCAAAACGATGCAGTTTCTGCGAAGGAGACGCACTCTATGAGGCCTATCACGATAATGAATGGGGGGTTCCGCAAACCGATGATCAAAAGTTGTTTGAAAGTCTCGTGCTCGAAACCTTTCAAGCAGGCCTTAATTGGTTAACTATACTGCGAAAAAGAGAAGCTTTTAGAGCGGCCTTTGATCACTTCAAAATCGATAAGGTAGCGACCTATAACGATGAAAAGATCGAAGCATTAATGCAAGACCCCAAAATCATCCGCAATCGTTCAAAGATCAAGGCAACGATTAACAACGCTATCGCCTTTCAAAACATTCAACGCAATCACGGGTCTTTTGCTCGTTATTTATGGTCGTTCACCGATAAACGTGTCATTCACAACAACCCTCGATCAATGAGCGATTTACCCGCAAAAACACCGCTTTCTGAAAAACTATCAAAGGAACTTAAGAAACAAGGGTTTTCATTCACCGGGCCCGTGGTAGTCTACGCCTTTTTACAGGCAAACGGTATAGTGAATGATCATAGCGTCGACTGTACTAGCTATGCTGCGCGTAGCAAGGTAGATTCAGTTCTTATTTAGAAGGGAAGATCGTCGTAATCTTTCTCATCTGCATCATCAGCCAATGGGAAATCTGTCATTGGAGGCAAATCACTTGGACTTGGAGGAGCTGTCTCTTTGACCTGACCTTCAATGCGCCATCCTTGAATAGAATTGAAGTACTTCACCTCGCCTTGTGGAGAAGTCCATTCGCGTCCTCTAAGGTTGATTCCAACAGACACCAATTGACCTGGAGCGTATTGCGAGAGCAAATCACATTTGTCTTGAACAAATTCAATCAATAAATCTTGAGGGTATTGTTCCTGAGTAGTCAAAACCATCTCGCGTTTGCGAAATCCGTTGCTTCCGAATGTTTTTGTCTCTCCAATAATCTTGATTGTTCCTTGTAGCTCCATGAATACTAGTCTAGTTGTTTATATGCTTGATTGAGTTGAGCCGCGAGCTGTTCAAATTCGGCGGGCTCTAGTTTGGTCTTTTGGATGAATTGCGCGTCTTGCATGTCGTTCAGGGGTATGAGGTGTACGTGCACATGCGGAACCTCAAGTCCGATCACTGAGAGGCCAATTCTCTTACAGGCTATTACATTTTCAATGGCCTTTGCCACCTTTCGCGAGAAACGCATAAGGTCGAGATACTCTTGTTCTGAAAGGTCAAATAATTTGTCGGTCTCTTTCTTTGGAATACATAGGGTGTGCCCCTTAGCATTAGGATTGATATCGAGAAACGCCAAAAAATTTTCGTCTTCGGCCACCTTATAAGAAGGTATTTCTCCTGAAACGATTTTGAGAAATAGTGAGCTCATCTTAGCTTCTGGTGATCTCTACGATTTCAAACTGTATGACCCCATTGGGCACTTGAATCTCTGCTATATCACCTACAGATTTACCCAGAAGACCTTTTCCGATAGGTGAATTGACCGAAATCTTTCCGCTCTTAAGGTCTGCCTCGCTTTCGGCAACCAGGGTATAGGTCATTTGTTGATTGTTCACCTTGTTCTTAATCGTAACCGTAGATAAAATCAAGGCCTTTGAGGTATCTAACTGTGATTCGTCGATCAAGCGTGCGTTTGACAAGGTCTCTTCAAGCTTAGCAATGCGCATCTCAAGAAGGCCTTGTGCCTCCTTTGCAGCATCGTATTCGGCATTTTCAGAGAGATCTCCCTTGTCTCTAGCTTCGGCAATAGCCGCAGAAGCTTTAGGGCGCTCAACGTCCTTTAACTGATTCAACTCGTCTCTCAGTTTCTGTAATCCTTCTTTGGTGTAATAGGCAACTTTACTCATACCTCATTCGAATTAAAAAATCCTCAAGTTCCTTGGTGTCAAGGGGCTAGAGGATTACTCAAATATACAAAATTAAAACCACAGTATCTTTGAAGTCTCATGAGAGTAATGGTCCTTTTTTTGACGCTTCTTCTAATAGCTTGTGCCGATACACAAGTGGTTCAGAACCCTTATTTGATCAACGCTTCATTTGATGTTCAAATCGATACACGTTTGCCCCTTTACAGCGAGGTACAGCAGATAGGAGTGCCCATTACCTTACCGCAAAGTTTAGGGGGCATAAGAGGGATTCACCTCGTTCAAGTTGGAATCGACAGTTTTCGGGCCTTCGAAGTCGCTTGTCCGAATCACTCCGTAGAAGCTTGTTCTGCGACAGAAGCAAACGGCACCTCAGCCACATGCGGATGTTCAGATGGTTTTAATTACAGCCTATTTACCGGTCAATTACTCAACCGGCAGGGAGAATCTGTTCTTTTTGATCTAAAAGAATACGCAGTGCGGGCCGAGGGACCCCTACTTTACATCTACAACTAAAATCTAAATCTCATTCCTGCTAACACCGTCCGCGGTGCTTGCGGATAGAATCCCGCCCCGTAATACGTCTGGCCCTGATCGTCGAAACTATAGAAATAACCATTGTTCTCATAGAGGGTGTTAAAGAGGTTATTGAGCTGAAGGGTCAAACTTATCTTCTCGATAGCTCCATGGAGAACAAAGTCATGATTGAAATTGAGATCAAATACCGTATACCCCTCAATCAGCGAATCTGGATGTTCAATATTGCTCATAAACTGTTCAGACACTGATTTTACGTAAAGCGTCAAGGTAGTGCTCTTTGCTATCTCATAAGAGATCGAACCTCCGAAGATACGCTCAGGAGCGAAAGAAATTGCGGTATCGCCTAGCAGCTCTATAGACTCATTTCGATACGTCACAAAATCTCGATTGCGATGGCGACTCAGGGTCAAACTGGCATCGGCACGAAGACCCTCAAACGGCACGTAAGAAGCCTCTAATTCGATTCCAGCTCTATAACTAGATCCTACATTTTCGCGGAGTGGAAAATTGAAGGCATCTAAGGCCCCCGTGAGCACCAATTGATTGGTATAATCCATAAAAAAGGCGGTCGTGTTTAGGGCTAGCTTAGAGCTACTGAAACGGTATCCCAATTCAAAATCGTCCAATTGCTCTGGAGAAGGCGAACCGTTTTCAAAATCCACTCGAGCAGGCTCTCTGTTCGCCCTAGCATACGAGAAAAACAGTTGAGATCTTCCAAGCTCATAACGCAACCCCAGCTTAGGATTGAAAAAGAGATAGTTTTCATCTACATCAAGGCTAGCTCCTTCACTGAAGAGTGAACCAGCAGCTTGATAGCCCACATTTCTGAGCTGAAGATCAACATAGGCAAAGAGTGTACTAGACAGTTCGGTGTTCCATTTCACAAAACCATTCAACTCTCTTTTTGTGGTCTCATTCTCATAGAATCGGTAAGGCAGCTGAGAGAGTACAAGGGCATCTGCCGCGATAGCTTCTCCGAATTGCTCCCCTTTATACGTATTCCATCCTAACCCAGCAATCAGATTACTCTTTTCAAATTTCTTCGAATAGCTTGACAACATGCCGTAGAAATCAGAATTAAGGTGTGCTTGTGAGGCATAATCGGCCCCTCCTTCGCCGAATAAAGCGGGTATGGTTCTAAAATAGACATAGATGTTGTCGTAATCTTGAATCTGCTCGTAATACCCTTCTGAATTTGTGTAGTGTGCACTGAAGGTAAACTCTTCACTAGGGCTCAACACTTCTTTATAGTGCAGTTGAAAATGCTGTTGAAGGTAGTTGTCGGTCTGATTCGGATACACCTTTTCTTTACCACTTGCATCGTAATAGATTCCGTCAAGATTGAGTCTGCGATTCGACGCTAACCCGGCGCGATCGAGCCCAAAGAAGGAGAGTCCTGTCGTTTCGGTTCCTCCGAATGCCAAGAGGTTCAATTGCGCCTTATTTTCCTTTAGTTTGAACAGGCCATTCAGGTAATAGGATTGAAGATCAGCGCTAGCGCGATCTACATAACCGTCAGACTGAATAGAAGAAAGACGAGCCTCTAGAGAGAACCCATTAAGGTCTCCTGTTGAGGCCTGAAGGGTATTTTTAAAGGTAGAAAAGCTACCCACACTACTTGCGTATTGGGCATAAGCCGCATCGCTCGGATTTTGAGTAGCGACACTAACACTCGCTCCGAAAGCTGCTGCGCCAAAGGTTGATGAGCCCACTCCTCTTTGAATCTGAATAGAGCCCACAGATGAAGCAAAATCTTGAAGGTTCACAAAGAATGTAGTCTGGCTATCGGCATCGTTATACGGGATCCCATTAATGGTCACGTTAATGCGTGAATTATCAATTCCACGGATCCTAAAATCAGTATACCCAACACCCATTCCATCAT
>JALQTJ010000032.1 GCA_023264015.1 Flavobacteriaceae bacterium | reverse complement strand
ATCGACAGTTTAATTCTTAATTTATCACTCATAATCAGTTCATCTCATCTATACATTCCTGTAGCTCCTTAATGAGTTGATCGAGTTGTTGCTCGATTTCATCATTCTGTTGAACGCTACCCAACGTTGAAAAATGATCTCTGCGCTCACTGAGTTTGCGGTTCAATATCCCAACCTCTTCTTCTAATCTCATTTTTGCCTGCTCAGTCTCAACAATGCGACGCTTCAGCTTTTCATTTTCTAATCGCTGAAATGCAAGCCGCTCGATGAGGTCTTGAACCTTTTGAGCTAAAAGGCGAACCACATCTACAAGTGAGTTAGCTTCTGACATCATTTTCCTATCAAAGATACTAAAAGTGAGCAGGCAAGCGTAAAAATTTAATCTGTAGTCTCTCTTGCAAATCTCTATTAGATCGTTTTGATTTGTGTTTTATCTCCATGAAAACACTAAGCTTCATTCTTTTTAGTTGCCTCTTTTATTGGGGAATGGCTATGCAATCAGCATCTATTGATTTAGCCACAAATCCGCCACTACAGCTTGAATTGCGCTATTCAGGAACCTTTTCTGAACTAAGACCCAATCACTTTCACGGAGGGGTTGATTTAAAAACACAAGGAAGAGAGGGTCAGCCTGTTTACGCCATTGCTGATGGTCATATTCGCAGAATCAAGGTAGGTACTGGCGGTTACGGAAAGGTGATTTACATCGATCATGGAGACAGTCATACTTCGGTATACGGTCATTTGTCACAATTTAGTCCGCGCATTCAATCGTACATCAAATCTGAACAGTACGCTTCAAAGTCGTATGAGATTGAGCGCTATTTCTCTAATGAACGCTTCCGTATCACGAAAGGAGAAGTGATCGGATATAGCGGAAATACCGGAAATTCATTTGGACCTCACCTACATTTTGAAGTGCGTGAGCAGAAGGGCCAAATCCCATTAAATCCATTGAATTTTGGTTTAAAGGCGACTGACAACGATCCGCCCTCCCTACTAGGACTTTACGTCTATGAAGGAGTTACAGCGAATACTCATGAGTTAAAATTCAATCGAAAAAAGATTGTCTTACATCCTGTTTCAGAGGCGCGACAAACCGAATTCGTTGCTGACACCCTAGAAGTTGCACCTTTCATAGGTATTGGCGTAGAAGCGTTTGATCGCCTTGAACAATCGCTGAATAAAAATGGTTTGTATCAAATTGATCTTAGTGTCCGAGATTCTTCTATGGTATCACTCACCTTTGATCGTTTTTCTTTTGAGGCCTCACCACGAATTAATAAGGTGATCGATTACGAATTTGAACAAGAGAGCAATAAAGACGTTCAGCTTTTATTTAAACCCAGCGATTTATCCATCGAGATGTATAAGAAGACTTTGTCTCAGGGCGTCATACGGGTTGATTCGATTCCCGTAAAAGCGGTCGTTTCACTTAAAGACCACAGTGGGAACGAAACTAAGGCTACGCTTTATTTTAAAAACAGCGGTACCGTTTCAAATCTTAAAAATGCAAAATACAGTACTGCAATTGATACAACAATGCAGAGCACTTCATCGACTATTCGTGTACGTGCAAAGAAAGAGGCGATGATTTCTTCTGAAGAGTTGTCGGTTGCCCTAAAGGGTGACACCCTAAGCATTCTTCCAGATTATGGGTACCTTGAAGAACCGGTAGAAGTATCATTTCGCTTCTCAGAGGCTGCCCTTGAGCGGGTTATTAACGAGCGTCTGTATCTAGGGAAACTAAGCGATACAAATAAAATCAGCTATATCGCCAAGGCAAAAGACTCTGTTTTTGAGGTAAGTTTAAATACTCCTGGACAGTATCTTATAGCTTCAGATACTATACCTCCCACAGTTACTCCTATGAATTTTCAAACCGACCAAAATCTAAATAACTTCAGGTATTTATCCGTACGCGCAGAGGATCAAGAAACCTTCATTTCTCGATACAACGGATATATAGATGATCAATGGGTACTCTTCGAATACGAACCTAAAGAAGACCGTTTGCGATTCGACCTTAACGACATCATTCTCCTAGAAGGAAAGCACACTATCCGTATCGAAGTCGAAGATGTTTTGGGTAACAAAACCGATTGGTATACAGAAATCGATATTCAATAACCATAAAGGTCCTAACTTTATAAGGTGATTCGATCTCTTTTATTTGCCCTTTTTATGATGACCATTACTTCAGTGATGGCTCAAAAAGAGGTTTTTTTAAATACAGACTTTCAGTCTTTTGCATCAAAACACAAGACTATTGCCGTTCTCCCATTTGCCGTTGATCTAGCACTACAAGCTGAACCGAGTGAATTTTTAAGACGTCAATTTCTAGAAACTGAGGGTCTCGCTGTACAGCAAGCGCTTGCCAATTACTTTGAAAACAAGTCCAATAGCAAGAATTTTTCTATACGCTTTCAACCCCTAGCCTTAACACAGAAGAAACTACAAAACGCCGGAATAGATTATAGAAGTATAGGTCAGATCAAAAGCGATGAGTTGGCTAAAGTGTTAGACGTCGATGCGCTCATCACCGGAACACTTCAATTACAAGTATTGCTATCAGATGGTATCGAAGATGAATTCAATTGGGTAGACCTTTGGGTACTTTCTCCAGAATTCGGAAAGTTAGCCATCAAAGTAAGTGACGGAAGCAGCGGAAAATTACTCTGGCGTTACGAAAAAGCAATAGACCGTAGATCGGGTAAAAACACCAGAGAACTCATTGAGAAGTTGATGAAGCAAGCCGCACGCAGCTTTCCTTACTACAATAGAAGTAATGACTAATCTTTAGTCACATAATCCGCCAGTACCTCAACAGCTCGATCAACTTCTTCTAACGTATTGTATTTAGAAAATGAAAACCTTAGCGATGGCATCCATTGCTGGTCGGCAGGAATAATTTGATCCAGAACATGCGACCCCTTACTACTACCTGATTGGCAGGCACTTCCCTGTGAACAAGCAATACCCATTAGGTCGAGATGAAAAAGTAACATAGCCGCCTTATCACCTTTTAAGGGTAAGCGCAGGTTAACTAGAGTATAGGTGCTGTTTGCAGAGGCCGAGTCTCCGTTAAAAACAGCCCCAGGTATTAAGGCATTAATTCGAGAGATAAAGTGTGCTTTTAATTTGGCAATAAAAGCGCTTTCTTGATCTAAATGTTCATAGGCCAATCTGAATGCAGTCTCCAGGCCCGCAATATCGTGAATGCTCTCAGTTCCGGCTCTAAGTCCTCTTTCTTGAGCGCCACCTACAATAAGCGATTTAAGACGAACGTTTGAGCGCACAAACATGAATCCGATTCCTTTAGGTCCGTGAAATTTATGAGCAGCAGCAGTAATAAAATGAATGGGTGTTTCAGTGAGATTTAACCTAAAATGGCCAATCGACTGAACGGTATCTGAATGAAAATAAGCTCCGTAAGTCTCACATAAATCAGCTACTTCATTCAACTCAAGCATATTTCCAATCTCGTTGTTCACGTGCATTAACGAGACCAAGGTTTTATCCGTCTCGTCTTTAGCCAAAAGCTTTTTTAAAGATTGCAAGTCTACTGATCCCTTTGAATCGAGCTCTACATATTCAAGCAGAACCCCATATTCTTCTTTCATGGCTTCGATCGCATGTAAAACAGCATGGTGCTCAATTCTCGAACTAATAATCCTGCGCACCCCGAGGTCTCGAACACAAGATCTGATGATACAATTGTCTGCTTCGGTTCCTCCAGAGGTGAAAATAATTTCTGAGGGTTTACACGATAGGGTTTGAGCAATTTGCTTGCGCGTGCTCTCGATAATGGCCTTTGAAGCTCTTCCGAAGGCATGTGTTGAGGAAGGGTTACCAAAGTTTTCGGTGAGCACGCTGTGCATGGCCTCGACTACTTCTGGACGAACTGCAGTTGTAGCGGCATTATCTAAATAGACCGTATTCATAGATGGCAAAATTAACAATTTAGACCATCGTATGGGCAGTGCTTTAGATCGCTATGTCTGAATAAAATTTAATCCTGTAAATGCGAAGTTCCTCTTCTTCATAATCCCCATCAAAAGCGGCTGTAGCCTGTTCAATGGCATTGTCTTTCGCCTCGATAAAATAATCGTGCAGTTCTTGTTGAGATTCGTCGTCAAGCAGCTCGTCCACCCAATAAGAAATATTGAGTTTGGTTCCACTGAAAACAATCTGCTCCATAGCGTCTAATAACTCGGTGTCGCTTAAGCTTTTTGAGGCGGCAATATCATCAAAGGGCAACTTTCTATCTACACTCTGAATGATAAACAATTTCAAGGCAGAGTTGGCGCCCGCTGATTTCACCACCAAGTCTTGAGGTCGCTCTATATCATTCTCTTCTACGTACGAAGAAATAAAAGCCACAAAAGGGGCTCCGTATTTTTTCGCCTTGAGCTCTCCTACCCCGTGCACTTGAGCTAATTCTGCAATGCTAATAGGATATTTCATGACCATGTCTTCAAGCGATGGTTCTTGAAAAATGATATACGGAGGCACCTTGTGTTTCGCTGCCTCTTGTTTTCGGAGCTCCTTCAATTGTCGTAACAATACCTCGTCTAAACTCTCGGTTTTCGCCGTTCCCTTTGAGGTGGAAGCCTCTAGAGCAGCGTAATCGCGATCCAGAACCATTTCGAAAGCTTCTGGTGAGTTTAAGAAGGCTCTTCCCTTTTCAGTGATAAGCAGCACTCCATACTGTTCAATAGACTTCTTGAGCAGATTAGCCACTACCATCTGACGAACCAAGGCATGCCAATACGCCGAGCGATGGGCATGACCACATCCGAAGAAAGGTTTCTGATCGGTTTGGTTTGCACTAATCATAGCATTCGTTTTTCCTCTCAGAATACGCACGATCTCTTTGCTCTTGTATTTTTCAGAAGTGTCTAAAACTAAATTCAATACCATAACGACTTCATCAGAGGCTTGAATCTTCTCCTTAGGGTGTTTTGAATTGTCGTCCATCATGGCACCCTCGCCATTGACCTCATCGTATTCTTCGCCGAAATAATGGAGTATAAATTTGCGTCTAGACATAGATGTTTCGGCGTACGCAATAACATCTTGCAGCAAAGCATTACTCACCTCTTGTTCTGCGACAGGTTTAGAAGCAGAGAATTTTTCTAATTTCTCCATGTCCTTCGCCGCATAAAAGGCGACACAATGCCCTTCACCGCCATCACGACCGGCCCTTCCTGTTTCTTGATAGTAACTTTCAATACTTTTAGGCATGTCGTAATGAATCACGAAACGAACATCAGGCTTGTCAATACCCATACCAAAGGCGATTGTAGCGACCACTACAGAAGCCTCTTCCATTAGAAATTGGTCTTGATAATCAGCACGTGTCTTCGCATCAAATCCGGCGTGATAGGGGATGGCTTTAATGCCATTTAGCTGCAACAATTGTGCAATTTCTTCTACCGTTTTTCTACTTAGACAATAAATAATACCCGATTTACCCTGTCGCTCAGAAACAAATCGGATCACATCGGCGTTCACTTGGGCTGTTTTTGGCCTCACTTCATAAAATAAATTCGGACGATTGAACGATGCCTTAAAAAGTTGGGCATCTCTCATTCCCAAATTCTTCATGATATCTTCTTGGACCTTTGGCGTAGCTGTTGCCGTAAGGGCAATAATCGGAATCGCATCAGATAGGCGATTAATGATCGCCCTTATATTTCGGTACTCTGGACGAAAATCGTGTCCCCATTCAGAAATACAATGGGCTTCATCTATGGCTACAAATGAAAGTTTTAGCGGAGATAGTAGCTCTATGGTTTGTGGCTTGGTAAGTGACTCAGGAGCCACAAAAAGAAGTTTAGTCTCTCCTGAATTTAAATCGTGCACTACCTCTTGGTAGGCAGCCTTAGTGAGGGACGAATTGAGTACATGTGCAACGCCATTGCTCTTTGTTACCGAACGGATAGCGTCTACCTGATTCTTCATCAAGGCAATTAACGGACTGATAATCACAGCAGTTCCTTTTGACATCAATGCCGGGAGTTGGTAGCACAAAGACTTGCCTCCTCCTGTCGGCATGATCACAAATGTATCTTGATGTTGAAGAATAGAAGTGACAGCTTGTTTTTGAAGGCCCTTAAATGCAGTAAAACCAAAATAGTATTTCAGTGCATCGTGGAGTTGCTCGTCCGTTACAGTATGAGACATAGTCTTGAAGATAAGAAAAAACTAGAGGTCGTTTTTCGTAATTTCGTCTTTTGTATAACTAAAATAGCTAATCCTAAGGCTTTTTTCTTGAACCCATCCGTAAAACGTATTGCCGACGCTAAAGAAGTACTCGATTTAGAGGCTTCAGCACTACAATCCTTATCCGATTGTATCGATGACTCTTTCTCAGAGGCAGTCGGACACATTGTCGACTGCAAAGGACGCATAGTATTTACTGGCATGGGCAAAAGTGCGATAATAGCTTCAAAACTAGCAGCGAGTTTCAATTCAACCGGAACGCCTTCTTTGTTCATGCATGCAGCAGACGCCATTCACGGCGATTTAGGCATGGTTCAAGAAGAAGATGTAGTTATCTGCCTTTCAAAGAGCGGGAACACCGAAGAGGTGAAGACTTTGATTCCATTGATCAAGGCCCGAGGGAATACCCTAATTGGAGTAAGTGCTGATTCCTCTTCTTATCTAGGAACGAACGCCACTACCTTATTGCTGACCCCGGTAGAGAGAGAAGCCTGTCCTCACAACTTAGCCCCTACCACAAGCACCACCTTACAATTAGCACTTGGAGATGCGCTAATGGTAGCGGCACTCAACGAAAAGAACTTTAGCGAAACTGACTTTGCACGCTATCACCCTGGTGGAAGCCTAGGTAAAAAACTCTATCTCAAGGTTTCTGACCTTATGGGCAAGATGTCTAAGCCAGCGGTTTCTGTAGAAACGCCTATTCTCGATGTGATTTTAGAGATCTCGAACAAAATGGCCGGATGCGCACCTGTGATTTCAAATCAAGAGGTAGTTGGTATTATTACCGATGGAGACATTCGACGCATGCTGCAGCGACAATCTGACATTAATCAGCTTAAAGCCGAAGATGTCATGAGT
This sequence comes from Flavobacteriaceae bacterium, assembly GCA_023264015.1. Classification (GTDB taxonomy): domain Bacteria; phylum Bacteroidota; class Bacteroidia; order Flavobacteriales; family Flavobacteriaceae; genus UBA3478. Next base: position 5,324 of record JALQTJ010000032.1, on the reverse strand, counting down.
TCAAATCCCATTTGCTATTCATCAAATCAATTGGCTCTAGATGCCCTTAAATTGATGAATGAAAAAGAAATAACTCAACTTATTATAACGCATGAAGGGGGCTATGCAGGCATCCTACACATGCATCAACTTATTCAAGAAGGACTTTCGGTATGAGTATAAAGGATGAAATGTCATTTTTAGATCACTTAGAAGAGTTGCGCTGGCATCTCATCAGATCGATTGTGGCTATTCTCATAATAGCCACCGTGGCGTTTGTCATGAAAGGATTCATTTTCGACCGCATCATTTTTGCACCTAAGAATATGAACTTTCCGACCTATAACATGTTCTGTCAAATCTCTACTTTCTTCGGAATCACTTCTGATTTTTGCGCAGAATCACTGCCCTTCAGAATCCAAAACAGAACCATGGCAGGACAGTTTTCTGCACACATTTGGACGTCTATTTGGGCGGGCTTCATTTTAGGATTTCCCTACCTGCTTTTTGAAATATGGAGGTTCATTAGTCCTGGGTTGTATGAGAAAGAGCGGAGATACTCAAAGGGATTCATTGGCGCTGCCTCTCTGTTATTCTTCATGGGTGTGCTCTTCGGATATTACATTGTAGCCCCTCTTTCGATCAACTTCTTAGGAACCTATCAGGTCAGTGCTGAGGTAAGCAATGAAATTGACATCAGCTCGTACATCTCAACGGTTAGAGCTTCTGTGATTGCGTGTGGTATCATGTTCGAGCTTCCTATTTTGATCTACTTCTTAACCAAAATCGGATTGGTTACTCCAGAGATTCTTAAAAAATATAGAAAGATAGCCTTAGTCCTTGTATTGGTGCTTTCTGCCGTCATCACCCCACCAGATGTGGCGAGTCAGATCATTGTGGCCATACCTGTGATGATTTTATACCAGTTAAGTATCGGAATTTCAAAGTTTGTAACTCGTAATTCAGAAGAAAATGGCGCATAAGCTAGTAGAAGACTTTAACGATTACCGTTCAAAAATGAACGAACGGATTTTAGCCGATGATCAGAAATTGATCAAACGTATTTTTAACCTAGACACGAATGCATTCTCAGAAGGGGCTCTAGATGTGAAAACCAAAGAGCTTCTAGGTCTAGTAGCCTCTGCAGTACTGCGCTGTGACGATTGTGTGCGCTATCACCTTGAAGGAGCCAAAAAAGCAGGATGTACGGCCGAAGAAGTAACAGAAACCTTAGGAATAGCTACCTTAATCGGAGGAACCATAGTTATTCCACATTTAAGGAGAGCCTATGAGTACTGGGATGCGCTAAACGCAACATCGTGAAGTTAAGAGCTGAAAACATAAAGAAAATCTACCAGCAACGTACCGTTGTAAAGGGAATATCTCTTGAGGTAAATCAAGGTGAAATCATTGGCCTCCTTGGGCCTAATGGGGCCGGAAAGACCACCTCTTTTTATATGATTGTTGGCTTAATTCAGGCGAACGCCGGTTCGATTTATTTAGACGATTTAGATATCACCAAGTTTCCCATGTTTAAACGCGCCCAACACGGGATCGGATATCTGGCTCAAGAGGCCTCTGTGTTTAGAAAACTTAGCGTTGAAGACAATATTCTAAGTGTGCTACAGAATACCACCCTGTCAAAGGCCGAGCAAGAGAAGAAAAGAGATGCTTTGCTCGAAGAGTTTTCACTCACCCATATTCGAAAAAATAGAGGTGACCTGCTTTCAGGAGGAGAGCGACGGAGAACAGAAATTGCTCGTGCTTTAGCGACGGATCCCAAGTTCATTCTTCTCGATGAACCTTTTGCTGGGGTAGATCCAGTTGCCGTAGAAGATATTCAGCGTATTGTGGCACAGTTGAAAAACAAGAATATTGGTATTCTTATTACCGATCACAATGTACAAGAAACCTTAGCTATCACTGAACGATCGTACCTCATGTTTGAGGGTTCTATACTAAAGGCCGGAGCACCAGAAGAACTCGCCGCAGATGAAATGGTGCGCAAAGTATACTTAGGTCAAAACTTCGAATTGCGTAAAAAGCGCTTAGCGTTTGATCAAGAGTGAGCTAAAGATGTAGGTCGGTAGAAGTACCAAGACAAGCTCCTCTTTCAGAAGTACAAAACCAACAACAGCACTTACTATCACTAGATACCTAAGTGCATTGGTCTTAATAGCATACTCCTTGAACTTCAATGAAATAGCAGGGATTTTACTCACCATCCACCCTGAAAATAAGAGCGTCAAAAGTACCACCGCACGCTTGAACCAAACAGGCGTAAAATAAGCCATCTGATCGAAGAGTTCTGTTTGGGTAATGAGCACCACAAAAAGGGCCATTGCGGGCGTAGGAAGGCCTTCAAAATGAATACTTTTTGAGGGATACACTGAAAATCGAACCAACCGAAAAAGTGCGCAGACAAACAAGAGCGATGCAAGTCCTGTAGCCCATACTACCGATAAAGATTCAGAGAGTGAGAAATACCACCAAAGACTAGGAAACAGTCCAAAACTGATCACATCAGCCATTGAATCCATAAAGGTGCCAAAGGCAGATTCTACTTTTAAAATTCTGGCCACAAATCCGTCTAAAAAATCGGCTATCGCCGCTGCGATCAGAGCCATGAGCGCAAGATCAAAACGTTCTTGTATCATCGCAATACACCCTAGAAACCCGAAGAGGGCATTCAAAAGGGTGATGAAATTGGCCGCTTGTGCTCTTAGGCTTAACATGTCAACGAATTTACACTTTATTCCTCTGCTCGTTCCTCTTATCTTTGAGAGCAATCGAAAACCATGGCACTTCGACTTCTATTTCTCATCACCTCCTTATTAAGCTTCTTAGTGGCGCCTGCTCAAGAATCACTGAGCAAGGTGGCGCAAATAAGTGTGCTTACCTGCAGTGAAGGCCCAGAGTTGCATGCCGCCTTTGGTCATAGTGCCATTCATGTGTACGATCCGGGTAAAGGAATCGATGAAGTCTACAATTTCGGTACGTTTGATTTTGGGGCCCCAAACTTCTATGTCAATTTTGTCAAAGGAAAGCTAGACTACTTCTTATCGGTAACCGACTATCAAACCTTTAGCGCCTACTACGCTTATGTAGGGCGTGAGGTAGTCAGACAAACGTTAAACCTAAACCAAGAGCAAAAAGAAAAGATGTACCGATTATTGGTTGAGAATGAAAGGCCAGATAATCGGTATTATCGCTACGACTTCTTGAAAGAAAATTGCGCCACAAAGATTCCTGAGTTGCTAGCCCAAAGCCTTGGAGAAAGCTTTGCAATGAGTACCGTTTACGACGGCCAAAATTTAACCTATCGCAGCACCCTTCATGAACACCTACCCTTATATTCTTGGAACAGATTCGGTATAGACATAGTGCTCGGTGCAAGAGTCGATCAAACCTTAACCACTTCGGCCCTTATTTATTTGCCCAACTATTTGAAGTCTATTTTAAAGACCAGCACTTCAGCGTCGCAACCACTAGTGCGCAATACACGTATTGAAATCGCCAAGAAATTACCAGAAGTCAGGCCCTCTTTTTGGTCCTCGCCTCGATTTATCCTAATAGTCCTAGTATTATATGCGCTCCTTTCGCTGTGGATGGGTAAAACAAAAGGAATTTTTAATCTAGTTGATCGTATGCTTTTACTCCTGGTAGGTAGTGCAGGCATCTTGTTAACTTTCCTCAACTTCTTCTCTGAGCACTACGCTACGGTTTACAATTTTTCGCTCTTTTGGGCCAATCCATTGGTACTTGCTGCCGTTGCGCTAAAGAACAAAACCTTATTTCAATCGGTTTGCCTTTTCTCTTTACTCTTCATTCTTGTGGGTCTTTTTGGAATCCAATACCTTTCGCTTGAAATGGCCCTTGCTGCAGTGCTTGTAATAACCTTAAGCCTAAAGCAAATTCAAAAACTATAACCCCTACGCTTACTATGCCTTCAACTTACGTTATTCTAGGACTGCTTTTTATCGTGTACCTCGTGTTGCTTTACATCTCTAAAAACAAAAGAAACAGAAGAAAACGAGGATTTTTAGAGGGTAGAAAAAGGCGTTAACCAAACTTTAACACGATTTTTTACGGTTTCTATAGGCCAATTTGTCCGAACTTCTATTTTTGCAAAAAATTAAACCCATTTTATTATGTATTGGACGTTAGAGCTTGCTTCCTATTTAAGCGACGCGCCTTGGCCAGCAACTAAAGATGAGCTGATTGATTACGCCATTCGTACGGGTGCACCTTTAGAGGTGGTAGAGAATCTGCAATCGATGGAAGAAGAAGGAGAAGAGATTTATGAATCGATTGAAGAAATTTGGCCTGACTACCCTACCGAAGAAGATTATCTCTGGAACGAAGACGAATATTAATTCGCCTCTCAAACCAAAGCACAAAGCCTCTCTAAGAGGCTTTTTTTAGTTAATTTTACCAGAATTATGAGCATCGTAACCACTATTCTCAAGGCCTTCGTCGGAGACAAATCGAAAAATGACATCAAATCCATTCAACCGATTGTCGAAGCCATTAAAAGAGAAGAACATACCCTACAAAATCTAACACACGATCAACTGCGCGCGAAGACTGTTTTTTTCAAAGAAACGCTTCAGCAATCCACGGCAGCTTTGAACGATCAGATAAAGGGACTTCAAGAAGAAATCGCCAATTGTGCGAATATAGATGAACGCGAAAAACTTTACGATCAAATTGATCAGCTAGAAGAAAGCATTCATGAGGTATCTGAAAAGACTTTAAGCGAACTTTTACCACAGGCATTTGCGGTGGTTCGAGAAACCGCTCGACGCTTTAAAGAAAACGAAAATCTAGAGGTTACGGCTACAGCTTACGACAGAGAGCTTTCAGCAACACGTTCTTATGTGACACTTCATCAAGAAATTGCATCTTGGAGCAACTCATGGAACGCCGCCGGCAAAGAAGTCGTTTGGGACATGGTGCACTACGACGTACAGCTCATAGGAGGTATCACCATGCATCAAGGAAAAATAGCGGAAATGCAAACAGGTGAAGGTAAGACACTAGTAGCGACCCTGCCTGTTTACCTCAACGCCCTGACCGGAAAAGGGGTTCATCTTGTTACGGTGAACGACTATCTAGCAAAGCGAGATAGCCAATGGATGGCCCCTATCTTTGAATTTCACGGCCTAACCGTTGACTGTATCGACAACCACCAACCGAATAGCGAAGAACGCAGAAAAGCCTACCTCGCAGATATTACCTACGGAACGAATAATGAGTTTGGTTTTGACTATCTCCGAGACAATATGGCGCATCAGCAACAGGACGTTGTTCAGCGCAAACACAACTTCGCTATTGTAGATGAG
>JALQTJ010000031.1 GCA_023264015.1 Flavobacteriaceae bacterium | reverse complement strand
GTATCAAGAACATAAAAAACTGGCGCGCTATACCTTTCCCATCTGGCTATACGTTGCCGTAACAGGAGTGATTGTTTACCTCATGATTTCACCCTATTATGCGCACTAAATTTGTTCTGCTCTTACTTCTAATTAGTAGTGCCTCAAGTTATGGTCAATGTGCTATGTGCAGGGCGGTATTAGAAAGTGGAGCTGATACCTCGGTAGCCGAAGGGATTAATAACGGCATTGTGTATTTAATGGCGTTACCGTATGTGCTCGTTGCTGGTGTTTTTTATGCGGTCTATCGAAAAATGCGCTCTGATAGAGTGAAAGAATAAGTCCATTTTAAATCGGCTTAGGATTTTATAAATCCCTACAAACATTCTTTTTTAAATCACTGACGGTGAGATAGTTTCGAAAGAAATCAAGAATATCTCATTATGAACAGTATTAAAAATTTGAAGCGCCTTGAGCGCCTTCATGGGTTAATTGTGTCAGAGTGCACAGGGTCTCCTTATGAACTTTCTCGACGTTTAGGAATCAGTGAACGACTAGTGTATCATTTGGTAGATCAATTAAAAGATTTCGACGCAAAAATCTCTTACGACCGATCGAGAAGAACCTATTTCTATGACGACAACTTTGACTTGGAGGTAGACGTTTCAATCAAAGTATTCAGCAATAATCAATACACTGAGGTTTTTCATTAGCTGCAAGGGTTCTGCGGTCAGCCCCTTTAGGTTTGCCTTCAAATCAAATCTTATGACAGCAAAATCAACACCACCACTTCAGATCACACCTCTCGAGCGAAGATTCGAGATGGGGTGGTTCAAGAGTGGAGAAATCGGAGCGACTGTGGAGTCCAATGGAGAGTTTAGGGTTACAGGAAAATTGAGATTCTGATGAGCGCTTCGATTAAAGCCCTCCTTTTTCTAGGAGGGCTTAGTTTTTATGGAATAGGCTTATCCCAGTATGCTAATACGATTGCACTTGAAGGAGTAGAGCTCGAGGTTTTTGACCTGTCTGCTGCATTTGAGGAGAGTTTGAAAGCAAGGGATCAATGGCTTAAAGCGCAAAACTTTTTTCATTACACCTACCATCAAGAAACGGCTTACGTAAAACACCGATCTTCTCTTCTTAGAGGGATTAGTTTGGATTATGCCAATCTTCTCAGAGGTCAGACACTTTCTTCTATTGATTGGCAAGCCTATCCGATCGGAATAGATGAATGTCTTACCGTCAATTTGCCTTATCCTGACTTAGCTTTTCTGAATCAGACGCTACATCTAGAGTTCTATCAACACCTTTTTAATGAATTTTTAGAGCGCTTGGTGATCACTCAAGAAGAAGATCAAGACCACACTAGGATAGAGGTGCGCTCTAAATTTTTAGGCGCAATTAATCGTTTATATGCAGTGATTGTCATTCATAATCAAAGCTTGCAAATTAGAAGTATACAGCTCAGTTTGCTTATAGATCCTCTTTACGAATCCTATAAACAAAAATGGAAGACTCAATCGTTGACTATTGAAGTAGATTTTGAGGAGGGTGTTGCGACTGCTTATCGTGCCCACACGAGTTTATTATCTAATGACCGTCGATTTAAAGAGCCGTTGAGATTTAAACAACAGCTAAAAAGAGTACCGTCAGCGTTATGGCCTAAGGTATTACAATCAACAATTGACTTAAATCATGCCCTTAAACCTTTTTGTTCAGAATGAATCAAAAGCAATTAGATCAGTTGCTGATCGAGGATGTATCTCCACAATTTTACCGTCACTACGCAAGTCTTTTTCAGCATTATTTTAGTCTGGATAATCAGGGTACGTATAGAACACTAGACAAGGCGGGGCATTGTCTGTTCCAACTTGTTATGCATATCGATCGTCAAGAGGATAATTTTGAAGACAATACAGGGGTGTGTTTAGATCTTCAGCTTGAATCGATCTTAATCCTTAGTGAGCTGTTCAGTACCGATCATGCTTTTTGGCAAGATTTTAGGCATGCTCAAAGTCTATTTGCTAAACGTCAGTTATTAGAAAAAAGGTGTCATTCGTATCCTTCTCTTAAAAATTACCGTTTTCTCGCTCAGTCTAGAGCAGGTTTAGCCACTGTAGCATTACATGCCTTAAAGCATTTAGATTCTTCGACCTCTGGGCTTAAGGGGCTAGAACGTAGCCATACCCTTTTCATAGAGGCTTTTCAACTTTACGACGATTGTTGTGATTTCAGAGAGGATGCCATAAATGGGCAATTCAATTGGGCAATTTATCGCTATCGCTTACACTACGAACAAGAACTAGATGCGGCTCATTTCTTTTCTTCGGTTTTATTCAATGAACTTATGCTTCAGGTAATCGATCTGATTAAGAATGCACAGTCTCTTGTGCATGCAATGGGTGACTCGCATTACTTGACAATGCTTAATGAGTTTAAAGCCTCTGTGAAGCGTACACTCGCCAATTAATCCTGTTATGCCGCATGAATTTGCAACGTATTTAACCCTATCAAAGGTTGAAGGGGAACACCTTGTTTATTGTGCAAGATCTAAGGTAAGTTATCGCATTTGTAAACAAAGTTTTGAATTGCTTACCAAGCTCCAAGCAAAGGATCAAAACCTAAAAGTAGAAGACCATCAAAACTTAGAAACTTTGACGGCTGTCTTTGGTTCAAAAGGCGCTGCAAAAGAGGTTCAGCGCTACGAGTTTATTCGGCAGCAGGGGCTTGTAGGCTGTCAAATTAACGGTTGTACTGTTCCTCTTATCTTGAGTTTTGTATTTCAAAAGTGGAGATTCTTGCTCACTCTTAGCCTCTTTGTAATTGTTACAGTTCCTCTGGTCTATTACATAGGGACTGAGAATAGATCACTATTTACCCCTTTAGGCACTAAGCTTAGTTGGACCTTTTCTATTCTCGCCTTGAGTACCATTATTCATGAATTAGGACACATTCAAGCCGCGGTCTATTTTGGTGTGAAGCAGTATGCTATCGGGCTTGGTTTTTATTATGGCTTTCCGGTATTGTTCACCGACGTATCCTCGTCTTACCTATTGAAGCACTCCGAACGCATAACTATCGCTCTTGCTGGTGTATATTTTGAACTGCTGTATAGCACCATACTATTGTTGCTGTATATAGCAGGAATTCATCCGCTCTTATTACCATTGGGCGTTTTGATTTTTTTAAAGAGTCTCTACAATCTCAATCCCTTCTTTAAAACTGATGGGTATTGGGTGCTAAGCGATTACATGGGGGTTTATCACCTTAAACAGAAAGCATTTGAGGCAATCGCTAGCCGACTGAGGTCTAGTGCTAAAAGGAATCCTTTGAATTGGGGTCTATTGCTTTACGGGTGGGGTCATCTTGTTTTTTATACCTCATTTTTCTTTCTAGTAATTCATCAACTCATTCAGCGATGGGTTAACCTTAAAGACCTCAGTTGGTCTGGATTTGATTGGAAGGTGTTTCAGCTTTTAGGACTGATACTTTTGAGTGCATTTGCCATTTATCAATTGATAAATGCTGCTCTGCAAGCTATTTGCGGTCTGCGCAACTATTTTTCGTTTTCAAATCTAAAATAGAGAACAATGCAAGTACTTGAATTAAATCACAAAGAAGTTCAAAAATCAAGAGCGGGCTTTTTACCCTTCTTGGTGGTATTGGCTGTTGATGCCGTTTTATTAGGCTTTATGGGTGGCTACATTTACGAATCATATACTAGTGATCATTAATGGCGATTTTAAGAGCATTAGGTAAGCGCTCGTGGGAGGCGGGGCTATTAGAGTTATTCGCGAAATCGTTCGTAGAAGGGCAAAATTTTTACCACAGAAACTGCAATCATGAATAGAACCTTACTAGTAAGTATGGTGTTCATGATTTTGTTTGTGGTCGCCTTTTGTCTTGGTGTATGGATGCATCCAAATTGAGTTATGAAGTGGTTAGGCAAAAAGGGCTGTTCGATTGTGGGGCAGCCTGTTTAACCGCCTTATTGCGTTATCATGGACTTTCTATTCTTTCAAAGCAATTAAACCTGTATTCTAAGGGCTTTGGAACTACGCTTTACGAATTACTTCAGGTAGCACAGCGATTTGGATTTAAGGGTACTGTATATCAGGCTTCAGATTTGAAATCAATGCTATTCCCGTGTATTGTTCCTATGCGTTTTTTAGGATTTAGACATTACTGGTTAGTCTATGAATCAAGGGGAGATGTACTTCTTGTAATGGATCCGGCACTCGGGAAAATAGCAGCTGTTCGAAAGAGGATGTTTGTTGCTTTGTGGTCAGGCATCTTCATGATTGTGGGAAAAAAAGAGTCTAATACTTGATTTAACAAAACTTTTTCCAGTACTCCTGTAACAAATTCGCATCTTTGTCGTCTCTTAAAAGAGCCTAACCGACGACTCTAAATGATTGAAATTAAGGAACTTCACAAATCGTATAAAATGGGAAGCAATTCGCTTCACGTTTTAAAGGGTATAAACTTTTCTGTTAAAAAGGGTGAGCTTGTCGCTATTATGGGCTCTTCGGGTTCAGGAAAATCAACTTTACTCAATATTCTTGGAATGTTAGATGAGGCCGATGAAGGTACCTATACGCTCGACGGTGTGCCTATCGAAGACCTTAACGAAACCAAGGCTGCAGAATACCGCAATAAGTTTTTAGGGTTCATCTTTCAATCCTTTAATCTGATCAACTACAAATCTGCTAAGGATAACGTAGCCTTACCGCTCTTTTATCAAGGTATGCCTCGAAAGGAGCGCAACGCGATGTCCCTTGATTATCTTGAACGCGTTGGATTAAAGCCTTGGGCAGAACACTTGCCTAGTGAGCTGTCAGGTGGTCAAAAGCAACGTGTTGCCATTGCAAGGGCAATGGCTTCTCAACCTAAAGTCTTGTTGGCAGATGAGCCTACGGGAGCTCTTGACAGTAAGACCTCATACGAGGTGATGGACTTGATTCAAAAGATCAATGATGAGGGGAATACTATTTTGGTGGTCACCCATGAAGAGGATATTGCTCATATGTGTAAGCGTATCGTTTATCTCAAGGATGGAGTGATTGTAGAAGATAAAAAAGTGGACCAGGTGCGCGCCTCGAGTTATGTTCAATAGAGATACCTGGAAAGAAATATTTGATACAATCCGCAAAAATAAGCTGCGGACGTTCCTTACTGGCTTTACTATGGCCATTGGGATTTTTATCGTAGTGATCCTCGTAGGGTTCACGAATGGCCTGCAAAATACCTTTGAAGAATTCTTCGGTGACGACGCCACAAATACCTTTTTCATTTTTCCTGGTCGTACTTCGATGCCCTATAAAGGGTATAAGTCGAATCGCTCGATTCGTTTCGACAATTCAGATCTTATCGATATCAAGGAAAATTTTGAGCCCTTATTGCAATACATAACGCCTCGCATTACAAGATCCAATCTAGTACGCTACAAGGGCGAGTCAAATAACTACACCAATAGGGCGGTAGCCCCAGCCCATCAGTTCAGCGAGAAGACCATCATTATGAAGGGGCGTTTTATCAACGAGAACGACCTTAAGATCAAGGGTAAGTACGCGGTTATTGGAAGATTGGTGGAGCAAGATCTCTTTAATGGAGAAGACCCGATCGGTAAATACATCACTTTAGGAGATAGCGCATTCAAGGTCATTGGTGTTTTTCAAGACGACGGAGGCGATAATGAGGAGCGTTTTATCTACATTCCATACACCACCAGACAGCTTATTGAAAAAGGAACTGACCGCATTGAGCAGATTATTGTTGGGTTTAATCCGGCTATTGGGTATGCGGGTGCAATGGCACTAGAGAAAAATATCTTAAAACTGCTTAAAGATAAGAAGGTTATCGCCCGTGAAGATCGAAGCGGCATCTTCATTCGAAATATTGCCGATGAGCTAAAGCAAAATCAGCAGTTTGCTCAGGTTTTAGGATTTATAGCGCTATTCTTTGCTGTAGGTACGATTATTGCAGGCATCATTGGTGTGAGTAATATCATGATTTTTGTGGTAAAGGAACGTACCAAAGAGATCGGTATCCGAAAGGCGCTAGGAGCAACCCCGCGTGTAGTGATAAGTGGTATCCTTTTAGAAGCTACCACCATAACAACCTTATCTGGATTTTCTGGAATGATAGCAGGTGTAGCTATTCTTCAGAATCTTGGCGATCGACTTGAGGGCTATTTTATAACCAACCCTTACATCGATATGGGCTTTGCCATTGGGGCAACCCTTGTTTTGATTGTATTCGGAACGGTTGCGGGTTATGTTCCTGCAAAACGCGCAGCTCGAATTAAACCTATTGTTGCCCTAAGAGACGAGTGATGAAGCTATTATTTAAAGCAGATACCTGGGAAGAAATTTTCAGCTCGATAAACAAGAATCGAGTACGCACTGTGCTTACTGTGATTGGAGTACTATGGGGAATCTTCGTGTATATCGCAATGTCTGGGGCGGCGAAAGGATTAGATAATGGATTCGAGCGTCAATTTGAATCGGTTGCGATGAACTCACTCTTTGCCTGGTCGCAATCTACAAGCAAGCCCTACAAAGGATTTAGAACCGGAAGAAGAATCCAATTGAAGTTGTCGGACATCGACGTACTTAAAAAACGCATACCAGAAATTCAATACATCGCTCCTAGAAATGCAACGGGAGTATTTGGTGGTGCACCGGCTTTAACCGTTCGTGGTCAGAAGTCTGGAAGCTACAACGTGTACGGAGACTTTCCGGTCTATACCAAAATTGCGACTAAGAAAATATATGATGAGGGTCGCTTTATCAATCAGTCAGACATAGACTACAATAGAAGGGTGTGTATTATTGGTGAGCGTACAAAGAGAGAATTGTTCGACGACGATGAAGAGGCCGTAGGCGGCTTTGTTAGAATCAATGGCATCTATTTCAGAGTAGTCGGGGTCCACAAGTTTGTTCCCGGTGGAGGTTTTGAATCTGACAGTGATATTTTTATACCCTTTACTACGTTCAACAGATTATATAACAAAGGTGATGAGGTCGATTTTATGAGTATCGCCGCTTTCGATGATGCCGATATTATTCAGGTTGAAAAGGATGTAAAGACTGTACTCAAGTCGATTCATCAGGTCGATCCTACCGATGAAAGAGCTTTTGGCTCGTTTAATCTTGGTGAGGTTTTTGGGCGGATTAAAGGATTTGCAAACGGCCTTACTTTCTTGTCGCTTGTAATTGGTGTAGCTACTATTCTTGCTGGGGTCATCGGAATCGGAAACATTCTATTAATCTCTGTGAAGGAGCGCACTAAAGAACTCGGAGTAAGGCGCGCATTAGGAGCTACCCCTGCTGAGGTGCGTAATTTAATTTTAGTTGAATCGGTCTTTTTGACCGTGATATCGGGAGTAATGGGAATCATTTTGGGGGCAGCAACGCTGAGCCTAGTGAATAACCTGACCGAAGGGAGCGACTTTCCGTACACGAACCCTACCGTTCCTATCCCATACGTTATTGGAGCCCTCGCACTTATGGTGATTTTGGGAACCCTAATTGGATTAATTCCTGCACAACGCGCAGTTAGTATAAGACCTATAGAAGCATTAAGAGAAGAATAACAACCTAAACTAGACTTATTATTTAATACCTATTATTATGAAAAAAGCCGTTCGGTATAGTATCATTGCAGTGATCGCACTTGGCGCTCTTTGGGCTGCGGCCTTCTTTGTGAAATCAAACAGCAAAGCCTCGATCACTTACGACACCATTAGTCCTTTTTACGGTACTATAGAAGAAAAGACTGTCGCTACAGGGACAGTAGTTCCTGAAGACGAAGTTGAAATTAAGCCTCAGATTCAAGGTATTATAGATCGAATTGTAAAATACGAAGGGGATTATGTGAATCAAGGAGACCTCATCGCGGTGATCAAGGTGGTTCCGAATGAACAGTCGTTGAATTCAGCCATGGGTAGAGTGAAGAACGCAGAATTGCGTTTGAACAATGCGGAATTAGAATTCAATCGAAACGAAGAACTTTTCGAAAGAGGAGTGATCTCAAATCAAGATTACAACAACTTGAAATTGACCTATGAGCAGGCGGCACAAGAATTGCGCAATGCCCAGGCCGACTATCAAATTATCAAAGAGGGTTCTGTCGGTGGGTCGTCATCGGCAAATACAAATATCCGTGCCACGACTTCAGGAACCATCTTAGAGATTCCTGTTGAGATTGGTGACCAAGTTATTCAGTCGAACTCTTTTAATGCGGGAACCACCATTGCAACCGTTGCGGATTTAACTAAGATGGTTTTCGAAGGAAAGGTAGATGAAGGTGAAGTGGGCAAGCTTAAAGTTGGAATGCCTCTTGTAGTAAGTCTTGGAGCCATTAGTGACAAAGAATTTGATGCGCGTTTACGCTTTATCGCTCCTAAAGGTGTTGAAGAGTCGGGTGCGGTGAAATTCAAGATAGAAGGAGATGTAACCGTTGAGGACGATTTTACAATTAGAGCCGGATACAGCGCAAATGCATCGTTAATCTTAGACCGTAAAGAAGACATCTTGGTGATGCCAGAGGCCTTATTGCAGTTCGATAAAGTGACTGACGAACCTTATGTTGAAGTTGAGGTAGGTGAGCAGAAGTTTGAGCGCCGCGATATTAAGATTGGAATCTCTGATGGTATTAATGTTGAGATCCTTGAAGGATTAACAGAATCTGATAAGGTGAAGCAATGGAACAAAACCGAGCCGATTAAGATCGAATCAGAGGAGTCTCCTAATAGAGGCGTGTAACCGAAGCCATAACCTAACACCAGCTGTAACGATGAAGTTTAGATTACTTAGTTTACTCGCGCTTATCAGTGCATTTTCATTTGCTCAAACCCAGCGAATGACGCTGCAAGAGTGTGTAGAGTATGCGCTAGAAAACAACATTACCATTGAGCAATTCGAGTTAGATCTCGAATCTGCCGAGCTTGGAGAGCTCGAAGGACTCGGACAATTCTTACCTAGATTTAACGGGTCGATGGGACTTAATGAAAGTAAAGGTTTTGGTATTGATCCGAGAACCAATACAGCCAACCCGTCTTTAGTTGTTTTGCAAGGAAATTTCAACTTATCTGTGGGGTATACCCTATTCGATGGGTTGAGAAATATTAGAAGAGCTCAGCGTGCTGAGATCAATACCATTTCAAATCAGTACCGATTGGCGAACCTCAAAGACGATATACGTCTTAGTGTTGCGAATGCCTACCTTAATGTCATCTCTTCTAAAGAGTCTTTAAAAGTGGCTCAAGCTCAGTTTGCGGTCACAGAGCAAGACCTCAAGCGTACTAAAGAATTGGTAGAGCTAGGGGTGGTTCCGAATGGAGATCTCTTAGAGATTGAGGCTACAGCTGCGAATCAAGAACAATCTATCGTGAATGCAGAGGCACGCGTAATTCTTTCTCGTATCAATCTAGCGCAGCTGCTGCAGATCACCGATTACGAGAACTTCGATATTGCAGACGAATCTTTTGATGTTCCGAGTTCTACTATTCTTGATAAGTCTCCGAAACAAATTTTCACTAAAGCGATGAGCTTTAGAAATGACATAAAGCTCGCAGAGACCAGTGTTATTTTGTCTGAGCAAGATTTGAAGATCGCAAAGGGAGCTGCCTTGCCGACGCTTAATGCCTTCATGAATTACAACACCTTTGCAAGCGATCGTTTTCAGTTAGATGACACAGGTAATCTTGTGCGTCCTGATCTTATTGCACAGCTCGAAGGAAACGATGGTATTTCATACGGTTTGTCATTGAACATTCCCATCTTCAATGCGTTTTCGACCTCCAATAGCATCAAGCGTGCAGCCTTGAATGTGAAGCGTTCAGAATTGCAATACGAGCAAACCAAGTTGGATTTAGAAAATGCGGTGAATCAAGCGTATAACGATGTGAAGACCTTTGCTAAGGCATATGAGGCTGCTCAAAAGTCGCTTGAGGCGAGAAGGTTGGCCTACCAATATGCAAAAGAACGTTTTGAGGTAGGGTTGATGAACTCTTTTGATTTCAGCCAGGCTCAGGCTCGATTAGACAATGCCGAAGCTACTGTGATTCGAACCAAATACGATTACATCTTTAGGTTGAAAATTTTAGAATTCTATTTTGGAATTCCTATGGGAGTTTTAGATTAATGCTCTTAAAGCAAATCAAGGCTTATCTTTGAATATGCCAATTGTATTAGCACTAGATACATCTACCAAGGGCTGCTCTGCAGCCCTTTTTGATGGACAAGATTGTCTTGTTCACCGCCAGGTGATAGAAGATGGTTTTGTGCATGCAGAACAGTTACATCTCATCGTAGCGTCTCTCTTTGAAGAGGTGCCTTATAGCCTACAAGATATTGATGCGGTGGCTGTAGGGGCGGGCCCGGGTTCGTACACGGGTCTTAGAATTGGTGTTTCAGCGGCAAAAGGCTTCGCCTTTGCGCTTGACAATCCATTAATTGGGGTAGACAGCTTAGCCTTGCTCGCTCAACACGGCAGGAGTGAGGTAGAATCGAAAACGCTAGGTGCAGAAATTATTCTTTCGGTGATCAACTCAAGACGGCAAGAGGTTTATGCCAGAATTCAACATGTATCAGGAGAGGTGCTGCTAGAAACCTGTGCTATTGACCTAGAAGAATTTTCATTTCAACCGTTTGTAACCGCCTCCTCAGGGATCATGGTAGTTGGGGATGCGATGGGTAAGATGCGCACCTCTCTAGAAGAGTATGAAGCGCATCGTCCTATTGCTTACCTAGAGGCCTATCCTAATGCTGAATTCATGGGAAGCTTCATTCAATACGCATTCGACAATCAGGCCTTTGAATCGCTCGTTTCTTTTGAGCCGAACTACATCAAGCCTGTATACATCACCCCGCCAAAGTCTTAGACCTCTTAGTCGGCTGCGTTCACTAGTACGCGGTGAGGGAAAGGAATTTCGATTCCTTCTTCGTCAAATCTTCTTTTGATGTTTTCAACCATTTCGAAGCGAGTTGGCCAAAATTCATCGGTATTGGTCCAATAGCGAATGGCTAGGTCGACAGAACTTTCTGCAAGTTCGTTTACAAGTACCGCTGGCATTTTCTCTTCTTCTTTAATGATACGCGAATCGTTTGCGCACAACTCTAGAACCACTTCTCTGGCTTTTTGAATATTGCTAGAATAGCTTATGCCAATGATGAGGTTTTCTCTTCGAATCGGTTCAGAAGAGTAATTGATGATTTTGTCGTTTGACAGGTTTCCGTTCGGAATTACTACAGCCTGATTGCTGAACGTGGTCAGTTTAGTGTTGAATACAGTGATTTGTTTGACTGTACCCTCTACTCCTTGTGCGGAGATAAAGTCTCCTACCTTAAAGGGTTTGAAAATTAAAATCAATATTCCTCCCGCAAAGTTAGATAGTGATCCTTGTAGAGCCAGACCCAGGGCCAAGCCTGCAGCCCCTAACATGGCGATGAGTGAAGAGGTTTCAACACCCAACTGGGTGATCACCATGACTAGGAGTATCACTTTTAAAGCAATACTGATAAAGTCCTCAAGAAACTGTTCTAAGGTGCGATCGTAATCCTTCTTGTCAAAGAACTTGGCCACCCCAATATCGACCAGTCGAATGACCCACCATCCTACAAAAGCAGTTATAAAGGCAGTTATAATATTTGGTAGAACATCCCACAATAGCGCGATCAATTGTTCAAGATGCTGTTCGTAATCTCTAAAAGTTTGTTCGATCATAACCTCAAGTGTTTTTGAGCTGTGTAAAGAGTGCTTCGCTACTGTAAACGGGTAACGAACAGCTCCCTTTTATACAGGCAAAGATAGTTGTTTGGTCTAAATCTGCCTCTTGATTTAAGAGTCCAGAATCTGAAGGTTCTGGGGCGGCTGCAAGCACACTATTGGGTAGGTAACGAGCTGCTATTTGAGCAGCCTCGAATTCATGATTGCCACCTATTACAGCGATTTCATGAAAATCAAAGCGGTGATTTAAGCTAACCTGCATCCATTCGCTATAACTTCTAGGATGTGCCTTCAACTGGTCTTTCATATTCTTGCACATTCGTGCAGAGCGAGAGCGATACGTTTCGTTTCTCAAGAGCACAGCAAGTCTTAAGAGGTTTCGGGCCATGACCGCATTTGAACTGCTAATGACATTGTCTTCGAGTTCTACGGTTCTACGAACAAGCTTTCGCTGATGATTGGCAGTGTAATAGAAAAAGCCTTGTGGCTCATCGAAATGGTCTATGCAGTATCTAGTCAAGAACTCCGCCTTCTCTATTGTTTCTTTACGGTGTACTACCTCACCATAATCTAAAAAGGCTTGTATAGTTAAAGCGTAATCTTCTAAAAACCCATCTATTTGGTTTTCTCTCGTCTGAGGAATCCGAATAAGGCTCTGATTCTCAAGTATCCGATTGCCTAGCAGCCCGTAGAGTTCTTTGGCGCGAGTGAGCAGTTTGTTTTTAAGTTCTGATTCAAGATCTAGATAGCGCAAGCAGTGTGCGAATCCACTTAAAATCAAGGCATTCCACGAGGTAATGATCTTAGTGTCGCACGAGGGTTTCGCTCGTCTCAGCTGAAGGGCTTTTAGTTTTTGGAGTCCCTTATCAACTTCGGCGATCACATGGTCTTCGCTGAGATGTAATGCCGCGGCTACATCTGCAAATGAGGTCGTTCTGTAAAGCAGGTAGTTTCCGTTTTCCCAATGCCCTATTTCATTGATCGAATAGACTTTTTCGAAGAGCGCAAATTGAGCACCTAACGTTTCTTGTAATTCTTCGCGGGTAAAGGTGTAATAGGCACCTTCTTCTGACTCTTGATGACGATTAAGTGAGTCTGCGTCTAGCGCAGAGAAATATCCGCCAGATTCTGAATCGAGTAGCCACTCTTCAAAAAAAACCAAGGTGTGTTCGCACACCTTTTGATACCAGGGTTCTTTGGTAACGGCGTAGGCTTTTGCATAGAGGCTAAGTAATTGAGC
>JALQTJ010000030.1 GCA_023264015.1 Flavobacteriaceae bacterium | reverse complement strand
CTCGTCCGTCGTTCTGTACCGGTGTCTTTTCGAAGATCCCAGCCTCAACCAGTTCCGTTAGCCGCTTGGTGAGCACGTTCGAAGCAACGCCCAGTTGCGCAGCAAAGTCATCAAAGCGGGTCATCCCGTTGAAGGCGTTTCGAATGATCACGAACTTCCACTTATCCGCCAATTGCTCAGCAGCCAGGGCAATGGGGCAATCAATTTCAGCAAATGACGAACGAGGCATTTCTTACTGAACTCTCTGCTTCAAAAGGATTACGCATCGCTCTCATTACGGGCTTAGCCAATGGAGATCGACTGTACAATGAGTTGAGAGAGCGCGGTGTAGTTCTAACCTTCTTTAAAAAGCCAGATCATTACAACTACAAAAAGAAAGACCTTGATGTACTTCGCGCGTTTGATTTGGTTCTTACCACCTCTAAAGATGATGTAAAACTTAGAACGCTCTGGAGCAATGATTTACCGCCGTGTAAGGTGGTTGAGGTTGAACATCAGTTTTTGTTCAATCGAACTGAAGCATTTCTTGAGCTGCTCACCAAATAGCCTAAACGGCTAATCAATATGCTTGTGGGCTTTGTATGAAGAGCGTACAAGAGGTCCACTTTCAACATGTCTAAACCCAAGCGATAATCCGTATTCTTCGTAGACTTTGAATTGGTCTGGAGTGATAAATGAAGAAACAGCGAGATGTTTTTTAGAAGGCTGTAAGTATTGTCCGATAGTAACCACGTCAACATTCACTGCTCTTAAGTCTCTGAGGGTTTCAAAAACTTCTTCTTCAGTCTCGCCTAAACCAAGCATGATGCCTGACTTTGTTCTTCGCGCACCGGCTTGTTTCAAATAGGCAAGTACTTCGAGGCTGCGCTCATATTTGGCCTGAATACGAACAGATCTTGTGAGGCGCTTTACCGTTTCTATGTTGTGAGAGATTACTTCTGGTGCTGCCTCTACGATACGGTCTAGGTGTTCAGTGATTCCTTGAAAATCCGGAATCAGCGTTTCCATAGTGGTATTGGGGTTCATTCGGCGCACCGCACGAATGGTTTCAGCCCATAAGATAGAACCCATATCTTTCAAGTCATCTCTATCCACAGAGGTCAATACCGCATGCTTGATACCCATTACTTTGATCGATCTGGCTACCTTTTCTGGTTCAGCATAATCAACCTGTTCTGGACGACCTGTTTGTACCCCACAGAAACCGCACGATCGCGTACATATGTTTCCTAAGATCATAAAGGTGGCTGTTCCTTCACCCCAGCATTCTCCCATATTTGGGCAACTTCCTGAGGTGCAAATAGTATTGAGGTTGTAGGTGTCAACAAGAGAGCGTAATTGCTTGTATTTTTGGCCCGTGGGTAAGGTAACCCTGATCCATTTGGGTTTACTCACACGTTTTTCTTCGGTCTGCTGCGATACGCTACTTTCCATCTTGCAATTTTGAACAAAATTAAGGCATATTCTTCAAAAGTTCTCCTAGGCTTCTACGTGCCCTTAATAGCGAAACTTTGATGTTGTTCTCGCTTTCTTGCAACAGATTGCTGATTTCTCGAATGGAATGCGATTCAAAGTAAAAAAGCTCGATAAGTCGCTGATGACGGCTATTGAGCTTTTCGATTTGCTGTAAAAGTTCGTGCTGCGTTTGTTCTTGAATGATTTGATCTTCATGGTTCGGACTTTCGTCGAGTACCCTATCTGATTCGTCATTTAAGCGCTCTTCATTTCTTGTTCGATTTCGCGAACGAATAAGGTCTATATGAAGGTTTTTTGATATGGATAATAGCCATGTATTAAACTGAAACGAATCGTTGTAGGAGTCAAGCTTTTCAAAGGCTCTTGAGAACGTTTGAATAGCAATGTCTTCTGCATCGAGCTCATTCGAGGTGCGTTTCAATAAGAAGTAATAGACTTCAGTCCAGTAGGAGTTGAGTAAGGAGTTAAAGGCTGCCTGATCGCCTTTAAGCGCCTGTTGAATAAGTGAAGTGGTAGTAGGGGTATTCAACGGCTCTGATTAACAACCTCTTTTTTGCACATTTCGTCTGCGCTTTTTCCGCAATAGCTGCAACTTTCACCCTCTTTATTCAGAAAGGGGCTTTGACTTGCACAGGTTCCTGAGAATTTTCCGTCTTTTTTGGCCCATAGTTTAATGGCGATGCCTGCAAACGAAAGAAGTAATAAAAAGGCAGTGAGAGCAACAAGTTTCATAGCGCAAAGGTAAGAAGTCTAAGGGTAAAATGTCACCTCTTCTTCTAAAGTGATTCCGAAAGTTTCATTCACGCTTTTCTTTATGTGTTGCGCGAGATTTTTAAGGTCATTTCCACTGGCTGATCCTAAGTTGACAAGCACAAGTGCTTGTTTGTCATGTACGGCTGCGTCTCCTTGGCGATACCCCTTTAAACCTAATTGATCGATGAGCCATCCGGCGGCGACCTTAAAGGTACCGTTAGCTTGCGGATACAAGGGTGCTTCAGGAAATTTCTTTAAAAGGGATTGGGTAAACTCAGCGGTAATGATGGGGTTTTTAAAAAAGCTTCCGGCATTGCCGAGTATAGAGGGATCAGGAAGTTTAGACCGGCGTATGCTACAGACTGCTTCAGCGACGTCTGCCGGTCTTAATTTTTCAATGTTTTTACCTGAAAACCAATTTTTTAGTGGAGCATAATTGAGGTTGAGGGTATGATTTCTTTGACTCAGTTTAAAGGTTACCTCTACAATTACAAATTGATTTTTACACTCATTTTTGAAGATAGAATTTCTATAACCGAAAGCACAGTCTTCAGCGTTGAATACCTTTTCTTCTTGAGTGCTTCGATCGATCGCTCTACACGAATAAAAATGGTCTTTTAATTCTACGCCATAAGCCCCTATATTTTGGATTGGCGCGGCGCCAACAGATCCTGGGATAAGTGCTAGATTTTCAAGTCCACCAAATCCTTCTTCGAGCGTCCACAGAACAAAGTCGTGCCATGATTCTCCAGCGGCAGCAGTCACAAGTACCTCCTCTTCTGAAAATGCCTTGAAACGACGTCCTTTTAGTTTTAAAAGTCCCACGCGATAAGGCAAATCACCTGTGAAAAGAACATTGCTTCCTTGCCCTAAAATGAGGTCAGTATTTGAGGTGTCTGCAGCTAAAAAGGCGATTAATTCTGATTCAGTGCGTATAGAGTGAATAGCCCTGGCTTGGGCTGATACGCCAAAAGTGTTATGCGACTTTAAATCAGAATTCATTGCTGCTATGAATTAACTAGTGTAAGCTTGGAGTCCTTTTTCTAGAATGACGAGTGCCTTTTGTAAGGAGGCTTTATCGAGTACGTAAGCGATACGCACCTCATCTTTTCCCATTCCTGCAGTGCTATAGAATCCGCCGGCTGGAGCCACCATGACGGTTTCGTTTTCTAGCGCAAAATGTTCTAATAGCCACTGTGCGAAAGCCTCAGCATCCTCTACCGGGAGTTTTGCAATGCAATAGAACGCTCCTTTAGGATTTGTGGTACGCACCCCTGGAATACGACTCAATCCTTCCACCAAAAAATCACGACGTTCACCGTATTCCTTTAGAACAGCGTCAAAATAGTCCTTATCGGTATCCATCGCAGCCTCACTTGCTATTAGGGCATACGTAGGAGGGGAGAGCCTGGCCTGAGCAAACTTTAAAATGGCGGCTCTCAAGGCCTTGTTTCTGGTGACCACAAATCCGATTCGTGCGCCGCACATGCTGTATCGCTTAGACACTGAATCTACCACAATAGTGTGTTCTTTCAATTCGTCGAAAGCAAGCATAGAAAAATGTGAAGCCCCGTCGTAAACGAATTCACGATAGACTTCATCAGCGATGATATACAAATCGTGTTTCAGAGCTAGGTGTGCCAATTGATCGAGTTCTTCTTTCTGATAGACATAGCCTGTAGGATTAGAAGGATTACAGATCAAAATAGCACGCGTCTTTTCAGTAATGAGACGTTCAAAATCAGCGATACTAGGAAGGGCAAAATCGCTGTCAAAATCACAGGTGATTGGTACAATAGTCACATTGTTCGCCTGAGCAAAGCCGTTGTAATTCGCGTAAAATGGTTCAGGTACAATGAGCTCCTCGCCCGGGTCTAAAATAGATCCCAGAGCAAATGATAAGGCTTCTGACCCGCCAGTTGTTACCACAATGTCTTCAGCAGAAACATTTAAATTTAAGGCGTTGTAATACCCAGCAATTTTGGTTCTGAATGCTTCAGAGCCTTCAGTTCTGTTATAGGCTAATACACTAAAATCAGCCTCTTTAACCGCTTTAAGGGCCTGTTGTGGGGTTTTGATATCAGGTTGACCGATATTGAGGTGGTGAACATGGATTCCTCTTTTTTTTGCGTCTTCGGCGTACGGAACCAGTTTTCTTATCGGAGAAGAAGGCATGAGTGTTGCCTTCTGAGAAATACGCGGCATACCTTTTTGCCGTCAAAGGTACACTATTTAGTCTTCTACTCTTCCGGTAATCACGAAGACCGATATACCATTATTCGTCCCTGAAACAATGCTTACTGTTTTTCTAAAAGGACCTTGCAGATCTTTCGTTGAAATCATAACTCCAATACTGTCAATGGCCTTGGGCAGTACTTTTTCAGGAAAATAAACTACCTCGTAGCCGAAGCTCGTTCGCGCTTCAGAAAGAAGAAGGGGAAGTTCACCGTCATTGATGAATTTAAAGAAAATGGGCTGTTTAGTTGAAGAGGTGACGGTACCTAATTCGGCTAAAGTCTTTTGATCGAGTAATTTAGCTTCTTGAGAACTGCTAAATTGCCAGATGAAGACGGCTATCGCACTGAAAATGAAACGTTTCATCGTACTCAAATTTTGGGTTTGTACATTGAAACTACCTTGATCAAAGCAGAAAACAAATAACTTTTAGTTATGACATGATGTTTCCTATTTTTGTCGCTGCATTAATCGCCTTTTAATCCCCATTCAGTCTTGGAATCTTCTTACACTCCCAGCTCAATTGAATCAAAATGGTATAGTTACTGGTTAGAGCATCGTCTTTTTGAATCTCGAGTAGACCAAAGAGCGCCTTACACCATTGTGATTCCACCTCCGAATGTCACAGGGGTATTGCATATGGGGCATATGCTCAACAATACCATTCAAGATGTCTTGATTCGAAGAGCGCGCTTACAGCAAAAGAATGCCTGTTGGGTTCCAGGGACCGATCACGCTTCAATCGCAACAGAAGCTAAGGTGGTGAATCGCCTTAAAGAAAGAGGAATCGCAAAGGAGTCTCTCACCCGCGAAGAGTTTCTGAAACACGCCTGGGATTGGACCGAAGAGTACGGAGGTGTCATTCTCGAACAATTGAAGCGTTTGGGGGCTTCATGTGATTGGTCTCGGACTACTTTTACGATGGATCAACACATGTATGACTCTGTCATTGAGGTCTTTGTAGACCTATATGAAAAGGGGCATATCTACCGCGGATACCGCATGGTCAATTGGGATCCCGAAGCAAAAACAACGCTTTCAGATGAAGAGGTGATCTATCAAGAACGGGAAGGCAAACTCTACTATGTAAATTATCCGTTTGCAGATGGGAGCGGTAAGTTTACCGTTGCTACCACAAGACCAGAGACGATTTTTGGAGATGTGGCGATCTGCGTCAATCCTGAAGATGAGCGTTATACAGATCTTGTTGGTAAGAAGGTTTTAGTGCCTATCATTAATAGAGAAATACCTATTATTTCGGATAGTTATGTTGACGCTGAGTTCGGAACAGGTTGCTTGAAGATAACACCGGCTCACGATCAGAACGACAAAAACATAGGGGATAAATACCAATTAGAGGTTATTGATGTTCTCCATAGTGATGGAACATTGAATGCGCATGCCGCATCTTTTGAAGGGCTTGATCGCTTTGAGGCACGCCCAAAAATTGCTGCAGAATTAGAGCGACTAGGACTCTTAGAAAAGGTAGAAGACCACATGAACAAGGTCGGAACCTCTGAGCGAACAGGTGCAGTCATCGAACCTCGACTGTTAGATCAGTGGTTTTTAAAAATGGAGGAATTGGTTAAGCCTGCAATAGATGCGGTATTAAAAACAGGAGAGATCAAGCTTCACCCTTCAAAATTTGATAACACCTACAGACATTGGTTAGAGAACATCCGCGACTGGAATATCTCAAGACAATTGTGGTGGGGACAACAAATTCCAGCCTATTATTACGATGAGGGTTATGTAGTGGCGAGAACCATTGATGAAGCCATAGAAAAGGCGAATCACAAAGCTAGTGAGTCAGGGATCGAGAAGCGTTATACTGCCGCGGATTTCAAGCAAGATGAAGACGTGCTCGACACTTGGTTTTCTTCTTGGTTGTGGCCGATAAGTGTATTCAACGGGATTTTAGACCCAGATAATGAAGAGGTAAATTACTATTATCCGACCTCAGATCTTGTCACCGGACCAGATATCTTGTTCTTCTGGGTGGCACGGATGATCATTTCGGGTTATGAATATCGAAACACCTTTCCTTTCAAAAACGTATACCTCACCGGATTGGTTCGCGATAAGCAAGGACGAAAGATGTCAAAGTCTTTAGGGAATTCTCCAGATGCTCTAGGACTTATTGATACTTATGGTGCGGATGCGGTCAGAGTAGGTTTATTGTTAAGCTCAGCTGCCGGAAACGACTTGCTTTTTGATGAAGCTCTTTGTCAGCAAGGAAGAAATTTTGCCAATAAAATCTGGAACGCATTTCGTCTCATCACCAGTTGGGAGGTGGCAGAGCTGCCTCAGCCTGAAGCCAACAGGATAGGGATTGATTGGTTCGAATCACAATTTAGTCAGGCTCTTGATTTTATTGAAGACCAATATGCCAAGTACCGTATTTCAGACGCCTTAATGGCCCTGTATAAATTGATATGGGACGATTATTGCTCTTGGCTACTTGAATTGATCAAGCCTGCGTATCAACACCCGATTGATCGTAAAACCAAAGAACAGGCCTTTGAATTGATGGAGCGCTTGCTTGTAGTGTTGCATCCGTTTATGCCTTTCTTGACAGAGGAGCTATGGCATGAACTCAAAGAGCGAGAGAAGAACGCTTCTATTTGCGTTGCACAATGGCCTAAATCTAGAGGAATTGACGCCTCTTTGATGAATCGTTTTGAGCACACTCAAGAGGTAATTTCTTCGTTAAGAACACTGCGTAAAGAAAAAAACATCAAGCCTAAAGAGTTGCTTGAAGTATATACTCTTCAATCAGCATCACTAGAATTACTTCCTGAGGTATTATCAAAGCTCGGATTTACTGAGTCGCTTGCTGAGGTCGAAACAGCTCCTGAAAACGCGGTTAGTTTTAGAGTAGGTACTACAGAGTATTATGTGCCACTTGGAAATCAAATTGATATTGAAGAAGAGCGCGAAAAACTTCAGAAAGAATTAGAGTACCAAAAAGGCTTTCTAGCTAAGGTCAGCCAGAAACTTAAAAATGAGCGCTTTGTATCAAATGCCCCTGAAGCTGTTGTTGCTGTGGAGCGTAAGAAGGCCGAAGACGCTCAGGAGAAAATCCAAGCGATAGAATCGGCCTTAGAAAAGCTAGGATAATTCTGCCAGCACCGTTCTTCCTCCTTGAACCTTCTGACCTACTTCTACTTTTACCGAAGCATCTAAGGGGAGGTATACATCAATGCGCGATCCGAACTTGATGAATCCGGCATCTTCTCCTTGTACTGCGCGGTCGCCTTTTTTGGCGTAATTCACGATACGTCGGGCTAAAGCTCCTGCGATTTGTCGATAAAGAATTTGCTGATTGCTTTTATGGCGGATGGCTACAGTGGTGCGTTCGTTTAGTGTACTTGATTTTGGATGCCAGGCTACTAAATACTTTCCGGGATGGTATTGAGAATAGACCACTTCTCCGTCGCATGGATACCGAGTAACATGTACATTTAATGGAGACATAAAGACCGATATAAGCAGGCGCTGGTCACCTAAAAATTCGTCTTCAGGAACCTTGATGATTTGAACCACTTTACCGTCTGCTGGAGAGGCAATAGCCTTTTCTCCATGTTCGGCACTCCTGCTGGGATTTCTGAAAAATTGCAGTACCAATACTAAAAGCACTGCTCCAAGTGTCACTGGAATATAGCTGAGCCAAGTCGATTCAATGGCTCCTCCGATCCAATATAATCCTGCGAAAAGCAGTGTAGCGATAAGTATACTAGGGTAACCTTCTTTGTGAAACATTAGAACGAATTAAAGATGGAATAGATGTAGAAAAAGGTAAATGAATGGCATTGCGAAGATAAGACTGTCTATACGATCCATAATGCCTCCGTGACCTGGTATGAGTCGACCACTGTCTTTGAAGTCGTATAAGCGCTTCAGTTTTGAAATGAGTAAGTCGCCAAGATCAGCCGTGATACTGATGACTGCTCCTAAACTTAGAGATTGAATCACAGTGAGGCCTATCTCTAAAGTATGGTTCAGTACGAATGAAGCGATGAGACTAAATAGTAATCCTCCAATGTAACCTTCTAAGCTTTTCTTAGGAGAGATAGAAGTGACTTTCGTTTTTCCGATTACAGAGCCTACTGCGTATGCCATGGTATCGTTTGTCCATAATACGACTAGCGTAGAAAAACAGAGCCATTGGCCAGAAGCGTAAACGCCATAAAAACTACTCATTCCGATCGCCATATACACCAGGGAATAAATCCACATAAAGCGAGGAATTTCAAAAGACGATTTGAAGCACAACAAGGCGATGAGGGCGAGAAAAGCCGCAACAACAGCTGTTAGAAAAGCAGGTAGTAAAAGGGTGCCAGCAGCTAATGTAATAAGTGCTATCAGTATAGACCACGGAACTACCTTGGATTGCATACGAGCAAGCTCATAGGCTGAGAGTATGGTTAAGGCTCCAATAAAAAATTGAAAGAGAATAGAATAGGGTGAGAGCACTGTCCCTATAAATAGAAGAACGTAAAGCGCTCCACTGGCAGATCGAAGAATGATAGTATTCATAGACTAATAGTCTTCCAATAACAGCAAATATAGGTTCTTCGTTTTTGAGCCGTAGTGCATGAAGTCGTCTTGGTTTTCTTCTGTAATATGATTGTTCTTAAACGAGGTGATTTTAGTTGGTAAAGGTTGACCTGAGTAGCGTTGCTTGATCGATTTCAAGGCACTCGAAATTGATCTCACGATTTGAGAGGTCTTCGCTAGAATAATTAAATGCTCTGGGAGCTCTTCTTGTTTGATGCTCTTTAACTGGCGCGAACACACCAAAACAGCTCCTTGATTAGCGATAAGGTGCTCACATTCGGTAAAAAATATCTTTGAAGCAGTAGGATTGGTTGTCAACACGAGATCACTACCATATGCTTTAGTTAGCTCTTCACTAAAGCAAAGTACTTGGTCTGCTCTCCAACTATTTTCTTCAAGGATGGCATCAAGATTTGTTTGAATTTCTTCTTCTGATGCACAATAGATGAACTTTCCCTTATTCTTTTTGAACTCTTGAAGAAAGAGCATATCTATAGCTACTTCGTCTGTAGATTCTTGCTGAGACTCTGGTACGCCTTGTGTACTATCTTTTGAAGTAGTTCCAAAAAGGCGTTTAAAAAAGTTCATGCGAGCCTGTCTCTCTATTATTCGGTTTCTTCGCTTTTTTCAGTGCTTTGAGGCACTTCTGTTTCTTCAATCACCTCAAACGGTCTCTTGCCAAAGATATGTTCTAAATCGTCTTTAAAGATAACCTCTTTCTCTAGTAATCTATTCGCTAAAGTAGTAAGCTTGTCTTTGTGTTCTTTCAGGATCTGAATGGCCCTCTGGTATTGTTCTTCGATGATTTTAGAGATTTCGTCATCGATCAACTTAGCCGTTACCTCACTGTAAGGTTTGGTGAATCCATAATCGTTTTGCCCTGATGAATCGTAGAAAGTTACATTACCTAATTTCTCATTCAGCCCGTAAATGGTTACCATGGCACGTGCCTGCTTGGTTACTTTCTCTAAATCACTCAGCGCTCCTGTCGAGATGGTGTCAAAGATGACTTTTTCTGCTGCCCTTCCTCCCATGGTAGCACACATTTCATCCATTAATTGTTCGGGTCTCACAATTTGTCGCTCTTCAGGTAGATACCAGGCAGCACCCAAAGACTGACCGCGAGGAACGATTGACACTTTCACTAATGGAGCCGCGTAACGTAACATCCAGCTTACCGTAGCGTGACCAGCTTCGTGAAAGGCGATGGTTTTCTTTTCTTCAGCAGTGATGATTTTATTTTTCTTTTCAAGTCCTCCAACGATGCGGTCTACAGCGTCTAAAAAATCTTGTTTGGTTACCGCCTTATGTTCATTTCTTGCTGCGATTAGAGCAGCCTCGTTACATACGTTTGCAATATCTGCTCCAGAGAATCCTGGTGTTTGACGAGCAAGAAAATCGACATCTAGCGTTTCTGCAGTTTTTATCGGACGCAAGTGAACTTCAAAGATCTCTTTGCGCTCATTAAGATCAGGGAGATCTACATAAATCTGACGGTCAAATCTTCCGGCGCGCATAAGCGCTTTGTCCAGAACATCGGCCCTATTGGTAGCCGCTAGCACAATAACGTTGGTATTGGTTCCGAAACCATCCATCTCAGTGAGCAACTGGTTTAAAGTGTTCTCGCGTTCATCGTTTGACCCCGTGAAATTATTCTTTCCTCTAGCCCTTCCAATGGCGTCGATTTCGTCGATAAAAATGATAGCCGGAGACTTGTCTTTTGCTTGTTTAAAAAGATCTCTAACCCTAGAGGCTCCCACTCCAACAAACATCTCAACAAAATCGGACCCGGATAGTGAGAAAAAAGGAACACGCGCTTCTCCGGCTACGGCTTTTGCGAGCAGGGTTTTACCTGTACCCGGAGGGCCGACGAGTAGGGCCCCCTTAGGAATTTTACCTCCTAAGGCAGTGTATTTGTCAGGGTTTTTCAGAAACTCTACAATCTCTTGAACTTCTTCTTTGGCCCCTTCAAGTCCGGCTACATCTTTGAAAGAGGTGCGTGTGTCTTTCTTCTCATCGAAAAGCTTAGCTTTTGATTTTCCGATGCTGAAAATTTGTCCTCCTGCACCACCGCCTCCAGAACCAGACATACGTCGCATAAGAAAAATCCAAACTCCGATAATGAGCACAAATGGCAATACAGAAATTAAGAGTTCGAGGAGATAGTTATTTTCTTTATCGTAGTCTAACACCGTGTCTAAGGCATATTCTCTTTTGAGTTCGTTGATCTTATTCTCAAAATTCTGAAGATCTCCAAAGTCTAGTACGTATTGTGGGGCCAATGTCGCTGATGGAAGCAGCGGGCTCTCAGACACCTTGCGATGTTCTTCTTTAGATAGGGCTTCTTGTGTAAGAAATACCTTTGCTTGTCTTGTATTAGTAATGATGACAACTTTGGCTACATCACCTTGCTTCATAAAATCTTCAAGCTGTGAGGTAGTGGTTTTCTCGGTGCTGTTAAAGGCTAAACCTCCAAATAGGTTCACAGCGATAAAAACCAAAATAGCGGCATAAAATATCCAGCCGTATTTTGAGGGTTTCTTGGTATTGTTCTTACTCATAATTCAATTTTTAGAGGGCTCAAGGTTAAGAGAACGATCTCTCAATGGCGGTGAGCTTTGCATCACCCCATAAACCTTCGATCCAAAGCGAAAGGCTGCTTGACTTGTCCATTACGCAGCTACCTGAATCGCGACCTTCCTGCACGTCAACCCTTCAAATCTCGGGTCTTCGGTGACTCTGGGTATAGCATTATGATTGCCACAGCAGCTTTTTCTGACTCGTTCTACCTTATCTCTCGTTACGCATATAGTTTGGCAACTACTGCTTCTATCGATTGCTATCGTACGATGGGATCAAGAACAGAGCCTGAGTCGTAGCCGATCAAACGCGAGTGTAGTCGGGTCACTTCACGCTCTGTGAGCGAAGAGATGCAATCCGCCACAAAACGAGCTGGGGCCTCAGTATGAGTTTTCAGGTACTCGAGCCTTTTAGGAAGATAATCAGGAATTTTGCCACCACCCGAACCATTAAGGACTGTATCTGCCATAATCATCTCAAATAACTCTCGAATTATTCTTTCTTGCCCCTTCTGTTGAGCAGCCAAAGATGGATTTGAAATAATATAGTCCCGCGCCATTGTCTTCAGAAGAAGAACGGTAGTTTGTGTTTCACTAGGCACATGAATCCTGGCGGTGCGTACTAGCTCAGTTTGTTGAATAAAGTTTCCAACCAACGCTGATGTCATCTGCCGAAGGCCCAGCCGTACACTAAAGCTTCCATCGTAGCGCATTTGAAGAACTTCCCTAAAGAGGTCCAGTTGTTCTAGTAGCTGCTCAAAAGCTTCATTTAGCAAGTCAATGGCGTTGTCAGGCTTAGCGTGCCATTTGTCTGCTGTCCGCGCTACAATTTGAGAGCGCTCGTCTTTATCATTGAGGATTTTGCTCCAAGGAATCATATTACACCGATGAAAATCTTCCAAATCATGAACGGAATAGGCTATGTCGTCTGCCCAATCCATCAATTCGGCCTCTAAAGAAGGTACATCTTTGTCTTGACCTTCTCGAGCCCAAGCGAACAGTTTTTCCTCACTACTATAAGCAGACCACTTTTTTGATTTGTTTTTATCATCTGGCTGCCTCAGCCAGGGGTACTTAAGCACTGCACAAGCAACAGCTCGAGTTAAGTCTAATCCAGGAATATCATCCCACCTGATGGCAAGCTTGGTGATAATCCTAAAGGTTTGAGCATTTCCCTCATAGCCCTCTTCTCCAGCATTTTGCACCAGCTCATTTAAGACATACTCACCCTTGTGCCCGAAGGGAGGGTGCCCAAGATCATGCGCGAGACTGGCAGCCGCAACAACCTCAGGGTCTATTTGTTCGCAGTCAATCTCACGTTCTGCGGCCTCTCCGACAAGCTTTTGAGCGAGCCTCCGGCCGATTTGGGCTACCTTATGAGTATGCTGTTGCCGTGTGTGAAACGTATCTTCTTCACCTGCACGAACTATCTGCGTGACACCGGCAAGCCGATGAAAATATGATGAATATAGAATCCTATCATGGTCTGTTTCAAATGGCTTGCGCTGATCGCGGTCAGGCGCACCCGAAAATCTTTCGGTCCTCGACATATTCTCCCCAATCAAGTGCTGTGATGAGAGCTATGCAAACTACCGAGGGACAGTCAGATGCAACTTAAAGTTACGGTCGGTCCGAACTTTACCCTTATCTAGGGCAAGGCGCACAACATAACGTGCTTTTGATGGCTGCATTTGGCGCGTTGCACTAAGCCTTTCAACAACTTCAGAAATTTTGATGCCATCGTCACCACTGCTAGCGACTACCTTCGCGATTTCCGCGAAATCGTCATTCTGAACTGCGTTGTCCATGTTCACTCCCATTATGCTTTCACGAAGTATCGGTTCGCGTCGCTGTCTATAAAGAACATTCCCCAAGTGGCCTGCCTTCTGACGTTAAAATCGCCTGACTGCGCCACCTGATCAAGCGTTTTCCGCCCCGAGCGGCGTCTGTGGTCGCGCGCACGTCCGAAGTTGGGCGAATTGCCCCCCAAACCCGAAGCATCCCGGCCCAGCGGCGACGTTTTTCAGCGCATCGGGCAGACTTGTCCTGCCGCTTTCGTTCAGTTTTGACTTGGACCTCGCTCACGCGCATGATGGTGGCGCTCGCAATCGGCGGATGGCGGCAAGGATGGCGCGCACCATCGGGCCGGTGACGGCCACCTCGGCCAGCTGGAAGGTGATGGCGCGGGCGTGACGGACGACGCGGGCGCCGATCTTGATCAGCTTCAGCTGCAGGCTGGTGAGGGACCAATCGGCCATGGCTTCGGGCAAGTCGATGCAGCGTAGGAAGGTTGCC
>JALQTJ010000002.1 GCA_023264015.1 Flavobacteriaceae bacterium | reverse complement strand
AGTGTGCCAATTTTTCATGATCGTGAAAACGGTAATTTTCTTGACCCATACCTAGCGACAGGTGCCATTTTAGGCGGGTTTCTTTCCAGTGTTCGTACCAGGTTTTTTGTGTCCCAGGAGGGATAAAAAACTGCATCTCCATCTGCTCGAATTCACGCATTCTAAAGATGAACTGGCGTGCTACAATCTCGTTTCTAAAAGCCTTTCCGGTTTGAGCAATTCCGAAGGGAATCTTCATTCGTCCTGTTTTTTGGACGTTCAAGAAGTTAACAAATATCCCTTGGGCCGTTTCTGGTCTCAGGTAGAGCTCCATCGCATTTTCTGCCGAGGCACCCAGCTTTGTTCCAAACATCAAATTGAACTGCTTAACCTCTGTCCAATTTCTAGAACCTGATACAGGGCACGCAATCTCGAGCTCCTCTATCAATGCCTTAACATCGGCGAGATTCTCTTCTTCGAGCGACTTTGACATGCGCTTGATAATGGCTTCTGAACGCTCTTGAATCTCAATAACTCGAGTGTTGGTCGCTAAGAACTGTTCTTTATCAAAAGCATCTCCAAATCGCTTTTCAGCTTTCTGAACCTCTTTGTCGATCTTGGCCTCTAGTTTGGCCACGTAATCTTCGATCAGTACATCTGCGCGATAACGCTTTTTCGAGTCTTTATTGTCAATCAGCGGGTCGTTAAAGGCGTCTACGTGTCCTGAAGCCTTCCATGTCGTCGGATGCATGAGAATTGCTGCATCAAGCCCTACAATGTTTTCGTGTAGGCGCACCATGGCTTCCCACCAATAGGTTCGAATATTGTTTTTCAACAACACACCCAGTTGGGCATAATCATAAACCGCGCTTAGGCCATCGTATATCTCACTCGATTGAAAAATAAATCCGTATTCCTTTGCGTGAGATACCACATTTTTAAAAAGATCTTCAGCTGGCTTCATGTAGAGTTGTTTGTGGCAAAAATAGAACAATCACATAGACTCAAAAGGCTATAACCTCAACAAATCACAATACTGCAGGGTTTTGGCAGAAAAGAAACAGAATTTTAATCCCATGGGGTTGGCAGCACTCTTTTTTCCAAAACATTGTATGATCTGTGAACGCATTATTGAACATAATTCATCTCATTTATGTGTGTTGTGCGCATCTTCTCTACACCTATCAACTTATGCGCAAAACATCATGCACCCCCTACGCCTTCAACTTGATAAAAAAATCGTTGTACAGACCGCTTATGCCCCGTTCATCAATGCCCCTTATTCGGCGCAATTGATACGGATTTTACACGCTTTGAAATACAAGAAACAACCGTATGCCGCTAAAATTTTATGTGCCTTAGCGCGTCCACAACTAAGCGCATTTTTTGAGCATCACCCATTTGACGTTATCGTTCCTGTTCCCTCCCACTTTTTGAAAAAATTAAAAAGAGGATATAATCCGGCCGAATTAATCGCTCGCGAGATCGCTAAAGAACATGGTGTAGCCCTCAGCTCAAAGCTTCTTTTGCAACCCAAAAGAAAAGCAGCACAGGCCTTGAACGACAAACGTCAACGCACACAGATTCGACCCGAGACGTTTCGAGCCAAGGTCTCACAAAAGCAAAAAAGGCTTCATATGCTGCTGGTTGATGATGTATGCACCACTGGAGCCACCTTAGCGGCATGTTATTGGGCACTTAAAATGCAAGGTGTTGAGAGGATCAGTTTTTTAAGTCTGTTCTTTACGCCTCTAGAATATGAGGTCAAGGCTACAGTTGATCTATAAAGTTTGTTTCTTTGCCTTTGTGAAACAACAGCACAACTCCTCTTGGTTTTCAAAGGCAACTCCCTTCTTGGGGTTGATTTTTATTGTGCTTGCGGTCGTGTCTTGTGCAAAACGCGGCACGCCAAGTGGGGGAGATAAAGACACCATACCTCCTGTGATTATTAAGGCTGATCCTCCTTTAGGAAGTACTAATTTCAAAGGAGAACGCATCCGAATATACTTCGATGAGTATATCAAATTCAAAGGGGTTGAAGAGCAGTTCTTAGTTTCACCTCCGATGAGAACAGCGCCTATTCTGAGTCCACAAGCCAGCCCAAGCAAATACCTTGAGATCGAACTTCAAGATAGCCTGCTGCCCAATACGACCTATAGCTTTTACTTTGGGAATGCTGTTGTCGACAATAACGAAGAGAATCCGTACCCCTACCTCAATTATGTGATGGCGACCGGTGAACAAATCGACTCGCTCAACCTCAAAGGGATGGTCAAAGATGCCTACTTGAGAAAGGCCGAGGAATACATCAACGTGGTCTTATACGCCAATGATACCAGTTATACCGACTCTATCATTTACACTCAGCCGCCGCGTTACCTGACCACTACTTTAGATAGTTTGCCCACCTTTGAATTGAGCTTTCTAAGCAAAGGATCTTACTACATGTTCGCCTTAAAAGACGAGAACAAAAACAACAAATACGATCCGTATCTCGATAAGCTCGCCTTCTTGAAAAAGCCGATCACGCTGCCCACAGATAGTCTTTATTTACTTGAGCTCTTCAAAGAAAAAATTCTCTTCAAGGCTGAGCGTCCAAAGTTTACCGGCTCAAATCACATCACCTTCGGCTATCAATCTGATCTAGACAGCCTACCCAGACTCGAGCTCTTATCTAAAGTAGACTCTTTATGGAGTTTTACAGAGAAAGTAGCAGACAAAGACAGTCTCAACTTCTGGTTTAAAGCACCTTCAAAGATTGACTCTTTGCTCTTCACACTAGCAGGAGGTCAGGTGATTGACACGTTCAACGTCAAACCGGTTGGGCGTCTTGACAAAGACACGCTCACCTTCAAGATGATCTCAAAATCAAGTCTAGCACCTAATGAACGTGTGCAGTTTCGAAGCAGCACCCCGATTAAAGAAATAGACAGTAGTCGAATTGCATTGACTTTATCTGACAGTATCCAACTCCATAGCCTCTTTGCAATCGGACCAGACCGCAGAACGGTGACATTAGAGCTTGAGCCAAAGCCAGAGGATTCTTATCGAATGGCTATGCTGCCTGGGGCCATCCAAGACTACTTTGAACAAACAAATGACAGCCTCTCGTTTCAATTCAACTTTAAGGCATTAGAAGATTTTGGAACCCTGCGCTTTGAACTTGAAAATGCAAAGCCGAAAGACTATCCAATGCTCATCGAACTCTTAGATGAGAAAGACGCATACGTGCAGCAGGTCTATATCACCTCAGCGCAAGACGCCGTCTTTGATTATGTAAATCCCGGAACCTATTCGATCAGAATCACTGTCGACAGTAATGGCAATGGACGCTATGATACTGGGAATTTTCTTCAAAAGCGCGAACCAGAGCGCATTATTTATGTTCCCGAAACCATAGAAGTTCGAGCGAATTGGGAGGAGCGCCTACGCTTCAAACTACTCGATTAAATGTGTGCCTGGATTGTAATCTTGAGGAGCGCTTAAAGGTTGCTTAATCGTTCCTGAGGCTCCCGTATCATTGTAAATGATCCATTCTGAGGGTTTAAAGCTTTGAGATCCTCTCAACACCCCTGGGATTCTTAGTGCTCTGCCGTCTTCAAATTCATGAGCAGTACCGCTTCCGTCGATTCCTATTTGACCGAATAGATCTACCACTTGCCCACTCGGATTTACTAAGGCTATGGTATCGTCTCCGTTAGAATTTGCGGCACTAGTAGAACCTGCCACCAGATGAGGATGAAAGCCATAGATCCCCTCAAAGCCCTCTGCATGTGCCGCAATGACCAGTGGTGATCCAGGCGGCACATTCATTCCTGAAAGATCTATCACATGCGACACCTCTTGTGCATCGTTGGTGTAGCGCTGCAAACTCCATCCTGCAAGAGAAAGACGCTCGTTTTCGGCGTTGAACAGTTCAATAAACCTTCCCTTAGTATCATTGTCAGGGTCAGCTATTTCTGAGATGAAGAAGGCCGCGTCATCTGTAGAAGGCTGCTCGCACCGCTCTAAATCCATATTGAGATCGCTCCAATGAGCGATTTGAATCGTTGCCGGGGCTGCAGCTGTAAGCAACCCATGAACTGTCCCGCTACCTTGAGGAATCACAGCGTCTGCAAAAGATTCATAGCCCGAATATTGTAAGACCACTTCTGATCCGTCGCAATCTTCTAATCGACGGATGCCCGAATTTTGTTTTTCCGCTACATAAGGTTTCCCCACCTCAGACTCTTTGAATTTTAGTCGGGGCCAGAGCACCCAACTACCGGGCCATAGCGTATCGAGAACATCCAGATGGTCAATTCGAATTGGCGATAGGACAGAAATACCACATGCTGAAAGCTTTCGCATCACCTCTGGAGTCGGAAGGGCAGCGAGTAGCGGATTTCCATAACTCGAACTGTACACCCCAAGTTGCATTTGATTCTCTTTTCGTCGAAGTGAAAGCCCCTTAAGGTCAATGATTACTCGACTACCTCTTGGGTAAAAAAGCGCATTATCTGTCAAATTCAATTTTATTTCAAGTGTCATTGGGCCCTCTTCTTGCCCTAGAATTAAGCTTTGATAATAGGCTCCTTCGGCATCTGAAGAAAGTACGATGCCGCTGATTAAACCCTGTTCAAAATGCACAAATTCCCAATGTTTCGCGGGCAACGGAACGATGGAATCCCAAGGAAGCGTTTGCGCTGCGCATCGCGACAAGGTCGATCCCGCTGGCATCTCATCTACTGTATCTATTGTGGGTCTGAGGCAACCAAATATCAAAAACACAAGAAGGATATGAACTCTATGCATCATTAAAGGGCGTTGAAGCTGTAGCTCAGATTGATAAAATAGGTGCGCCCAACACTTTGCCAATAGCGAGAAGCGAATACCGGTTGGTTGACTTGATTTTGAGCATAAGACTGAGCGTCTATTAATCGAGAAGAGGCAAACCCGGCAATAGGCTGAATCGTATTGCTCACATTCGAGATCGATGCAAACAACTGCAGATATCCCTTAGCCATTCTCCATGACTTTGAAAGCAGTAGATTGATATAAAACAACCCTTTGAGCTGCTCTTGATCGGGAGGTCTCAGACCATAGTGAACTAATTGTTTGCCAAACTCTAAATCTTGTTGGGGCCATGATACCCCCAAAAAGGCATGTGAGAGGTAATTCGATTTAAGTGTAACGTTCCAATAACGCGGACTCTTGTACGAAAGTCCAAGACTAACCGCTCTATTTGGACCGCCGTCTAATGCATAGGTTAATTTAGGATCGAGCTCTAGTCGATGAGACTGTAGTCTGCCTGAGGCATTCTCAGGATCTCTATAAAGATGGGCCTCTTCTGGAGTGCTCTGACTTCCCACTAGGATATACCCGACCCCCTCTAGCGTAATTTCGCTACTGAGATCGAGCTGCAATGAAGTTACCCATTCTAATGAACGCCTTCTTAATCCCCTAAGGCGCTGGGTCACCAAATCTTGCCACTCACCCGTTTCAGCATAAAAGTAAGTGTTGGATACCCCATCAACGTGATTGAGATACGAGGTCTGGACCCTGAATAACAGGCCAGGCCTTTTATAGAAGTAGGTAACCCCAATATCCATAAAAGAATCTGCTAGAGGACGATCGCTGTACTGACTATAGCGCGTATTTACATAGAAAGACTCAGGGGATTGATGAAGCCTCCCTAAATAGGTCCTGAACCTCCATTCTGTCGAACCGCTAGGAAAATATGAGGCACGAGCTGTAAAAGAAGCGTCCCATGACGCGGGTGCAGGTGACTCATTGGGCTCATGCATATAAAGCTCGTGAACGGCGAGCCTAAGACGACTAGCAGAGTGGTTGCGAATGAATAGTTGAGCATCGAAGCGTTGACGCTTCATCTCTTTAGCGTAAAACAATGCCGATTCAAAAGCTGCCGCTGAAAGGGCGTAATCGTAAGTCATACGATCACCCTTCTTCTTCTCTGACCTAGACCTTAGGTCGAGATTCAATTGGGCGTATAAGTCTCTATTGAGTACATACGAGCCGTCTAATACGTCTTCGACGCGCTGAAAAAAATTAGCTCTCTCTTTGGTGAATTGCATCCATACCCCATAGTTTCGGGCGGCATCTTGATGGCTGAAACTAAATTGCAATCCCGCTTGGTTGTTTTGCTTTACATCAGCTATCAAAGCATAGCGGGCATAAGTGCTATTGGTATTTGCAGTTCTTAAGCGCTCTAAGTCAATTCCGTCATAAAGTCCGTGCTGCTGTATGAGACGCGCCTCTAAAAAGGGAGATGTGCGGTAGTAA
Source organism: Flavobacteriaceae bacterium (assembly GCA_023264015.1). GTDB lineage: Bacteria > Bacteroidota > Bacteroidia > Flavobacteriales > Flavobacteriaceae > UBA3478. Next base: position 124,202 of record JALQTJ010000002.1, on the reverse strand, counting down.
GAAGGCAAATAGCGGTAATAAGTCATAAAAGGACTAGGAGCCATCTGATAACTCAAATTGTGCTTGTCAAGACTAGAGGTATACATAAAAAGACCTGCAGAAAAATCATGTTGCTTTAAAGCTTTGCCCAGTTCTATTTGATAAAATTGATGCTTGTGCACTCTCGGCTTTAGCGGAGATATTTTTTGACCCTCATATCCCCACGAGCCATTGAATGCGCCATTGGTCAAGCTCCAGACCTCTTCGGTGTGGGCCTCGGGACTCACCCTTGAGGTATTGGTAGTCATCGCCAACGCCCGAAATGACCCTTTATCAGAGGTCTTTGAGAGTTGCAGAAAGCCCGAACGGCTTTGATAAGGACTGTTATCGTAATACCCCGTAGCAGCAGAACGCCATGACCCGCTAGCCATGAGCGTGTAGGCCTTCAGGTCTAATAAAACCGTCGCCATTATTCTTTGCCTGTAGGAGCGGTTAGCTGAGGATAGTGTCAATCTGAGCGGCGATCGCTGTTTAGAGGCGTTCGTTTCTATTCTTTGCATCCCACCCACTTGAGCCGGATGTAGTGAAGGAGTCGCCACTAGAGCTTGTTCGGGATAGCGCGTAACATCGTTTAATCCGCCCCAACGGTTCCAATCGATCCTTCGATCTATCAATGAATTCACCTTCGCGTTATTGATAAAGTAAGCCTTGTGCTCTGGAGAAAGCCCTCTGTAACGAAACCATCCTAGTGACCAATCAAATTGTGCACTTCGCTCAAATGGGGTTTGAGCGGCGTGAAGAACACGGGCGTATTCATCTGTAAACAATAATTCAACCTCATCCTCTTCTTGCGCGTACAATAGAGAACCCATACCTAGGACTAAAACAAAAAATACTATCTCTATCCTTTTCACAGGACCAAACTATAGGCCGAACCTGCAAGACTCTTGCAGACTGCAGAAATAGTTTTGTCTTATGCTTAAACGTCTTTGTGGCTGTCTTTTGATAGTCCTCAACTTTCAACTCTATGCCGCCCAGCAAAGTTGGGTCGGCTTTTATAATCTCGAGAATCTGTTTGATACCGTTTCTAATGTTGGGGTTGAAGACGAAGACCGCACACCTCATGGCAGATACCGTTGGACAACAGATCGAATGAAGCAAAAAATAAAAAAGCTACACAGTGTCATAGACAGCATCAATAAAGCGGTAGATCCTTATGAATGGAGCGTGCTTGGAGTATGTGAAGTGGAGAATGCAGCCCTTATCGACCAGCTATGCAAGCGGTTTGATCCGAGCCAAAATTGTCGCTTTGTTCATTTTGAAAGTCCTGACTTAAGAGGTATAGATGTGGCGCTACTCTACAACGCGAAACGCTTTCTCCCCACGCATTTTGAGCGCAAAAAGGTGAAACTATTTTTGTCAGACGATACGCCTAAATACACCCGTGACCTGTTGGTGGTAAGCGGATGGCTGACCCAAGTTAAAGTACACTTTATTGTTGCACATTGGCCTTCAAGAAGTGGCGGTCAAAAGAGATCCGAACACTTTCGGTCAACTGCTAGTTATTACAGTAGAAGAATTATTGATTCTATTAGAGCCAAAAATCCTGAGGCACAGATTGTACTGATGGGTGACCTCAACGATGATCCCACTGACCGGTCAGTACGACGTTTGGTAAAAGAAACGGTAAAATTCGAAGGCTTATACAACCCCATGGAGGCTTTGCATCAAAAAGGAGTCGGAAGTATTGCGCACCGAGATCGCTGGCACCTCTTTGACCAGCTCATCTTTACTCCTAACTTCAAGACAGAGGGTGCCCTACAACTCATGGGGGCAGGGGTATTTAAACGGCCCTTTTTAACTCAGAAAAATGGGAGGTATAAAAACTATCCGTTAAGAACCTATGTCGGAACTCAATACAGCGGAGGATACAGTGATCACTTTCCGGTGATCGCTCTGCTTAAGACCACTGTCCCCAAGGAATACGACTGAGGATCATGAGTAGTCCTATGCCGTAGAAGAGCGCAATGCTCTTGAACTTGGCCTTATTGTCAGACGTCTTTTTATGACGCGACCACCCCACTGTAACTAGAGCTACAGCAATAATGTTGGTTACTGGGTGTTCGAGCGCCGTCAATCGCGCAGCAGCGTTTAATCCCCCTATACCCAATTCAGCAATCGCATGAAATCCTTTGGCTGAAGTAAAGTAAACTACCACCCCAATTAGAAATTGCAAGTGAAAGAAAGCAACACCAGCTAGAGAAAGTTTACGGTCTCTAGAGTCTATGAATTCGCGACCCGTAAGAAATCCGTTAAGCGCATTGACGAATGCTAATAGCACAACGCTCAAGGCTAGAAAAGCAACATAAGAGTGTAGAGAGATAATGGTATTCATAGGTTAAGGTGATTTAGTTCTTTGAATTTAGTCAATTTTTGTAACGCTTCAACAAGGCTTGGGTCGACTGATCGTGTTCAGCAGAGGTTCCGTTTTGCCACTCACCGAGTATGCGGTTGGCCAGCTGCTTCCCGAGCTCTACGCCCCATTGATCGTAGCTAAACACATTCCAAATAACGCCTTGAACAAATATCTTATGCTCATAGGCGCTGATAAGTGCCCCGAGATTATAAGGCGTTAGGGATTCAATTAAGAAGGTGGTGGTAGGCTTATTTCCTGCAAACACCTTATGAGGGATAATGTGCTCTACTGACTTTAGATCAACCCCTTTTTCTACGAATTCGGCAGTTACCTCATCAATCGTCTTTCCTTTCATGAGTGCCTCAGTTTGAGCAAAGAAGTTTGCCATTAGGGCGTCTTGGTGGGGTTGATTTTCATTGAGAGAGGTTCTAAAACCTATAAAATCACAAGGGATAAGTTTGGTTCCTTGATGAATCAATTGAAAAAAGGCGTGTTGCGAATTTGTCCCTGGCTCTCCCCAAACGATAGAACCCGTTTGATACGATACAGCCTCTCCAGAACGTGAAGTCGATTTTCCGTTACTCTCCATAGAAGCCTGTTGCAGATAGGCTGAAAAACGATGCAGGTATTGAGTGTAGGGGATTACTGCCTCTGTTTCAGCCTGCATAAAATTGGTATACCATATTCCAAGCAGCGCCATTTTCACCGGAAGGTTCTCTGCCACTGGGGCCTCTGCAAAGTGCTGATCCATAGCTGCTGCTCCTGCGAGCAAGGCCTCAAAATGTTCATAGCCTATACTTAATGCAATCGACAGGCCTACAGCGCTCCACAACGAGAATCTCCCTCCGACCCAATCTGCCATCGGAAACACCATGTCATCAGAAATCCCAAAGCTTGAGGTTTGAGTAAGATTTGTTGAGACTGCAGCAAAGTGTGCGGCTATCGCCTCTTCAGAAGCCTTTTCGACAAACCAACGTCGAACGGTTTGGGCATTCATTAAGGTTTCTTGGGTTCCAAAGGACTTTGAAACCACTAAAAACAAAGTAGTTTCAGGATTTAATCCTTTCAAAACCTCAGCGCTATGATCTGGATCGACATTGCTCATGAAATGCACCTTCAGGTGATTCTTATAGTGAGCAAGGGCTTCGGTTACCATTACTGGACCTAAGTCCGATCCACCGATTCCTATGTTTACAATGTCTGTAAAGGGTTTATTGGTATGCCCTTTTTTTGCTCCAGAAATGACAGCCTCTGATAAGTCTTGAATGCGACGCTTGACATCAGCCACCTCTTGGTTCACCTCTTCTCCATTGACCTTAGCACTGCTATGAGCAGCTCGTAAGGCCGTGTGAAGAACAGCTCTTCCTTCGGTTTCATTAATCAAGTCTCCACTGAAGTAGGCTTTTTTTGCCGCATCGAAATCAGCGTATGCTGCCAAATCATAAAGGGCATTCCAAGCCTCATCAGTAATCAGGTTTTTTGAGAAGTCTACATAGAAGTCCTTCCATTCGAGACTCATCTTCGACGTGCGGTTAGCATCGTTTTTAAAGAGTTCAGTAAGGGTTGTAGCATGTAGGGTGTTCGCGAGCGTCTTGAGCTTTTCCCAACTAGGGCTTTGCTCTGGATTATTTTGAGGTAAGGGCATTATCGTCTTTGATCGAAATTTGAGGCCATGAATTTAAGTCATTTTCACCAGGGTATGGAATACATGCCAATTGTTCGTAGGGCAATTTGATGTAGTCGAAATAATCCTTAGCAAAAGCCTTGGCAATAGGGGCAGCCGCAGGGAGTTTTTCTTTTAACGGGTCAACCTGTCTCCCATTTTTCCAAAAGCGATAGCAAACGTGAGGGCCTGATGTGTTGCCGGTCATTCCAATCCAACCTATGATATCTCCTTGTTTTACACGCTGACCTTTTTTGACATTTAAAGCGCGCATGTGTAAATATTGTGTGGTGTAAGTACCGTTGTGACGAATCTTGGCATAAATCCCATTACCTCCTCTGCGTGTTGCTTCAATGACCTCTCCGTCTGCCGTGGCAATGATGGGTGTGCCCACTGGCGCCGCATAATCGGTTCCTTTGTGGGCTCTTGTGCGATTGCCGTAAAAGGCAATCTTACGCTGTAAGTTGTAGCGTGAAGAAATGCGGTAAGCATTGAATTTTAAAGGGGCCTTTAGAAAGGTTCTTCTTAAACTTTCTCCTTCTTCATCGTAGTATTCGGTCTGAAGTGTCTTCTCATTAATGTTTGCTGCAAAGGCGTAATAGGTTTCTCCTTGGTGCTCAAACACCGCGGCCTTGATCGACTTTATACCCGCCATAGTTCCATCGCGAAGCCTGCGTTCGTGAGCGATAACCTTAAACTTGTCTCCTTCGTATAGTCTGAAAAAATCAATGTTCCATGCGTAGATATTGGCCAATTCTTGACTTAGGTTTTGATCGATTCCTTGACGCTGCAAGGTTTCGTACAATGACCCCTCAATCACCCCTGAAAGCTGGCGCTCTACCAAATCATAAGGGTGTTTTTCTTCATATACCTTGACCTCATCTCGCAAGTCTGCGACAGTGTAGTTAAGAAAATCGTTTTCGTATATGAAGACTATTGGTCGTTGCTCATCGTCACAAGTTCTGAGGATACGATACGGTTTTCCGACCTGGATTTTTCGCAGGTCAAAAGAAGCGCGTGAAGCTCGAGCCGCTTGATCTACCTTTTGGTAATCGGCATCTCGACTGAGCATGATCTTTCCGAAGGTATCTCCTCTGCGAATCGTATCGTACTCTACTTCATAAGAAATCATGTCAAACCCAAATTGCATATCAACAGGCATTTCAACCTCTCCCGCTGATGTGCTATCTGTCTCTTCAGCTGATCCACATGAAAAGAGTAATCCGACTAAAACTACAAGTAAAAAATACGGTCTAGACATTTTACAAAATTCGAGCATTTACCGTCAGCTGTCAACTTGTGGTACTTTAGAATTAATCTCCTAAGACCATAAAGGAGTGCTTGAGCCCCTTAAAGGCATCTAGATCTGCCTTGATTGATCCAAATCGCAGGTCGGCTTTGATTCTTATGGGAACACGATTGGCGTCATCACTCACCCAAAGGGTTAAAGATTCTTCGGCGCGAAAAATTCGCCCTGATTTTACCATAGGTCGAAAGGCAAGGCATTTGACTTTGCCGAAGGCCGTTTTAACAACCTCCTCGCCCAGATATAGCAACTTGAAATCGTAAATACCGTCGTCATCAAAGAGCATGTCTAAGGCCACCTCTTCTCCAACGGCCGTGTTCTCTTTGTCAAAACTCTCTCGCAAGTAATAGGTGGCCGAGAGGATGTCTTGAATCTTTCGATGAATCGGAATACTAAAAGAACTGTCTTTCTTCTTGTTTCTGATCAATGCAGCTTCTTTGTTGAAATCGAAATCGATGTCAATGTTTTTGGTATATCCGCCTTCGTCGATGTCTCTTATAAAATACATTGGACGGATAGGCTCCACTGAGAAAATGCTTTGATAGACGTCTTCAACCTTGAAGAAGATAGAGGCAAATCCGGTCGTACGACCTTCTCCAACAGCATGATAGGCTGGCTGCCCCTCGAAAACCGTGTCCTTTACCGAAAGAGTAGCATAGCTCGCATTTAGAAATCCATAGTGGAGGCGGTACTTCAACCACTCACCTGACTGAAAGGTTTGATGAGGGTCTTTCTCTTGTGCATACCCAAAAGAGAATAGAGAAGCCGAGAGGAGTAAAACTAAAAAGTAGCGCATTATGGCTCTATTTTTCTGCAAATTTAGCATTAAAAAAAGCCCAGACAGGCTGCCGGGGCTTTTCTTACTAACCAACCAAACTTTAAATCATGAAAAAACAAAAGATAGCTTGGTATCGACCACTTTTGAGATTCTTGTAGAAAGTTACAAAAAGGCGTCCCCAAAACGTTAAATTTTAACGTTATTTAACCTTTGAAGTGATTGATAATCAAATCTTTTACTGCCTACTTTTGAGCGTCAAAGAATGATCGTATCGCCTGTGCTTGAGAAGGGCTTACAGCAGATAGCAACGCTTCGAGAGGAGCATTTTTAATCTTCGAAACACTTTTAAAGTGTCGCAACAATTTGTCGGCAGTTTTGGTTCCTATCCCTGGCACTTGTTCTAACTCACTTTGAATGGCTGTAGCGCTTCTCTTTTGACGATGAAACTTTAGCGAAAAACGGTGTGCCTCATTGCGAAGCTGTTGGATAAGCTTTAGGGTTTCAGACCGCTTATCTAAGTAGAGCGGAACACTGTCTCCGGGAAAGTAGATTTCCTCGAGACGCTTTGCAATACCTATAATGGCAATCTTTCCGCGCAATCCTAAAATTTCTAGTGACTTTAAGGCCGACGATAGCTGCCCTTTACCGCCGTCAATAACGATCAATTGTGGAAGATTTTCGCCTTCTTCTAGAAGTCTTCGGTAACGCCTGTAGACCACCTCTTCCATACTCGCAAAATCGTTAGGTCCCTTAACCGTCTTAATGGTAAACTTGCGGTAATCAGCCTTTGAGGGTTTCGCATTTTTAAATACCACGCATGCTGAGGCCGGATTTGTCCCTTGGATATTCGAATTGTCAAAGCATTCGATATGGACCGGAAGTTCATTGAGTCGAAGGTCAACTTTCGCCTGTTCTAAAATACGGTTCGCATGACGGTCTGGATCAACCACCTTCATTTGCTTTAGGCGGTCTTGCCGGTAAAATTTGGCATTGCGCAATGACAGATCTACCAGGCTTTTCTTATCTCCTAGCTTGGGAACTTCAACCTTTAACTCAGCAGAAACAGAAACAGCAAACGGCAAGAATAGTGTCTTCGATTGAGCGTTATAGCGCGCTCTCAGTTCTACGATCGCTAGGCTCAGTAGATCTTCTTGGCTCTCGTCGAGCTTTTTCTTAAACTCGAAAGTGTTCGACATTACAACGGCGCCCTCTTGTACCTGCAGATAATTCACATAGGCGTGCTGGACATCGTCGAGTATGGTAAACACATCCACTGCTGTGATCTTAGGATTCACAACGGTCGACTTTGCTTGATAGGCCTTCAATATGCGTATTTTCTCTTTTACGGCTTGCGCTTTTTCAAATTCAAGTGCAGCGGCGTAATCCTGCATCCCTTTCTCAAGCACTTGCAAAGAGGGACGAATGTTTCCCTTTATAATCCCTTCAATCGCGTCAATCTGGTCGTCATAGGATTTTTCTGACTGTAAGGCTTGACAGGGCCCTCCGCAATTGCCAATATGGTATTCTAAACACAGCTTGTACTTTTTGGCTTGCACCTTCTCTTCGCTTAAATCGTAATTACAACTTCTGAGCGGATACACCGAACGGATGAGCTCTAACAGGGTCTTCACGGTCTTCATTGAGGTGTAAGGCCCGAAGTACTTAGAGCCGTCGTTAATCCGCCTTCTTGTTGCAAATACACGAGGAAAAGCCTCGTTCTTGATGCAGATATACGGATACGTCTTATCGTCTTTCAGCAGCACGTTATATCGAGGTTGATGCTGCTTGATCATCGAGTTCTCTAGCAGTAATGCGTCTGACTCTGTGGCGACCACAATGTGCTGAATCGAGGCGATTTTTGAAACCATCACTCGAGTCTTTCCGTATTCGTGATGTTTAGAAAAGTAAGAAGAGACACGTTTTTTTAAGTCTTTAGCTTTACCGACATACAACAGCGCTTCTTTGTCGTCAAAAAACTGGTAGACCCCTGGTGTATTGGGTAAAGAGGCCACTTGAATAGCCAGAGGAGCAGAAGACTTGCGTTCAGACATGATGTAAAAGTAGCCATTGATTTCAAAATTTTGAGATAGCTTTAAATCGTGAACAAGCAAGAACTTCGAGCCGAGGCCCTTGAAAAACGCAAGGCCTTAACTTCAGAATACGTCCAAGAGCAAAGTCTTAAGATCACCAATCAGCTTCTTAGACTCGACATCTGGGCGCACGAAGTGTACCACACTTTCTTGAGTATAGCACATCAAAAAGAAGTTCAAACAGAGCCTTTGATTACTCTTCTTCAAGGCAAAGACAAGACCATTATCGTTCCGAAAATGGCTGAAAACAATCAGCTAGACCATATTGTTTTAGAGGAAAGCACCGCGATTGCAATTCAACGTTTTGGAGTTCCAGAACCCCTTAATGGTAAGACGATTTCAGAAGAGCAGATAGACGTCGTTTTTGTGCCCCTATTGTGCTTTGATCGAAACGGAAATCGTTTAGGATACGGTAAAGGCTATTACGATCGGTTTCTCTCTAAAACCAAATCTGACGCTCTTTTCATAGGTTTGAGCCTGCTCGATGTGCTTGAACATGAACTCGAACCTGCAGCCCATGACATCCCATTGCATATGGCGGTTACTCCTGAAAGGGTGTACCGCTTTACGCCTTAAAGATCCTCTTATTAAAAACGAGTAGGATAAAAACTCCCAAACTGATCGCACTATCTGCGACATTAAAGACCGGTTCAAAAAACCGGAATGACTTGCCTCCTAATCCTGGAACCCATTCAGGCCATACCGTATCGATTAAGGGAAAGTAAAAGAGGTCGACCACTCGTCCGAAAAAAAAGCGCTCGTAACCTTCCTTAGGGGTATTCCAAGCCATTTCTGCAATTCTATAAGGCGTGCTTTCTGTAAACAGTTGGCCGTAAAAAATAGAATCGATGAGATTGCCTAGAGCTCCAGCAAAAATGAGAGCAATGGAAACGCTTAGTAGCGTAGAATGCCCCCTTGGCTTTGAAGAGCGGTACATCCAAATACCTATTCCGATAATGGCAACGATTCGAAAAAGGGTGAGAATAAGCTTCGCGTTGGCGTCAGAAATCGGCAAAAAATCACTGAGTTGTGTCCCCCAAGCCGCACCACGATTCTCAATAAATAGGAGCTTAAACCATGAGAAAACCTCAACCTGTTCTTGATAGCGAAAGTGTGTTTTCACATAAATCTTAGACCATTGATCGATGAGTAAAATGAGAAATGCTAAGAAATACGACTTTTTTAAAGACATGCTACAATTGGTTTAGGTAAAGAGACCCTGACTGACTGCTCACTGTATAGCGGTAATTATCATTTGGTTTTATAGCCCCAAAGATCTGTCCTTTTTCTAAATGAGAATCCAAATGACCTGAAGGTACATTGAGGTGCACTGCAGCCGTCTTTGTTTTTATGGTGCTTTGTTCAGCTCTATGCGATAGGACTAAACTGCCTTCATCTAACTGTACATTTAATTCGCGGTACAATCCGCTCACCTCTAACTTTCCTTGTCGGGCTTCAATCTCCACAAGAACAGCTTCAGGTATGCGCATCTCAAGGGTCATTGCAATCACCTTGTGCGCACTCAACTTATCGTTAAGGGAATTAAATGCGGGTACACGTTGCGGATAAACAGTAAGCCACTGGTCTTCTTGTTGGGTGACTACCACATATTGCATCTGGTATTCCCCTTCACTCTTGGTGTTGAGCAACACATCTTTTGAAGCATGTGTAGAGAGCTGCAGTCCTTGGATGAAACGCATGTCGATGGTGATACCGCGTAATTCAAGATCAGATAAGGTTTTGTTCCATTGGACCTGACCATGGGCCGCCAAACCCACGCATAGTATACACCAAAGTATAGCTCTAGACACTATTTCTGCATCTTCTTCGCCTCTATGCTCAAGGTAGCGTGAGGAACGAGTTTTAAGCGCTCTTTAGAGATTAATTTACCCGTCACTCTGCAGACTCCGTAGGTCTTGTTTTCGATACGCACAAGAGCGCTCTTTAGGTCACGGATAAATTTTTCTTGACGTAATGCCAATTGAGTGTTGGCCTCTTTGCTCATGGTTTCAGAGCCTTCTTCAAATGCCTTGAATGTCGGAGAGGTGTCGTCTGTACCGTTGTTTCCGTCATTCATGTAGGCGCTCTTAAGCAAGTCTAGGTGTTGTTGTGCCTTGAGGATCTTTTCTTCAATAAGTGTCTTAAATTCTTTTAAGTCGGCATCAGAATAACGTACAATTTCAGACATAACTATAGCTTTTTTAAGGAGAGCTTCGCTTGATAAGAATCAAATGCGACCTCAATGCTAGGCTCAAAAGTTTCTTTTAATTCTAGGTGTTCGCAGAGCGTTTCATTCATTAGGTACTCGCGGTTTTGTTCAACCGCTTTTTGAATACCTTCATCGCCTTCAATATTAAGCAAAATTTTATCGGTTACCTCAAGTCCGCTGTCTTTTCGGAAATTTTGTATGCGATTGACCAATTCTCTTGCAATACCCTCATTTACAAGGTTTTCACTTAAGCTTACATCAAGGGCCACCGTGTAGCTTCCAGACGAAGCTACGAGCCAGCCTTCGATATCCTTGTTGGTAATTAAGACATCGTCAAGTTCGAGTGATATGGTCTGACCGTCTATTGTGATGTTAAACATTCCTTCACGCTCGATTTGAGCAATATCATCAGCACTCATTTGCGCGATCGCCGCTGCAATCGCCTTCATTTGAGGCTTGTATTTAGGACCTAAAGTTTTAAAGTTGGGTTTGATCTCTTTTACGATCACCGAACTTGCATCTTCTAATAGTGCTACCTCTTTTACATTTACCTCTGAGGCGAGAAGGTTGAGAATAGGCTCTACTGCGGCTCGGGTCACCGTGCTGCTATCGAGCGGAATCATCATACGCTGAAGCGGTTGACGCACCTTGATCTTCTCTTTTTGTCTCAGCGAAAGCGCCAAAGAAGTCAACTTTTGAGCGAGCTGCATCTTTGATTCTAATTCAGGTTCGCTAAAACGGTCTTCACCTACCGGGAAATCCTCGAGGTGAACACTCAATTTTGAAACATCTTTCTGTGCGAGGTCTTTGTATAAGCGCTCTGCAAAGAAAGGCGCTACCGGCGCGATGAGCTTAGCGGTTTGAAGCAAGCAATGGTATAGCGTCTGATAGGCCGCGAGCTTGTCTTTTCCGAAAGACCCCTTCCAGAACCTTCTGCGACCTAGTCGCACATACCAGTTGCTTAAGTTTTCTTGCACAAAATACGAGATAAGGCGTGTGGCCTTTGTCGCATCGTAGTCGTCATAAGCCTTGGAAACTTGATCGATCAGAGTATTCAATTCAGAGAGAATCCATCGGTCAAGCTCTGTGCGGTCTTCTAGCGGGACCTCCTCTTCTTTTGTCGAAAACCCATCAATATTGGCGTAAAGAGCAAAGAAGGAATAGGTGTTGTATAAGGTGCCGAAAAACTTACGTCTCACCTCGGCAACACCCTCAAGGTCGAACTTGAGATTGTCCCAAGGGTTTGCGTTTGAAATCATGTACCAGCGTGTGGCATCCGCCCCATATTCATCCAAAGTTTCAAAAGGGTCAATGGCATTGCCCAGTCGCTTTGACATTTTTTTACCCTCTTTGTCAAGGACCAATCCATTCGAAATCACCGCCTTATAGGCAATGCTGTCAAAAACTAGTGTTCCGATTGCGTGTAGGGTGTAGAACCATCCGCGTGTTTGGTCGACGCCTTCGGCAATAAAATCTGCCGGAAAAGAAGTGCCTTGGTCAATCAGGTCTTTGTTTTCAAAAGGATAGTGCCATTGCGCATAAGGCATAGATCCGCTATCGAACCAAACGTCGATCAAATCAGACTCACGATGCATCGGCTTGCCTGAAGGTGAAACGAGGACGATAGTATCAACGACATGCTTGTGCAAATCGATCTGATCGTAGTTAGCTTCACTCATGTCATTGGGATCGAAGTTCTCGAACGGATTCGATTGCATCACTCCTGCTTCAATCGCCTCTTCAATCGCGCTCTTCAACTCGGCTACCGAACCTATAATACGCTCTTCTGATGCATCTTCGGTTCTCCATATAGGGAGCGGAATCCCCCAATAGCGTGATCGCGAAAGGTTCCAGTCATTAGCGTTGGCTAGCCAATTTCCGAATCTTCCTTCACCTGTAGACTTGGGTTTCCAATTGATCTGGGTATTCAATTCAGCCATGCGCTCTTTGACCTCAGTCATCTTCACAAACCAAGAGTCGAGCGGATAATACAACACGGGTTTGTCGGTTCTCCAACAGTTTGGATAAGAGTGGACGTATTTCTCGACCTTAAAGGCCTTATTCTCTGTTTTCAGCTGAATGGCAATTTCTACGTCTACCGATTTCTCGGGCGCCTCTCCTTCTGAATAATAGGCGTTCTTGACGAACTTGCCGCCGTAAGGGCCCACCTCTTTTCTAAAGCGTCCTTGCAGATCTACAAGCGGAACTTTTACGCCATTTTCATCTAAAATGAGCATCGGTGGAACAGGCGGATGGGCTTGTTTTGCGGCTAATGCATCGTCGGCTCCGAAGGTTGGAGCAGTGTGCACAATTCCGGTTCCATCCTCTGTCGTTACAAAATCTCCAAGGATAACGCGAAAGGCATCCTCTGGTTGATCAATGGGTTGCACAAAATCTAGAAGCTGCTCGTAGCGCGCACCTAACAATTCTTTACCCGACACACTAGCCAATCTTCTAAACGGAATCGTCTTTGACGAAGGGTCAACGGCAAGTGGGCTTTCAGAGGCTTCGGCTTCAGCATATTTTGAACCGAACTGTGCGCCAACCAAGTCTTTAGCGATGACCACCGCGACGGGTTCAAAGGTGTATTGGTTGAAAGTTTCTATCAGCTCGTAAGTGATCGATGGGCCTACTGTTAGTGCCGTGTTAGATGGCAAAGTCCAGGGTGTAGTCGTCCAGGCCAAGAAGTATATTGGGCCTGAATACGCCTGGCTAAATGCCTCTGGTAGACTGGCATGAATGGCCTTAAACTGAGCGGTAATCGTAGTGTCGGTTACGTCTTGATAGGTTCCGGGTTGGTTGAGCTCGTGAGAACTCAAACCTGTTCCGGCCATTGGCGAATAAGGTTGAATGGTATACCCCTTGTACAATAGCCCCTTATCGTAGATCTGTTTGAGCAACCACCAAACAGACTCCATATATTTTGAGGTGTAGGTCACATAAGGGTCGTTCATGTCGACCCAGTATCCCATTTTTTCGGTCAGCGCATTCCAAACTCCGGTGTACTTCATGACCGCCTCACGGCAGGCCTTATTGTACTCCTCTACAGAGATGGTTTTTCCGATGTCTTCTTTGGTGATTCCCAATTCTTTTTCGACACCAAGCTCTATCGGAAGTCCGTGAGTATCCCATCCGGCTTTACGACTCACCTTAAAGCCTTTCATCGTCTTGTAACGCGGAAAGATATCCTTGAGCGTACGTGCCATGACGTGGTGAATTCCTGGCATCCCATTGGCTGAAGGTGGGCCTTCGTAAAAGACAAAAGAAGGGTTTTCAGATCGCGTACTTACACTTTTCTCAAAGACACCTTCTTTCTTCCAGAAGTCGAGAATTTCTTCGGCTACCCTTGGTAGGTCTAACTGCTTGTATTCGTTAAAATTACTGCTCACCTTGACCGCTTCATTTTAGAAGAAGCAAAAGTAAGCATTTGAGCGCCAATTCAAACCCTGCCTAACGACGAGTTTGAACGCCTAGAACAAGCTGCCTACCCGGGCCAGCTATTCCTGAAGAATAAGGGCGATAACGCTGATTAGTGATGTTTTCAAGTGCCATAAAAGCCTGCCATTTGCGCAGCTCATAATTGAATCTAAGACTCAGTGTTTGCCAAGACGGACTATAAGGGTTTCCGTTTGCGTCCGAGGCGTACATAAATGATTTTGAGCGCTCAGAAAGGGCCAGTCTATCGTACGGTATGGCGCCATTCATATCCATTCCCGCCACAGCACTAAACTTTCCGTTCAAGTAGCGCATCTGAAACCTTCCAAAAAAGGGAGGTACATGCCTCATATTCGATTCTACCCCTTGCTCATCGGTTTCAGTCCCACGGGTAAAATTGGCCAAAGCCCATGCTGAAAACTGACGGCTAATTGCACTGTAGAGCGAGATTTCTGCTCCATAAACGCGGGCATTAGAACCGTTTTGTAAAGCAAGTACCTCACTCAATGCACCGCGATAATCAATAGTGGAAGCCCCTCTATAGGTAAAAGGTCTGCGGATAAGAGCGTCATTTAAAACAGAGTGAAAAAAACTAGTGTCAAGCCATAGCCTGCGCTTCCATCTTCTGCGTATCCCTAACTCAGTAGAGAAAGCCTTTTCAGGGTCTAGGTTTGGATTAGGCACCACCACGCTTCCGGGTTCAGAATCAAACACCTTGGCGAGGTCGTCAATATTAGGTGCGCGAAAGGCAGATGAGGCGTTCAACCTAAAGTGCCATTCTCTGCTGTGATCGTAATTCAGTCCTGCTGAATAGGTAAGCGCTGATACGTCGGTCTCTTGTAGGCCGAATATCTCGGTAAATGGATGCTTAGAAAAATCTATGGAGCTCTGAATATGATTCAGACGCATTCCACCATTAAACACAAGGCGTTTTGAAAGTTCGTGTTGAAGTGCAAAATAGGCTGCTGCTGCATTCCACTCAGCTCCATCCGGATAACGTGAAACAATAGGTGTTCGGATGTCGCTTTCTGGATCAAGCCTGGCTGCATTAGAACCGATGCGATTTAAATCTAGCGCGACCCCATAACGCACTAGACTTTTCTCAGAAAAAATACGCTCGCCATCTAGAGAGAGATTGATCACGTCTACCGTTTCTGAGGCTTCATTCAGAAAGGGGTGCTGAAATCCTCTGTCGAATCGCGATTCATTGAAACGCTGATAGGCCGAACTCAATTGATGTCTTGATTTCTCGGCCTCATGATTGAGCTTATAATAGGTCATGAACCATTGCTGAGGACCGTAATACCATTCTGCCGCCCTCGGTAATCCATCTCGAGTTTGAATCAAGCGATCGTATCGCGCAAAGTCAGAGGTAGTGTTGTAAAAGACGCCCACTTGTTGATCAAGGGTAGCATTAATTCGGTGTTTTGCTTTCGCCAAAAAATGGTACGAGTCAAAGCCGCTTGAAACCTGGCGTCTTGGATTTGGATTTTCGACAACCTGATCACCGGCCGAGGTCGTGTTAACATAAAAAGTGCGGAGGTATTCTTCTGGCCCATTTTTTCCCATCTGCAAATCTCCGAGTGACATACGTGAAACGCTAATTAAGCCCGATATCTTAGGGCTCACTACTTTGTGAGAGACATGAACGGTACGTTCTGAAGAGGCGGTAGCCGCGCGTAACGCGTAATCTGTTTGATGCAACGTTTTATCGGTCAATTCAGGCGCTTCAAGAGTTCTGGTATAAAAATTCATCACTCCTCCAATCGCATCGCTACCTGAAATAACGGTCCCTGGTCCGTACAATACCTCTGCACGATCAAGTGCAAACGGATCTATAGAAATTACATTTTGGATGTTTCCGCCTCTAAAGATGGCATTATTCATGCGGATTCCATCTACGGTAATAAGCACGCGATTTGTCGCAAATCCGCGAATCATTGGACTTCCTCCTCCGAGTTGGCTCTTTTGTACAAAAACGGCTCCTGAGCGCTGCAATAAATCGGCCGCAGTTTGGGGCTGAAAGAGTTGTATCTCTTGGGATCCAATTTTTCTAATATGTACAGGGATCTTTCGTGCGACATCGGCAAATCTCGAGGCAGAAATGACTATTTCATCTAGCCCTTCAGATTGAGTAGAAAGTAAAATGGTCTCGCGTTGCTTTATGGAAGATTTCAGTCGCGTAACCAAGCCATGCCCCATATGTCTGAAAAAGAGCAATTCTTTAGGGTTAAAGCGATCTAGCTCAGCGCGCCCAGCGCCATCGGTAGTGGTGAACGTACTGCGTGATTCGTTATAGATGATCACGCCTGAAAGCGGATCTCCACTCACCGAATCCTTTACCACCACCCTTTGCGCAACAGCAGACAGGCTGAATAGGCCTAAAAAAAGTAGAACAAGGTTCTTCATTAAAAAATCGACTGAATGATCTCAAGCGACTTAGGATATTTAAATCCTGCGATTTGAGCGGATAGATAGTCTAATAGACCTTCTAAAAGTTCTTTTCGCATCGCTTTGACATCATTATGCGGCGTTTCTTTATCAAAATCTATGCCTAAATAAACGGCCAGCCGTGCAGAAGCGTGTACAGAAAGTGCCTGAGAGGCTGAGAAGGGGTCAGTAAAGGTCCCCTCATTCAAGTCAAAAACCTGTCCGTTCTTATATTCTTGATCAGGATAACACCCTAAAAATCGAGTGATCCCAATTAAAAATCTAATGAGAAAATCAGAGCGAGGCTTCTCGCTCTCAAGCAGCGTAACCTGATCTAAGGCAAAGTCAAAGAGCTCAGGCTCTGGATGACCCTCAGAGAGTACAGAGGCAATGACCTCGGCCATAAATAGCGCAACATTAGACTTTACAACGTCAGAAAGATACCCTTGTCCAATCAACAAAGGCTTAGCCTCTTTGATCGTGTACAACTGGGAGGTGTTTGAGGTAGTAACTACTGCATTAAGCAGCGTCAACGACTGAAAATAAGAGGCTCTTAACCCCTTTTTTTTCGCACCGAGCACCCCCTTTACGAGATAAGACTGAAGGCCCAGCTCTCTCGTAAAGGCGCGCACAATCAGACTCGTTTCTCCATACCTGAGTCTATTCAGAACAATGAGGTCGGTGTGTACGGTCTGGGTGCTCAATAGGCTTTATATCACTCCTTGGGCTAACATGGCATCGGCAACTTTAACGAATCCAGCAATATTTGCACCTTTCACGTAATTGCAATATCCGTCTTCTTCCATTCCGAATCGCGTACACGCATCGTGAATGTCGGCCATAATTCCTTTGAGTTTCACGTCTACTTCTTCTCGTGTCCAGCTAATGCGCAGCGAATTTTGAGACATCTCAAGTCCTGAGGTTGCAACACCTCCTGCATTAGAAGCTTTACCTGGAGCGAAAAGTATTTTGTGATCGTGGAAGGCATGTATGGCTTCTGGGGTTGAAGGCATGTTAGCTCCTTCAGAAACAGCAATAACACCGTTTTTGATAAGTAGAGCCGCGTCTTCACCCGTAAGTTCGTTTTGAGTCGCGCAAGGCAGCGCAATTTGGCATTTCACCTCCCAAGGGCGTTTTCCTTCGAGATAAGAGGCCTTAGGATATTCTTTTACGTAGGTCATAATACGGCCACGCTTATTGTTTTTGAGGTCTTTCACAAACTCTAGCTTTTCAGTATCTATGCCATCCGGATCGTAGATAAATCCGCCAGAATCTGAGAGCGTCAATACCTTTCCGCCTAGCTGAAGCACTTTCTCGGCAGCGAACTGTGCCACGTTTCCAGAACCGGAGATAACTACCTCTTTTCCTTCTATGCTTTCTCCTTTCGTTTGAAGCATGCTTTGTGCAAAATAAACCGTTCCATATCCTGTTGCCTCAGGGCGAATCTGAGAACCACCCCAACTTAATCCTTTACCGGTAAGTACGCCGGTAAATTCATTTTTGGTCTTTTTGTATGCGCCGAATAAGTATCCTATCTCTCGTGCTCCCACTCCGATATCCCCGGCCGGAACGTCGGTGTTTGGACCGATATGTCGGCACAATTCAGCCATAAAGGCGTGACAGAAACGCATCACTTCGTCGTCAGACTTTCCTTTAGGGTCAAAGTCTGATCCGCCTTTTGCGCCTCCCATCGGAAGGGTAGTCAAACTGTTTTTAAACACCTGTTCAAATGCTAAAAACTTAAGCACGCTGGCATTCACTGTAGGGTGAAAGCGCAGTCCTCCTTTGTACGGACCAATCGCAGAATTCATCTGAATTCTATACCCGCGATTCACGTGAATCTCACCTCGGTCGTCAACCCAGGCTACGCGAAATGAAATCAAACGTTCAGGCTCAACCATGCGCAGCAGAATATTCTTGCCATGGTAAATATCGTGTTGCACAATGTAAGGGATCACGGTATCGGCCACCTCTTGAACCGCCTGTAAGAACTCGGGTTCATGACCGTTTCGATTGCGTACTTCTTGCATGAAGTTGTCAATCGCGCTTTGGGTATCTGAGTGCATTTTTTGAACAATTATGAATTATGATGCAAAATTATGCTATTTCCGATCTGAGAAGGGGTTTAAATTTTCAAATTCGCAAAAGTTTTTACCTCCGCGAGCGCTAGGGCTTTCTTACTTTTGTAGACGTCCTTAACACCTGCTTATGAAACAGATTTACCACCTTGAAACGTGTAAAACCTGCCAAAAAGCGTTAGCGCTACTTGATCCGGATCAAGAGACAGAACTCGTTGAGATCAAATCACAGGGCATCAGTAAAGAAGCGTTAGAACACATGGCACAACTCGCAGGGAGCTACGAGGCACTCTTTAGTCGAAGAGCCATTCTGTATCGCCAGCGTAATTTGGGAGAACAACAACTCAGCGAAGACGACTACAAGTCCCTCATCTTAGAGCATTATACCTTTTTGAAACGTCCGGTTGTGGTCACTGATAGCCAGATTTTCATCGGAAATTCAAAAGCGGTTTTAGAGGCTGCAAAGTCAGCCTTACATTCATGAGAAAAAGAATACTTGCGCTGTTAGCAGCCCTCGGAGCGACCACTATTTACGGTTTGAATCACACTGTGGCGAAAGGTATAATGCCTGAGCACCTCAGTCCTTTCGCTTTTATTTTTCTGCGCGTTATAGGTGGATTTGTTTTTTTCTGGGCCGCAACCTGGTTTGCACCTAAAGAGCGCATAGAACGGGCTGATTTCAAAAACATATTCTTAGCAGCCGTATTCGGAGCGTGTATCAACATGCTCTCTTTTTTTTCTGGATTAGAATTGTCGACTCCGATTAATAGTGCCCTTATTGTCACTACCACTCCGATCACCACTTTAGTCCTTTCTGTCATCTTTCTGAAAGAAGAAGTGACGAAACTAAAAACCTCAGGGATTGCCCTTGGATTTTTAGGTGCCTTAAGCCTCATTCTACTTGGCCAAGAGGTGCGCTCAGACGCACCTAACCCCACATTGGGTAACGCGCTTATCATGCTAAACTCCATTTCGTACAGTATTTATCTGATCATTGTGCGCAACCTGATGCAGAAATACAATGCCTTTACGATCCTCAAATGGATTTTTACCTTTTCGCTCCTGCTCAACACGCCTATAACTTTGAATGATTTTATGGCAATAGATTGGCCGGGTATTCCGCTTTGGGGATACGGCACCATAGCCTTTGTGGTGATCGGCGTTACTTGTATGACCTTTTTACTCAATGCCTACGCCATGAGTGAACTAAAAGCTTCGACCATTGGAGTGTTCTCTTATGTGCAACCCGTCATTGCTATCGTTTTCGCAGTTATTGCCGGAAAGGATCGCTTTACAGCTACCAAAATTGCCGCAGCTACCTTGGTCTTCACCGGGGTATTTATGGCCACCCGTAAAAAGGCTAAACCCAAAGAAGTTTCGTAGCTTTAAGAAATTCAAAATGCTATGAATACCATCCCTAAAGGTCTCGAAGGAGCATCCTTGCCCGTGATCGCGGCTCCAATGTTTTTAGTTTCAGGACCCGAACTCGTAATCGAATGCTGTAAAAACGGAGTCGTCGGAACCTTTCCTGCCTTAAATGAAAGAACAAGTGAGAGATTTGAACAGTGGCTGATTGAAATCAAAGAGGCCCTATCGGAATTCGAGAAGACCACCGGCAAGAAGGCTGCACCTTTTGGGGTGAATCTCATTGTGCATCCGACCAATACCCGACTTCAAAAAGATGTAGAAATCTGCGTCAAACACAAAGTCCCATTAGTTATTACCTCTTTAGGTGCCATTTCAATTTTAGTGGATGCCATTCACGGTTATGGCGGACTTGTGTATCACGATATTGTCAAAAAACGACATGCCGAGAAGGCAGCAGAGGCCGGGGTAGACGGCCTCATTCTTGTGTCTGCAGGAGCGGGAGGTCATGCCGGAACCATCAATCCAATGGCGCTCATTAAAGATGTGCGAAAGGTATTTGACAAGACCATTGTAGTGGCCGGAGCCATCAGCACCGGAACAGATATCGCAAGTGTTTTACAAATGGGCGCTGACATGGCCTATATGGGAACGCGTTTTATCAATACCACCGAAAGCCGAGCGCAAGAAGATTACAAAGAGATGATCGTAAATAGCACCTCAGACAAGATCATTCATACCGCCGCAGTCTCGGGCATCCCTGCCAACTTTATGGAGGCCAGTCTTGAGGCCGCTGGAATAAAGCCAGAAGACTACAAAAAAGAGGGCAAATTAGATCCAGGGCTCGACATGAATTCTGAGGCCAAGGCATGGAAGACAATATGGTCTGCTGGACATGGCGTAAGTGCGATTGACGATGTTCCTTCAACACAAGAGCTCATTGACCGGCTAAGAGCTGAACTTGTAGAGGCTATGGAAACGCAACAACAGCGACTAGATTGGTTAAAATCATTAGTGTAACTTGCCTTACCCAAAGGGGTAGTTTACCTTTACACATCTAATCTGATTTCAATGAAAAAGACCTTATTACTCGCCCTATCAGTCGTGCTTTTCAGCTGTGGAGAAAGCCCTAAGAAAGAAGAAAGCAAAGGCTTCGAAATGTCGAGAACCAAAACTCAAGCAAGCGCAGGCGAATCTGCGGGAGTACCGGTTGATTTGAACAATAAAGGTATCGGACCAATTAGTTCTTACAGTTTTTCACCTGAATTAAATACCACTTTGTCTGAACAGGGTAAAGGCATTTACAATTCTAAATGTACTGCCTGTCACATGGCCAATCAGCGCATGATCGGGCCTGCGCTCAGCGGGGTATATGAAAGAAGAAGTCCTGAATGGGTGCTTAATCTACTCTTGAATACCGATGAGATGTTGAAGAAAGATCCCATTACCATTGCGCTCCTCAAAGAGCACAATAATGCGATCATGAACAACCAAAACCTCTCTGAAGACGAGGCGAAAGCCGTTGCCGAGTACTTGAGAACACTTTAATAGATCCCATGCCCACAAAGCCAATCTTTGGCGTTATTGGGGGTGGAAGTTTTGGTACCGCCTTAACTAAAATTCTCAATGACAACGGTTACCCTGTGCAGTGGTATGTGCATGAAGAATCCGTGGCCAATGCTATTAACGCCACAGGCAAGAATCCTAATTACCTCAAGGGAGTCAACCTAAATACAGCTCTAGTTAGGGCCAGTATTTCACTTTCAGAAAGCCTTGACGGAGTGTCAGTGGTCTTTCTTGTGGTGCCCTCTGCCTTTGTGCACAGCTTACTTCACGATCGAAAGTTCTTACTCAAAGATCAGGTAGTATTCTCTGCGATTAAGGGAATCGTCCCTGAGACCGGACAAGTCATCCAAGAATACCTTATCGATCATTGCAATGTCAGCGAAGAAACCTTTGGGGTGATCGCTGGCCCAGCACATGCTGAGGAGATCGCCTTAGAGCACATGTCTTATTTAACCGTGGCCTCTAATGCAACCCCATGGGCGCTCATCGTCCAACAAGCACTGTCAAATCACTACGTCAAAGTAAACCTTACCGTTGACACCATAGGTATTGAATATGCGGCAGTACTGAAAAACGTTTATGCAATCGCTTCGGGTATTGCAGATGGCCTAGATTTTGGAGACAATTTTCAAAGCGTTTTGATTTCAAATGCCATTCGAGAGATGAAGCGTTTTATTTCGAGAGTCCACAAAATCAAACGGAACATCAATCATTCGGCCTATCTAGGAGACCTTTTGGTAACCGCCTATTCAAAACACAGTAGAAATAGACAGTTTGGGCTTTTGTTGGCACAGGGCAAGACCGAAGACGAAATTAAACAGTCGATGTCTATGGTGGCTGAAGGAGCTTTTGCAGTTCGACCTTTATATGCCATTGCAAAAAAACAAGATCGAAAGCTAAAGACTCCCATACTTGATGCTGTCTATGAAGTTTTAGCCAATCAGCAAGACCCTCAGAAAATTTTTGAGGCGCTAAAGCTTAAGCTCACCTAATTAGAGGTATTCTTTTTCAACGAAATAGTGTACTAAGGCCTCCTTCATGAGCCGTGATTGTTCTCCCGCCTTTAGAAATGGAAGTTCATCAACGACAGTATAATGCGGCCACATGTCTTCGTCGTAATGCGAGAAAGCGTAGTAGCCGTAGGGTTCGAGCAATCTACAAATAGCGATATGGATCACATTAACCTTTTCGTCTTTACTAAACTTACGGTGTAACTGCCCGAGCTCTTGTAACCCTACAATAAACAGTATTTGATCTAGCTCAAGCGGGTCGGCATCTGAGAATTGATCAGACAACTTCAGCACCAAAGCGTCGTATTGTTCTTTTAGGCTCTTAGGCTCACTCATGACACAAAATTAGGCACATATTATGCGCAATACAGTGTTTTCTAATTTTTATAGCATCTAAAAATGTCGCATCTACACGGTTTAGAAGTACATTAGTTAGTGTGTTAGATTAGTTTTGTTTGAATCAATTCGTCAGTCTTGACGATACCAAACAAACCCGTCAAAACCCTCTTCTTAACCGGAGAGGGTTTTTTGGTTTATGGGGCTAAATTTCTACCGGGTTCTCCGGGATAGTGCTGTTCAACGGGGTCGCTTTGCCAGAATTCTTTCGATTGCACATCAAGCACGCTTACCGCCCCTTTAAATGCCGCTCCGGTGTCTATATTCCAAACATTCGCCGCACGTGTGGGAGTTACGACTTCATTCTTTGAGATAGGCGTATGTCCGATAAAGATTTCGTGGTAATTGTTCAGTCGTTGAGGCAATTCTTGAGCTTCTGCCTGCTCTACTACTCTAGCGAGCTCCCAAAGCGTGCGGTCCCAGTAGTACATCTTAGCAAAATACTCGTGCTGCACACCTCTTAGATTGGTAAACCCGGCATGCAAAAACAAGCGGTTGCTTACTGGGTCCAAATAATAGTCTTCTAACCGCTGTAGAAAGGCAATGTGTTGATCGACTTTCTGTTGACTCTGGGCGTCGTAACTGTCTTTTGTTTGTTGTCCGCCATGCAACAACCACATCTCAGGAGCTTCTGATTTGGTGAGATAATTCAAACATAAATCGTCGTGATTACCTCTTAAAAAGGTGCAGTTGACATTGCCCCCAAGTGCAATTAAAAAATCAACCGTTTCGGCTGCTTCACTCCATGCATCAACGTAGTCTCCAAGAAAAATCAGGTGGTCGTCGGGCTTTAGAGTTGCTCTTTCTAAGGCTTGCTCAAGCGCTCGTTTTCCTGAGTGAACGTCTCCGACAACTAGGGTTCTTCCCAAATCAAAAGTTTTGCCCAAAAGTAGTACTTTGGAACTCTTATGTCTAGTCTATGTCACAAGTAATTTGCGTTGGAGAACTACTGATCGACTTTGTAGCGAAACACCATTCGGCGGCCATTGAATCAGCCGAAAATTTCACCAAAAAAGCAGGAGGAGCACCGGCCAATGTTGCCTGCGCAGTACAGCGCTTAGGGCAGAAAGCGCTGTTTGCAGGAGCGGTAGGAAATGACCCCATGGGTAACTTTCTAGTTCATACGCTCGAAGCCGAAGACATAGATGTTTCGTTTATGCAACGAACCAAAGCATTTACTACGCTTGCCTTTGTAGCCTTATCAGATGAGGGAGAGCGCGACTTCTTTTTTTCAAGGGGCGCAGATGCAAGATTGACGTACGATTCAAAATTAGCCGCCCAGTTCAAAGATTCTATAGTGCACTTTGGTTCAGCTACAGCCTTTCTTGAAGGATCGCTGAACGAAACCTATCACCACTATTTGAATGACGCTCTTTCTTATGCGAAGTTGGTGAGTTTTGATCCGAATTATCGGTCAGATTTATGGAAAGTTAACGGCGAATCGTTTGTGGAGCAATGTCTTGAGTTTAGCCAAAAGGCACATCTCTGTAAATTCAGCGAAGAGGAGGCCTACTATATTTCTAAGCAAGCCTCCCATGAAGAGGCGGCGGCATTTTTTCATCGCTTAGGAACCCGTATGATTTGCATTACCTTGGGGAAAAAAGGTGCTTTTCTGAGTGTTGACGGTAGCACATGCTATGTTGAGAGTATCGCAGCACAACCTGTAGACACCACGGCCGCCGGAGATGCCTTTATTGGAGCCCTCTTGTATCAATTTTCACAACAAGAAGATCCCTTAACCTGCTTGGATGACATAGAAACCGTAAAGGAGATGGTTCGATATGCGAATAAAGCTGGCGCCTACACTACCCAATCGTATGGTGCCATTGAAGCCTTGCCTTATGCAAAAGACCTTGAAAGCTTGTAAAGCCGATCAACTGTAATGCACCTTGCGCAAAATGCGAAGCGCCTGTTTGGCTGCCCTGTATACGTTTTCATCAACAGACTTTAGCAGCTCTTTTGCCAACTCCATTTGATCTTTGGCTGCATCAAAACCATTGAGATAACATATCAAATAGGTGTCTGGCAATTGCTTTAAATCTGCCCTTTGTTGCTGGGTCAATGCTGTCTTTTGCTTCATTAACTGTAGCAGGGTATTATTGGTGTTGTACACGTGAAAAAGGTCCTTAGTCTCGTACCGAGGCGGCTCAAATACTAGCTCTGAATTCATGGTGTAAGATCCGTTATCGTTAAACGTAATGTCGAGGCGTTCGAGCGGATAGTATTTTTTTGAACCCAAGCCCATATAGACATACTCTAAGAGGCTAAAACTGTCATCGGTGACCTGTATTTCAACCTCATCAAGAGCCGAAAAGAAAAGCCGAACCTGTTCATTGATTAGCTCAATGTCGACACGAGAGAAGTATTCTTTTCCTTTGACTTTTTTTGATTGGCCTGCCCAACAGACTACAAACTGCTCTTTAAAAACCTTGTAAAAACTAGGAAGGTCAGGATGTCTGTTTTTCATGAAGTCAATAACTCCATCTAGGGTCAACTCTATATTGTTCTCAGCCTGCTTCTCAAGTCCCGCGACCACCTCAGAATTGACATCAACCAGGTCTGACTTGAAGTTTTTCGGCATGCTTATGCTTCCATCCCTGTAGAAGACCGATCCGCCGTAGTACTTCCATATATTTTTTCGCAGGGCGCAAATCTTTCCGATCGAACGTATAGTCACTAGGCCGACTACCTTGTTTTCAGGCAAGTGCGGAAAGGGAATGTTCTCGTAAGAGACCAATGGAGGGTTTTCGAGATAGGCATTGACTAGGTTCTGGATTTTACTGTCGTCAAAGAAATCTACTCCTACGATGGCGTTGTCGCGATCTTCAACCCCTATTACGATAAAAGAATTGTTCTTCGGGTTGCTGTTTGCCAAAGCACATATGTGCTTTAAGAACTTTGCTTTGCCTTCTTTTTCTCCAATAGCAATAAAGCGCTTCTTATCGTAAAAACTATTCTCATCGTTGTGCGCGAGAAGATTCTTAATCAGAAGGCGTTTATTAATCATCGGCTATGGGACTCTTCTTCCTTGACTTGCCTCTAGAAGTATGAACCAATCTTGAAGTTCGAGATCAATCTTCGAGGCCTTTAGCAGGTCTGCGAGTCGCTCGGGCTCGGTAGTTCCTACTACAGGCAGCACTCCAGCAGGATGTTTTTTGATAAAAGCGATACCAAGGCCGGCTAATGAAAGGTTGTATTTCTTACAGAGCGGATCAGCTACCTCACGTATGCGCGCTGCCTTCTCGTCTTGGTCATCAAAAAGTCCGCCAAGAGGCTTCCAAGCCATAGGAACAATAGATTGGGCGAGGGCCTGATCTAGTGTGCCGTCATACATCACGTCAGTATGAGTTATCGAAAACTGTACTTGATTGTATTGAACCGGAGTAAAGCGCGAAATGGCATCTACTTGGTGAGGCAAGAAATTCGACAATCCAAATGATTTGATTTGGCCATTTTCAAGCAAGGTCGCAATAGCTCTACCGATTTCTTCAGGAACCATCAGGGGGCTGGGTCGATGAAGTAATAGCGCGTCAATGTATGATGTTCTTAGCTGTTCTAGACTGCGTTGCACCGAATACATAATGTAATCGTAATCGTACTGATAGTGCTTCACTTGATGGTCTCGACCTCGAGTCATTTGAATTCCACATTTTGTGATCAGCTGAACACTAGAACGCTCAATGTTGCTCTGTTCAAAGGCAGCACCAAAATCAGTTTCAGTAGTGTAATCGCCGTATATATCGGCATGGTCAAATGTGCTAACACCCATAGAAACAGCAGATTCAATGCGTTCTGTCATTTGGTCTTTACTCAGGGCTTTTCCCCATTTTCCCCATGTCATGGTACCCGCAATAATTTCTGAAAAGTGCATGTGAATATTCTTTGGGTTGAAAATACGATTTTTAAAACGGTCTAAATAAGCCTCAAGCCTAGATAAATTGGGCTTTTTTAACCAATAATTAACAAGGAGGTCGGGATAGAATTATCAATTTGCGCCCACAAAAATTTGAGTAAAAACCGAAGATCGTGGATATAACTGCTTTGAATGAGAAAATTGCACAAGAAAGTGCGTTTATCAGTGTCTTAAGATCCGAGCTTTCTAAGAAGGTTGTGGGTCAAAAGCATATGGTTGATAGCTTGCTAATTGGGCTTTTAGCAAAAGGACACATTTTGCTAGAGGGTGTCCCTGGATTAGCCAAAACATTAGCCATCAACTCGCTTGCACAGGCTGTAAAAGGAAGCTTTAGCAGAATTCAATTTACACCAGACCTATTGCCTGCTGATGTCATCGGAACGGTGATTTACAATATGAACGAGCAGCGGTTTGATGTGAAGAAAGGACCTGTTTTCGCAAATTTCGTCTTGGCAGATGAGATCAACAGAGCTCCTGCTAAGGTGCAGTCTGCGCTTCTAGAGGCGATGCAAGAACGCCAGGTCACTATTGGAGACGAAACCTTCAAACTTGAAAGCCCTTTCTTGGTAATGGCAACTCAAAACCCAGTAGAACAAGAAGGAACCTATACGCTGCCTGAAGCACAGGTAGATCGATTTATGCTTAAGGTAGTGATTGATTATCCCCAGGCTGAGGACGAACGTGTAATCATTCGCCAAAACCTTGAAAAAGCCGGTGAAGCTATCAAGCCCGTGATGACCGCTAAAGCCCTGCTTAAAGCTCAGGAGGCCGCCGCTGAAGTCTACTTAGACGAAAAAATAGAGACCTACATTGTCGACCTCATCTTCGCTACGCGATATCCTGCGAAATATGGTTTAGATCAGTTAGAAGCCTACATCAATTTTGGCGCTTCTCCTCGAGGTAGTATTTCACTTGCCAAAGCAGCAAAGTGCTATGCCTTTATTCAAGGCCGAGGATTTGTGATTCCTGAAGACGTACGCGCGGTCATTAAAGACGTGTTGCGTCATCGTATCGGTCTGACCTATGAAGCAGAGGCCGATCTCATCACTTCAGAAACGATCATCGATAAGATTGTAAGCGCAGTTCAAGTGCCTTAAAACAAAATGGATAAAAACGTATCTGATATTCTCGCCCGCGTTCGCAAGATTGAGCTGAAAACGCGCAGGCTTTCTGACGATTTGTTTGGAGGTGCCTATCACTCTTCATTCAAGGGGCGTGGCATGACCTTTAGCGAGGTGCGAAAATATGAATACGGAGACGACGTGAGAACCATCGATTGGAACGTAACTGCGCGTAACCGCGAGCCCTATTCAAAGGTGTTTGAAGAAGAGCGCGAGCTCACTCTGATGCTCGTAGTAGACGTTAGCCCATCTGGTATTTTTTCTACCTCGAGCCAAACCAAAATCGAAAAAAGTATTGAAATCGCTGCTATTCTAGCTTTTTCAGCCCTGCAAAACAACGATAAGGTGGGCCTGCTCGCATTCTCAGACACCGTTGAACGTTTCATCGCCCCAAAAAAAGGAAAGTCTCACTTGCTTAGGATCATTCGAGAACTGCTTGTTTTAGGTGATAGAGAACGAATGAATAGCCAGAGAGGCACCAATCTGAATGAAGCCTTTAGTGGCATTTCTAAATACCTCAAAAAGAAAACCATCGTTTTCGTGTTGTCAGATTTCATTGACGAGAACTACGAAAAGGCTTTGAGAATTGTAAATAAACGACACGATCTCAATGCAATTTGTGTCTACGATGCCAATGAATTGCATTTGCCTCAACTCGGGTTGGTTCCCATCAAAGACCTTGAGAGCGGCAAAACGGCTTATATAGATACCTCTTCGACAAAGCTCAGAAAGGCTTATGAAGAAAAGATTCAGCGTCAGCAAAGTTATTTTGAAGACACCTTTAAAAAAGTTGGTGCACCGGTAGTGCGCTGTGAGATCAACGACGATCACGTAAAAAAATTACTCGCCTTTTTTAAATCGAAAAACTAATGTCGGTTCGTCAAATTGCTCTTTCTGTTCTTTCTCTTTTTGGGGGCTTTCTGAGCACCTATGGGCAAGACGTGTCTATAGCTATAGATCGAGACAGCTTACTGATTGGCGAACAGCTGACGGCCACCATCACCGCACAAGCTGAGCCAGAATCTACAGTGCTGTTTCCTGAAGGGCAGACCTTCAGTCCGATCGAGGTGATTAAGATAGGAAGTACAGACACCTTGGCTCAAAGACCTCAATTGATTCTAGAGAAGTCTTATGTGCTCAGTGCTTTTGACCCGGGGAAATTTAAAATCACACCTCAACAGGTCACAATAGACAAAAGGCCTTACTTAACCCCCGAGCTTGAAATTTACTTTCAAGATGTGGCGGTAGACACCACCAAACAAGGGCTTTACGGAATCAAATCTTTGGTAAAGGTCGACCGTCCTGATCGTTCCTTGTTCTACCTTATCATAGCCCTTGTTATTCTGGCAGCAGCAGCTCTTGGCTACTTCATTTATAAAAGAATAAAGAATGAGGGTGAGCCTCCTTTGGATCCTTTCGAAGAGACCCAGCGTTTGTTTGAATCGCTAAGAGCAAATACTAACGACATTGAGATTACGCAGTTGTATTACAGGGCCTCCGTTGGGTTCAAAAGATACATCAGTGTGCGTCTAGGCTTTTCAGCGAACGAACGCACCTCGGCTGAACTGATGCTCTTGTTGCATCAACTCAACGAGAGCGAGCGGTACGATCTTGCGCAAGAACAACTTTTAACCCTTGAGAAGACGCTAGAGCGCAGTGATTTGGCCAAGTTTGCCAATTGGTCAGTAGGCATCGATGAAGTGCATAAAGATCTCGAGCTGTTCATGGGAATCTTGACTAAGCTTGAAGAGAAGAAAAAAGCCGAAATTGAAGAAGTAGTCGTTCAACCCGTGCAACAAAAATCAAGGCGAACTAAAATTTTGATTGCCGCATCTATAATGATTTTAGCCTTAGCTTCTTTTGGAGTTTACGGTCTGCAGGTAGGATTTGATAACGCCGTTGACACCGTGATGCTGAACCCTTCTAAAAGAATGTATGAACAAGAATGGGTAAAATCTTCTTACGGATTTCCTCCTGTAACCCTAGAAAGTCCTGAAGCACTCATTCGCGAAGAGGGTGTCTTTGTATATCAACACCCCTCAACTCAATTTAAGATTCTTGTAAAAGTGCTCTTAGACGAGTCTCAAGCAGAACTTGATTTCAGGGCAAAATCTGAAGAGCAGCTCAGTGCTTTTGAGGCAGATGGACTCACTAATATTATTCCCAAAGGAGAGCTATTCACTACTCCGAATGATATTCAAGGGTATCGTTCTTATGGGACGGCAACCCATGAAGACAATACGCTCATGCATTATGAACACTTGATCTTCGGAGGACCTAAGTTTGCTCAAGAGGTCGTTATAGTCGGAGAGGCAGAAGACCGTTGGGCGAACAAAGCAATTGAACGAATCTTAGATTCCATTAATGTAAGTACCGAGTTATGAATCCTGGCATCTGGCAATCCTTTAGAGACGCATACTGGTTTTGGGCTTTGGTTCCAATAGCCGCCTTATTGCTTTGGCGTCTCACGCGAAAAGGGCCTCAATCAGCGGTATTCTACTTCTCTTCAGATCGCGCAAGCCTTAACTCCTGGGCAGCAAAAGGTCGCAGGTCTCTGTACCTGCTTAGGTTTTTGGCCTTGGGCTTTCTGGTGGCGGCTCTAGCTCGTCCTCAAACCTCAGGGGTGAATACGAGAACCACCACAACAGAAGGGATAGACATCGTGCTCTCTATAGATGTGAGTTCGAGTATGTTGGCAAAAGACCTTAAGCCGAACAGATTAGAGGCCTTAAAAGAGGTGGCCTCTAAGTTTGTACTCGATCGCTTAAACGACAGATTGGGACTGGTCGTCTACGCCGGAGAAAGTTATACAAAAACCCCTTTGACCACTGATACTGAAATCACGCTTTCTGCCTTAAAAGAACTCGATTATGGAGCGATAGAAGACGGTACCGCTATAGGCATGGGGCTCGCAACGGCCGTAAATCGTCTTAAAGAAAGTGATGGGCTCTCAAAGGTGATTATTCTGCTTACAGACGGGGTGAACAACAGTGGATTTATAGAGCCTCAAACGGCCGCCAATCTGGCCTTAGAATACGGCATAAAAATTTACACGATAGGTATAGGAACCAACGGCAACGCATTAACCCCTATTGCCTACAATGCAGACGGAAGCTTTAGATACGGGATGAGAACCGTTGAAATTGACGAGCAACTACTAGAAGAAATTGCCACCCTAACAGGAGGTGCCTACTACCGTGCCACTGACAACCAAAGCCTTGAAGAGATTTACGATGAGATCAACCAGCTTGAGAAAACAGAGGTAGAAGAATTCTCTTTCTATACCTACGATGAACATTATAGATTTTGGGTAATCGCAGCCTTAGCGCTGCTCTTAACAGAAGCACTTTTCAAATACACCTTGTTTAAAGAAGCCTTGTCGTGATACTCCTAGACCTTCCATATTATCTGAATTACGGACTGATCGCCCTCGGGGTTCTTTTGGCGCTTTACGCATACAAGCGTTGGTGGCAAAGAAAGGTATTAAGCGCTGCACAGCCCGACCCAGAACTCAGGGCGATTGTGCTTGATCGCTTGGCCCCAGAGCGCTCAAAAGTTAGACCTGTCTTAAAGTTTATTCTCTTGTTAGTGTCGGTTGGTCTTCTTTTTGTAGCACTGGCAAATCCGAAAATTGGAACTCAATTGGGCACCGTAAAACGTGAAGGTGTTGACATTGTTTTTGCCATAGATGTGTCAAAAAGTATGCTCGCCGAAGACATTGCGCCAAACCGTATTGAGAAGGCAAAGCGCATCGTGTCTGAAACGCTGAATCAATTGACAGGTGATCGCATTGGAATGATTACTTATGCGGCCACTGCTTTTCCTCAACTTCCTATCACAACAGACTACGGAGCAGCAAAAATGTTCTTGCGCGGTGTCAATACCGACATGATGTCTTCACAAGGAACCGCAATTAATGAAGCGGTAAAACTTGCGAGTACCTTCTACGATCCGCAAGGAGTGACAAGCAAAGTGCTTGTTCTGCTATCAGATGGAGAAGATCACAGCGAAGCAGGTATCGAAGCAGCAGGTTCGATCGCACAAGAGTCTGGAATTTATATCGTAAGTATCGCCTTAGGAACTCCAGAAGGAGCTCCAATACCTGAAAAATCTAATGGAAAGGGTCAAAGCTTCAAAAAAGACGCCGACGGTAACGTCGTGATCTCTAAGCGAAACGACACCTACCTCATGATGCTCTCTGAACAGACGTCAGGAACCTTTATAGAATCTTCAGATACAGCAGAAGCCATTGAAGCCCTCAAGTCTTTCTTAGATCGACTGGATAAAACAGCTTTTGAAACCCAAACCTATTCGGCTTATAAAGATCAATTTCAATGGTTCATCGGTGCGGCACTGCTCTTGTTGTTTATCGATGCAGCATTATTCGAACGAAAAACTAAAAGTTTCATTACAAGATTAAGATTACGACGAAAATGAGAAGTTTGATTTTGTTTCTTATGTTGGTTGTAGGGGCTTCTAAGGCTTCGCTGGCGCAGCAGTCGCCAAAAGAAAGCCTCAAGAACACCTATGAAGGCGTGCTCTTTATTGACCAATCAGAAAGCAGCAAAGCCGAGCAGTCGTTCAGAACCGCTAGTGCTCAAGACACCTTGAATGCGATTGCAGACTACAATTTGGGTAATACCCTTTTTGAGATTGGGGCAGCAGAAGAATCTTTTGGACATTTTAAGGCGGCTAGCCAAAAGGCTACAAGTGAACGCTTAAGTCATCAGGCCTTTCACAACATGGGAAATGTCTTTATGAAACGAAAGGAGTACGAAAATGCCGTTCAGGCTTACAAAGAGGCGCTCAAGAAGAATCCTGATGACGATGAAACACGCTACAATTATGCTTTAGCGAAAAAAATGCTTGAAGACGAACAACAACAAAACGATCAGAATCAAGACCAAGAGAATCAAGATCAAGACCAAGACCAAGAGAATCAAGATCAAGACCAGCAAGATGAAGGAGGAGATTCTGAAGAGAACGGAGATCAAGATGAGTCGGATTCAGAACAAGATCAGTCTGACAAAGGCGGAGACGATCAGCAAGAAAAAGAAGAGCAGAAGAAAGGAGACGGAGATCAGAAGCAAGAACAAGGAAGAAAGCCAGAAGATCAACGTCAAAACAACAGCCCTCAACCTCAAGAACTTTCTAAGGAACAAATAGAGGCCTTATTACAAGCGCTTCAAAACGAAGAAAATAAAGTTCAAGAAAAAATGAATGCTCAGAAGGTACAAGGGCGTAAATTAAAAGTGGAAAAAGATTGGTAATGAAACGGTATTTACTCTTTACGGCGCTGCTGCTTTCTGCTTTCTTGAGCTTTTCTCAAGAAGAGCAGACAAAGTTTGAGGTGGTTGTGAGTAAAAACCGTTTGGGGCTAAACGAGCGACTTCGCGTATCGTTCGAGATGAATAAAGACGGAGATCTGTTTGAGCCTCCAGCATTTAACGATTTTGAAGTCTTAATGGGTCCTTCTCAGTCTATTAGTTCTTCGTGGATTAATGGTAAACGAAGCTTTTCAAAATCTTACACCTATGTACTTAGGCCCAAAAAGCAAGGACTTCTCACGATTAGTCCGGCATTCATCACCATAGAAGGAGAACGCTACGCCACCGAAGAAAAGAAAGTTGAAATAACAGCGGCAGTGGCGAATCCGAATGCCCCAAAAACCGCCCAAGATGTTGCCAATGAAAGCCTGTATTTGGTGGCCTCTATTTCTAAACCTAATCCTTATGAAAACGAGGCTGTATTGGTCACGTATACCCTCTACTTTTCTCCACAAGTTTACATTAACAACTTTGTTCCCGTAGATAATCCGGCCTACAATAATTTCTGGAGTCAAGACATTCCTATCAGTGAGTATGAAACGCGCAAAACCACTTATAGAAACGAGGTATTTAATGCGGTGGATCTAAAGCAGGTTGTTCTCTATCCGCAAAAATCGGGTGAGCTTCCTATTGAACCCTTTTCGCTTGAGCTCTATGTTCAGATTCCTACCGGCCGTAGAGACTTTTTCGGAGATCCTATACTGAGATCCGCCACTAAAGTGGTTTCTGCGGGTTCTTCAGTGATTAACGTTAAAGCCTTACCCACAGAAGGGCGTCCAGAGAATTTCAGTGGAGCCGTAGGGTCGTTTAGTTTTGATGCTACTGCAGATAAGACCCGTCTCGATGCCAACGAGTCGCTGCAGATTCGTGTAGAAGTTTCTGGATCAGGAAACTTGAAGCTCTTAAGGCTTCCTGAACTGAATCTCCCGTCTTCTTTAGAACTATACGAACCCGAGTTTAGTGATGAGGTGACCGTAAGCAGTAAAGGTATGCGCGGAAAGGTAAGTGAAACCTATACCGTGGTGCCGCGATATGTCGGAAGTTACCCCGTAGATGCGCTAAGCTTCAATTATTTTGATCCTGAAAAAGAAGCCTATGTCGAGCTGAATTCTATCCCTCTCACTGTAGAGGTCGAAAACGGACCACGCAGATCGGCGGCTTCTTCATCAGCAACTGCAGAGACAGCAAAAGAGGTTAGTCCTTCTATCAATGCAGCGAATGCGTTCGTCTCAAACGCCTTTAGCTCAGTTTTTATACCTATTTCAAAGACGACTTGGCCTGGCGGAAGTGTGCATCTTGTGATTCTTTTATTGCTCTTAGCAGCACCTCTTGCTAT
Source organism: Flavobacteriaceae bacterium (assembly GCA_023264015.1). Taxonomy (GTDB): domain Bacteria; phylum Bacteroidota; class Bacteroidia; order Flavobacteriales; family Flavobacteriaceae; genus UBA3478. Next base: position 89,784 of record JALQTJ010000002.1, on the reverse strand, counting down.
AAGCCTCGTACAAAAATTCGTAGTGAATTCTCAAAGATCAAGCGCCTCAAAAGTTAAGCGTTCGCATCAAAAACGACTCAAACAACTTTTAGCTGAGGCCGAAAAGGCATTGGCTTCAAACAACAAAGACGCTTTCTATGATGCGGTCTCAAAAGTCTTAGATCATTCTTTGTCTTTGGTAGTGACTCAAAATACCCTGGGCATTTCTGAGAACCAGCTCAAAGAACTACTTCATAAAGCATCATTCGAAGAAAAAGACTCACGTGAAATTGTAAGTCTCATGAACAAGGTTAACCTGATTAAATACAGTCCGGCAAGTAGCAGCGATATGCAAACTGATTTAGCTAGTCTGCAGCGTTTAGTTGAACTCATTGAATCAAAAGCAAACAAGAAATGAGCCGTCTAAGAATACTTTTTGCTTTTCTTCTATGCGCGACTTTCGTGCTCGCGCAGTCTGATGATCCGAATGAATTATTTGATCGGGCGAATGAAGCCTATGTCGCTGAAAACTACGATGAAGCCATATCGCTTTATCAAACTATTTTAGGTCAAGGGATACATTCGGCAGAACTTTATCTCAATCTAGGTAATGCCTACTTTAAAAGTAATAACACCGCTGCAAGCATCCTCTACTACGAACGAGGCTTATTGGTAGACCCAACAGACGAGCGCATTTTAAATAACCTCACCTTTGCCGAAAATCAGCGTTTAGATAAGATTGATCCACTCCCATTGCCTCTTGGGCAACGCGTGGTAAAAGGCTTCTTTTCTGCACTATCGACAACGATTTGGGCATTGATCAGTATAGTTTTGGGTGTCGCTGGTCTTGTTCTCTTCTTGTACTACAGAAAGACGAGCAAGCGGCTTTGGTTCACCGCTTCAATCACTTTCTACGTCTTGGCCTTGGGTGTGTTCGGGCTCACTTTAAAAGCAAAAAACCTTGCAGAAAAAGATCAATCTGCAATTATCTATGCCCCTAGAGTATTGGTATTATCAGAGCCAAAAGCAGAGGCTCCGGTAGTATTTGAACTTCATGAGGGTACTAAAGTTCAACTTCTAGAACGCTATCAAGACTACACCCATATTCGAATCGCGAATGGACAGTCGGGCTGGATGAACGACCGTGAATTAAGGCGGATAAAACTGAACAACTGAAGCTTGAGGGCAAAAATTTAAAATGTTATATCTTTCCTATAGAATAACTCTTTTGCTATGCCTACTCAAACCGCTGAAAGTCAGTCTAAAATAACTCCAACACAAGCGCTAGAAATGCTCAAAGAAGGAAACCAACGTTTTCTCAATGGCACACAGCGCAAACGAGAACTCAACCAGCAAGTCATCCAGACTGCACAGGGTCAATATCCTTTTGCCAGCATTGTAGGTTGTATCGATTCTAGAGTACCCACCTCACTTATCTTTGATCAGGGTATTGGGTCGATATTCAGCGCTAGAGTCGCAGGTAACATAATTAACGACGACATCTTAGGAAGCCTTGAATTTGCTTGTAAGCTGGCCGGTTCTAAAATTGTTGTGGTCTTAGGGCACACTTCTTGTGGCGCAGTTAAGGGAGCTTGTGATCAGGCCGAACTCGGTAATCTCACCGCCTTGCTTTCAAAAATTAATCCCGCTGTACTCAATATCAAAGAGCCACAAGATCCAGGGCTTCGCAACTCGAAGAATAGCGAATTCGTAGATGCAGTGGCTCTTGAAAATGTAAAGCTTACCGTTCAAAACATCAGAACCTATTCGAATGTGCTGCGCACCATGGAACAAGAGGGTGCTATCAAAATCATTGGGGCCATGTACGATGTACAAACCGGTAAAGTGAGCTTTATAGAATAGGCTTATTAAGCCCCTTTATAAGGCTCTGTAAAAAAGCTTACTAATTTATCGAGGTCTTCTACCACCCCTCGTTGAGAGACTACCTTCAGATTGATGTTGCGTTCTTTAGCCTTATAGCCAAAGTCTTGCAAGATCTCTACAATATCGTAATCGAGATATTGCGTTTTACGTACATCAATCTCCACAGAGGCGTCATTCGGAAGTCGTTCTAAAGCATCCAAAATAGCTCCCTTATTGAAAAAGGTGACTTCTTCGGCTAGCGTCATTTTATACGATTTTGCATCCGCTTTAGCATCCTCTAAATGCAAGAAGTGTGAGTTTTTAAAGCTGTAATACAAGATGACAATTACCCCTACCGCCAATCCTAGAGAAATCCCTACCAAAAGATCTGTAAAAATGATTCCCAGTACAGTCACAATGAATGGGGCAAACTGCTTTGTTCCGAGCTTGAACATCTTTTTGAAAAGGCTCAATTTGGCCAATTTGTAACCCACCACCAACAACACTGCTGCAAGCACAGACAAAGGAATCATGTTCAACACCCTTGGCATAAGAATGACAGCGATCAACAGTAAAAAGCCATGAATAATTGCCGAAAGCTTCGTCTCGTTTTTAGACTGAATATTCGCTGAGCTTCGCACAATAACCTGGGTAACCGGAAGGCCTCCTACGAGTCCTGAACATATGTTTCCGATACCTTGCGCAACAAGCTCTCTATTGGTTGGAGTGACTCGTTTATGCGGGTCTAGTTTGTCTGTGGCCTCTACACTCAGAAGGGTCTCAAGACTCGCCACCAAGGCAATAGTAAAGGCAACAATCCATACTTCTTTGCTTGCTATCATAGAAAAAGCGGGGGTTGTGAATTGACCCGTGAAATCTGCGAAGGACTCAAAAACCGGAACACTCACCAGGTGTTCACCCGAAATTGCCCATGTACTGTTGTCTTTTGTTACTATGGCGTAAACAATACCTAAAGCCACCGCAACGATTGGACCTTGAATAATGGTAAAAATTCTGGCCTTTTTAGCCAAAACCTTATCCCACAATAACATGATAGCTAGGCCTATGAACCCAATCAATGTGGCTCCAGGACTGATGAAATCTAAAGTATCGAACAGTGTTTGAAAGGTGTTCGAACCGCTTCCTTCTACGAAAGCATCGTCACCAATCCAATCGGCATCATAACCGAAGAAATGTGGGATTTGTTTGAGTATGATAATGATCCCTATCCCTGTAAGCATCCCTTTGATTACAGAAGAAGGAAAGAAATATCCGATGATTCCCGCCTTTGCTATCCCCAATAACACTTGTAAGACCCCAGCAATTACTACAGCAACCAAGAAAATTCTGAAGTCGCCAAAAGCAGTAATGGCCGATAAGACAATGGCGGCAAGACCGGCAGCCGGTCCACTTACCCCTACCTGAGATCCACTTATGGCACCCACCACTATACCTCCAACAATTCCCGCGATAAGACCCGAAAACAATGGGGCTCCTGAGGCCAAGGCAATACCCAAACACAAAGGCAGGGCAACAAAAAATACTACAATACTGGCAGGAAAGTCTGCCTTTAAACTTTTAAACATGATAAATTAGGTTAAGTAAGACGTTGAATTTTTAGACCGGATTAAGCGTTTTGCTCGGGCGGATCATACAAGGTCTCACACATACCTAAAGAGGTTTTTTCTGCGGGCTTAGAAGAAAAAAACGCTGAATGGCCCGCTATAAAGTGATCATTTCTAGCCTCGTCTTCATAAAACACATCCTTTAACTGGTCTTTGATTTCAGAGGTCTCATCGGTGTCATTCGTGTCTTCTGATTCTCGCTCTAATTGCACTAAGTCATCACCGACATCAAAGGCATAAATCGAGCACTCCGACGCACAAAACATCAGCAAAAAAATCGCTGCGATAATGGATTGAAAACGTGATGGCGTTAAAAGATTCATTCTATTAAATAAGTATCATAAAGATAACCCTATGAACGTGGCGTGCAAAGCTATCGGGACTGTTTTAACGATTAGAAGCCCTTCTAGTTAGAGTCTTTGAAAATCCTTTACTACTTTTAAAGCCCCAAAAACGAGGCGATGATTGCTCAAATCGAAGAATTAGTAAAACAGGTTGAGGCCTTTCAGAGTAACGATCCAAAAGAGATTGAAGCGTTTAGGATTGAATACCTCGGTAAGAAAGGAAAGCTGAACGATTTATTCGCGTCCTTTAAGAATGTAGAGGCTTCTGAGCGTAAATCAGTGGGTCAAGCCATCAACAGACTTAAGCAAGCCGCCACTGAAAAGGTAGAGCAACTCAAGCACGAGAGTGCTGCCACTAATGCTCCTTCTGCAGGGCCTGCATTAGATCTTAGTAGACCAGGATTTCCTTACGAATTGGGGAGTCGTCACCCCATCAGTATTGTAAGAAATAAGATCGTCGATATTTTTTCTTCTATCGGATTTGGGGTGTCAGAGGGGCCCGAAATTGAAGACGATTGGCACAATTTTACCGCATTGAACTTGCCTGACTACCATCCAGCAAGAGACATGCAAGACACCTTTTTTATTCAGACCAATCCAGACATACTGCTTCGCACCCATACCTCATCGGTTCAAGTGCGCCATATGGAAGAGCATCAACCTCCTATTCGCACCATTTCTCCGGGTAGAGTGTACCGCAACGAGGATATCTCAGCACGATCGCATTGCTTCTTTCATCAAATTGAAGGGTTGTATATCGACAAAGACGTCTCATTCGCCGATCTCAAGCAAACCTTACAATACTTCACCACTAAGCTCTTTGGAAAGTCTAAAATCAGACTTCGCCCCTCTTACTTCCCCTTCACCGAGCCAAGCGCAGAGGTAGATGTATATTGGGGATTAGAAACAGAGACCGACTACCGAATGACCAAGGGTACAGGTTGGTTGGAAATTATGGGCTGTGGAATGGTTGACCCTAATGTATTGCGCAACTGCGGAATCGATCCAGAGGTATACTCCGGATATGCGTTCGGTATGGGGATTGATCGGATCGCGCTTCTGCTGTACCAAATTCCAGATATCCGCATGTTAAGTGAAAATGACATGCGCTTTTTAGACCAGTTCAAGGGAGTCGTTTAAGCCTTCCAGCTCGAATAAGGGTGCTCACTCAAATAATGATTGTAGTACCTATGGTCTGCACTAACCTCATCTGAGAACCAAGAAGGCGGCATAAAAGATTGAGCTTGCTGCTCATCTGAAAATTCAACCTCTGCCACTACCAGTCCTTCATTTGCTCCCAAGAAGACGTCGAGCTCAATGGTCAGCTCATTGAAGGGAATGTAATAGCGCTGCTTTTCTACTAAAGATGAAGGGCATAACTCGAACAATTCTTCGGCTTCGGCAATAGTGAGCTCACGCTCTACCTCAATGCGTTTCACGCCTGAGGCCCTTTGCTTCACTGTTAAGAAAGCTTTTTGTTCGTCGCGTCGAACACGCACTACAGCCGTTGAAGAAGAAGCGAGATAGGCCTGTTTTAAGGCCTTGGCTTCAAGCTTTTCGAGCTCAATTTCAGCCTTCAAAACTTCGGGCTTTACTAAAAACTTTTTTTCGACCTCTAGAGGCATTTCTAGATTTGGGTAACCCGTAGACTGTTGACCATTCCTTTTTCTTCAATAGGAACCGAGGTGAGCGTAATCGCCATGTCTCCCGTTTCTAAGAAGCCTTTGTCTTTCGCCATCTGATTGATGTCTGTCACCGTAGTGTCTGTAGAACTGTACTTGTCGTAATAGAAGGCGTATACTCCCCAAAGCAGATTCAAACGGCCCAAAATGTGCTTGTTATCGGTGAACGCCAATATATAAGAATTCGGACGCCATGCAGAAACCTGAAAAGCCGTGTATCCTGAATTGGTTAATGTTCCGATCACCTTGGCTTGGATTTCAGTGGCCATTACAGCCGCGTGATAACACACCGCCTTAGTGATAAAACGCTCTGTCTTGAGACGCGGCAGTGCTGTCGGACGGCATACCGTCTCTACATTTTCAACCGCACGAATAATAGCCGCCATCTTGGCAACTACCTGCACGGGGTACTTACCCACAGAGGTTTCGCCTGAAAGCATTACTGCATCTGCACCGTCCATCACCGAGTTCCCAACATCATTTACCTCAGCGCGTGTAGGAGTGAGGCTATCCATCATCGTTTCCATCATCTGGGTCGCAATGACAACGGGGATTCTGGCCTCTTTAGATTTTTGAACGAGCTGTTTCTGCAATAGCGGAACTTCTTCTGCCGGAACTTCAACCCCTAGGTCTCCTCGAGCCACCATGATACCGTCACTATGTGCGACAATTTCGTCAATGTTGGTGATTGCCTCTGGCTTCTCGATTTTTGAAATGATCGGAATCTTGTAAGAAGAATGCTTAGCGATAAGCTCTTGTAAGTCTTTGATATCTTGTGCGTGACGAACGAATGAAAGGGCCATCCAATCTACCTCTAAAGAGATGGCGAAAATGGCATCTTCAATATCTTTCTCGGTGAGTGCAGGCAAAGAAATAGCGGTGTTAGGCAGGTTTACTCCTTTGTTAGACTTCAAAGGACCCCCTTGAACTACCTCAGCAGTTACCGTATCTACTTTATTCGTGTCGAGCACTTTGAAAATAAGCTTACCGTCATCAAGCAAAATGCGCTCTCCTGGCTTCACATCTCTAGGAAAAGCCTCATAGGTCATGTAGGCCGCGTTGGCGTCTCCTTCAAAACGCTCTCCGGTCTTAAATGCAATCTTATCTCCTGGCTCTAGAACGACGCCTTCTTTCATGGCGCCGACTCTGAGCTTGGGTCCTTGAAGATCCGCCAGAATTCCTGTATTACGACCTAATTCTTGATTCAATTCACGAATAATGCGCACCTTTTCTTTAACTCCTTCGTAATCGGCGTGAGAAAAATTCAAACGAAAAACATCCGCTCCGGCAAGCATCATTTCTTTCAGTACCTCTTTAGAAGACGTTGCAGGGCCGAGGGTCGCAAGTATCTTGGTTTTTTTCAAAGTCATGTGATTAGTAGATTAGGTTCGTTTTTGACTTGATTTGCTGCGAATTTAGGGCATACGCCATAACTATTTCATCAAGTGCCTTAAGTTTCTCTAAGATGTGAGTTAATTGCTCTTCAGATTCACCTTCGATTTTGAGCAAATAGTCGATACGCTTGTACTCCGGAAGCACATAATAGTTTGATTCAAAGGCGTTTGCCGAGAATAGATCGGTTTGTGTACTAGTGTCAACTGAGGTTTTGAGTTTATTTTGAATCAGGGTGTAGCGGCTAAAGTGTTTTTGATGATCGAAAGCATACCACGGAAAGAAATACCCCTGACCGTATTCTAGGTCTTCTGCTTCGCGCTTCAATCCTATCCCTATTTCTTTGTTCAATCGAAAGGCCATTTGATAATCGGGCAACTCGCTGTGCAAAGCAATGACGGCGGTGTCGTCTTGATCGACTGCCACTTTTAAGATATGCTTAGCCATTCTTCGAAGCGTTTATGTGGTCTTGCATAGCGTAATAGGCTCTCTGTGCCGCCTTCTCTTCTGCGCGTTTTTTAGAGGTCTCGCGCGCCCTACTTACCACGCGTTGGTCGATGGTGAATTTGACCGAAAAATGCGGCCTGTCGTCAACACCTTGATCCTCGGCAATCTCAAAATGAAAATCTTTTTTCTGTTTTTGACACCACTCAATCATGAGGCTTTTGTACGACATGACCTTTCCTTCTAGTCGCTCGATATCTACATGCGGATCGATCACACGCATGCGGATGAAACGCTCACAGTAATCGTGACCTCTATCAAGGTAAATAGCCCCTACAAGCGCTTCAAAGAGGTTGCCGTAGATGTTGTCTCCAAATTGCTCAGGACCTATCTTACTCTCTAAGTAGGTGTTCAGCTGAAGCTCCTTTCCTAGTTCATTTAGGTGCTGCCTACTCACAATCTTAGAGCGCATCTTGGTGAGGTAGCCCTCATTACCGTTAGGAACCTCCTTAAACAAGTGCTTTGAAATGATCACCCCTAACATGGCGTCTCCTAAAAACTCTAAGCGCTCGTAGTTCAACGGATTTCCTTTTTCGTCCTTTTGATTCATAGAACGATGCGTAAAGGCCCGCTGGTACCAAGAGATGTTTTTTGGCTTAAATCCTAAGATGGCTTTCATGGCCGCATTGAATTCACCCTTATCTGAAGTAGAAGAGCGTTCAAAGGCACGGCCAAATTTCATAGACCTTAAGCGTTGTGTTTTCTGAGTACTACACAGGCGTTGTGTCCGCCAAAACCAAAGGTGTTGCTCATCACCACCTCAACATCTCTTTTCTGAGCTTTGTTCAACGTAAGGTTTAAGCTCGGATCAATTTGATCATCTACCGTTGAATGATTGATGGTTGGCGGAACGATTCCGTGCTCAATCGATAGCACAGAAGCAATCGCTTCAATCGCACCAGCGGCCCCAAGCAGGTGACCTGTCATCGACTTGGTAGAATTGATATTGATATTCTTAGCGTGTTCTCCAAACACTTTAGTAATCGCTTTGAGCTCGGCAACGTCTCCTAGCGGAGTTGACGTTCCGTGCGTATTGATGGCATCAACCTCTTCAGGGGTAATACCCGCATCGTTCAAGCAGTTCTCAATCACTCGAGTTACTCCGATTCCTTCTGGATGCGGAGCGGTGAGGTGATAAGCGTCACTAGAGAGGCCGCCGCCGATCACTTCGGCGTAGATTTTCGCTCCACGTGCTAAAGCATGATCCAAATCTTCTAGAATGAGTGCACCTGCTCCTTCCCCAAGCACAAAACCATCTCTAGTCGCATCAAAAGGACGCGAGGCTGTTGCAAAAGATTCGTTGTTCGTTGACAAGGCGTGCATGGCATTGAATCCGGCCACCCCGGCAATATTGACAGCCGCCTCAGATCCGCCGGTTACAACCACATCGCAGTAACCCAAACGGATGGTATTCATCGCATCTATAATGGCGTTGGCTGAAGAAGCACATGCCGACACAGTAGTGTAGTTAGGCCCCATAAACCCGTGTTTGATCGAGATGTGCCCTGGGGCGATATCAGCAATCATCTTTGGGATAAAGAATGGATTAAAGCGCGGTGTTCCGTCGCCCTTCGCGTGCTCAAGGATTTCATTTTGAAAGGTCTCAAGCCCTCCAATTCCGGCACCCCAAATAACACCTGTTCTGTATTTATCGATCTTCTCTAAATCAAGGCCTGAGTTCGCAATGGCTTCATCTGCCGCGATCATGGCATATTGTGCAAATGGGTCTAATTTGCGCGCTTCTTTACGATCGAAATAATTCGTCGCGTCGTAGTCTTTTAGTTCACAGGCGAAGCGTGTTTTAAATTTTTCAGCGTCGAAACGCGTTATCATTCCTGCTCCACTCTTTCCTGCAATTAATGCATTCCAATACGTTTCGAGGGTGTTTCCTATGGGTGTTAACGCGCCCATTCCCGTCACCACTACACGTTTTAGGTTCTTCATTACAAGCGTGTTTATTCGATTGAAGATATAAAAAATCCATGTGCACCTGAGCGCACATGGATAGTAATTTTAAGCCGTTTGAGGTCTTACTTAGATGATTCTATATAAGAAATGGCTTGACCTACAGTGGCAATATTTTCTGCTTGGTCGTCTGGAATCTGAATATCAAATTCTTTCTCAAATTCCATGATGAGCTCAACTGTATCTAAAGAGTCTGCACCCAAATCATTTGTAAAACTAGCCTCAGGTACAACTTCGTTCTCGTCAACCCCTAGTTTGTCAACGATAATCGCTTTAACTCTTGATGCAATGTCTGACATATCTTCGTTTTTAAAAATTATATCTCGGCAAATGTATAAAACTTTGCTATACAAAGAAGGTTAAGGATTTTAGGCGGATTCTATTACCTTCGCTTAACAGCATAACGCCTTTACTCTCTATGTCTAAAATAGTGCTTTTTGCCTCAGGTTCAGGAACTAACGTCGAAAATATCATTCGTTATTTTCAATCCCATAGCGAGGTAGAAATCACTTTTGTTTTCACCAATAAAAAAGACGCAAGAGTTCTAGAGCGATGCAAAGAACTCGAGGTCAGCGCTGCCTACCTCTCTAAAGCGGCTTTAAATAGCAAGGCTTTTTTAGACATGCTTCAACAGCTCAACCCCGACCTAATCGTTCTAGCAGGCTATTTGCTTAAGATCCCAGAACCTTGGATAACCGCCTTTCAAGAGCGCATCATCAACATTCATCCGGCCTTACTTCCAAAATATGGGGGCAAAGGAATGTATGGTGCTCACGTCCATGAGGCCGTTATTGCGGCAGGCGAAAAAGAAAGCGGCATCACCATACATTATGTAAACGAACACTATGACGAAGGCGCCATCATCGCGCAGTACGCTCTAGAAGTCAGTCCGCAAGACACTCCCTTGTCATTAGCCGAAAAAATTCACGGCCTAGAACACGAGTATTACCCCAAGGTGATTGAAAAGTTGCTCGCTCATGCAGATTAATCTGTACACTGACGGTGCGGCCCGCGGAAACCCAGGTCCGGGCGGATACGGGATCGTTCTCGAATCGCCCGAAAAACGCTACCGCAAAGAATTCGCAGTAGGCTTTAAGCACACCACGAACAATCGAATGGAGCTATTAGCTGTTATCGAAGGTCTCAGAAAACTAAGATCAGACGGTATGCAAGTCACCGTGTATACCGATTCAAAATACGTCGCAGACGCGGTAGAAAAAAAATGGGTCTTTGGATGGGAACGGAAAAACTTTAAAGATCGAAAGAATGCCGACCTCTGGATGCAGTTTCTTGTCGAGTTTAGAAAGCACCAGGTGCGCTTCGTGTGGATCAAAGGACACAATAATCATCCGCAAAACGAGCGTTGTGACGCATTAGCCGTAGCAGCATCAAAGCAGCCGAATTTAAAGGAAGACTCTGGTTTTAATGAAGCTTCTGACAACGAATAAACCTTTTATATTTGCACAAGTAGTCAAATCACGCTCATGTCAAAATTATTGGCGGTAGGTACTTTAGCATACGACGCTATTGAAACGCCATTCGATCGCACTGAAAAAACCCTTGGGGGTTCTGTCTCATATATCGCTCTTGCTGCAAGTCATTTTAATATTGAAGTGGGGATTGTGTCGGTGATTGGCGGTGACTTTGAAGAAAAACACCTAGACCTCTTAAGAAGCAAGAACATCAATCTCGATGGTGTCGAGCAAATCCCAGACGGTAAAACCTTCTTTTGGTCGGGCAAGTATCACAGCGACATGAACAGCCGTGATACCCTTGTGACCGAGCTCAACACGTTGGCAGATTTCAATCCTAAAGTTCCAGATCACTTTAAAGATGCCGAGGTCTTGTTACTCGGAAATCTGCACCCCTCGGTACAAATGAGTGTTTTGGATCAGATGGAAAAACGTCCAAACTTGGTAATCCTAGACACTATGAACTACTGGATGGAGCACACCCCAAACCAGCTAGATGCAGTTCTAGAGCGTATCGATGTGCTGGCAATCAATGACGAAGAGGCGCGTCTGTTGTCAGGAGAATACTCTTTGGTGAAAGCAGCGAAAAAAATCCTGACCAAAGGCCCAAAATATTTAGTGATTAAAAAAGGAGAGCACGGAGCACTGCTATTCCACGATGATCACGTCTTTTTTGCTCCAGCTTTGCCGCTAGAAGAAGTATACGACCCTACAGGGGCCGGAGACACTTTTGCAGGAGGGCTTTCGGCTTACCTCGCCGAATCTCGACATATCTCATTTGATAGGCTCAAGAGCGCCCTCATACACGGCGCAAATCTTGCATCGTTCTGTGTTGAAGAATTAGGAACGGGACGAATGGAAAACCTAACACGTGATGAAATCGCCTCGCGATTAGAGGTGTTCAGAACGCTCACCCAATGTGTCATCGAACTCGACTAAATCTACTATCTCATGAGTGATGCGATCAAACACGAATGCGGAATAGCTCTTATCCGACTGCTCAAACCACTCGAGTATTTTAAAGAAAAATACGGATCTGCCTTCTATGCGGTAAACAAGATGTACCTCATGATGGAGAAACAGCACAACCGGGGCCAAGACGGCGCTGGTATTGCTACCATCAAATTCGACATGGAGCCTGGCGAACGCTATATCGCTCGTGTCAGGTCGGCTGAAAAACAACCCATTCAAGACATCTTCGACCAGATCAACACGCGCATTCAAGGAGTTTTAGATGCGCATCCTGAACACGTTGATCATCTCGAGTTCTTAAAAGAAAACGTCCCCTACCTCGGTGAACTCATGCTCGGTCATGTGCGCTACGGTACTTTCGGACAAAACAGCATTGAAAGCGTCCATCCGTTTTTACGCCAGAACAACTGGATGCATCGCAACCTCATCGTAGCCGGAAACTTCAACATGACCAATGTAAAAGAGATGTTCGATGAACTCGTACGCATCGGTCAGCATCCTAAGGCGATGGCAGACACGGTAACGGTTATGGAGCGCATAGGACACTTCTTAGACGACGCCGTGGCCAAGCTATACAAGGACGCCAAGCGCGAAGGCTTCGATAAAAGACAAGCCTCAGCCATTATTGCCGAGCGATTAGATGTCGCGCGCATTTTGAGGAAGGCTGCCAAAAACTGGGACGGCGGATACGCCATGGCCGGACTCATTGGTCACGGAGACTCCTTTGTCTTGAGAGATCCCGCCGGAATACGGCCTGCCTATTTTTATCAAGACGATGAGATTGTAGTCGTGGCCTCAGAACGTCCTGCGATTCAAACCGTCTTCAATGTGAAGAAAGATCAGATTCGCGAAATCGATCCAGGTCAAGCGCTTATCGTAAAGAAATCAGGAGAGGTTCAGCTTGAACAAGTCTTAGAAGCCTTAGAGAAGAAGGCCTGCTCGTTTGAACGTATTTACTTTTCAAGAGGTAGCGATGAAGATATTTATCAAGAGCGTAAGGCCCTCGGTCGCTATGTGTTTAACCGAGTGAGCGACGCCATTGACGGCGATCTGTTCAACACCGTGTTCTCGTATATTCCAAACACTGCAGAAACCTCATTCTTAGGGTTGATTTCTGAGGCGCAGACGCGCCTTAATAAATTCAAGAAGTCTCAAATTCTAGAGAAAGGCAGCAGCATGTCTGAAGAAGAGCTTGATGACTTGCTTATGGTTCGTCCTCGGATCGAAAAAGTGGCCATCAAGGATGCCAAACTGAGAACTTTTATCACCCAAGACAGCAGTCGTGACGATTTGGTCGCTCACGTATACGATATCACCTACGGCTCGGTAAAACCCACCGACAATCTGGTCATCATTGACGACAGCATCGTACGCGGAACCACCCTTAAAAAGTCGATTTTAAGAATGCTCGACCGTCTCAATCCAAAACAGATTGTGGTCGTGTCTTCTGCACCTCAAATTCGCTATCCGGATTGTTACGGTATTGATATGGCACGTCTTGAAGACTTCATAGCCTTTAGAGCGGCGATAGCCTTACATAAAGAGCGCAATACCGAAGGTCAACTCAAAGAAATTTATGCGAAGTGTGTCGCGAGTCTAGAGAAAGAGGCAAGCGAAGTGGTGAATCATGTAAAAGAAGTCTATGCTCCTTTCACCGCTGAAGAACTCGATCAGAAAATTGCAGAACTCTTGCGACCGAGCGATATGAAAGCTCCGGTTAAGATTCTCTTTCAGACCATCGAAGACCTTCACAAGGCCTGCCCTGAAAACAAAGGAGATTGGTATTTCACGGGGAACTACCCTACTCCGGGGGGGAGCAAGGTAGTCAACCGTGCATTTATGAATTTCTTTGAAGGAAAACGCTCTAGAGCCTACTAACCCTCAAGGCTAGAACTTATTTTCCGGCTGCGTAAAGCTCGCTTACTTTATCCCAGTTAATCACGTTAAAGAACGCATTGATGTAATCTGGGCGTCTGTTCTGATAGTTCAGGTAGTAGGCGTGTTCCCAGACATCTAATCCTAAAATTGGAGTTCCTTCACAGCTTACCCCTGGCATAAGTGGATTGTCTTGGTTCGGAGTTGAGCATACTTCAACAGCCCCTCCTTTGTGGACACACAACCAAGCCCATCCTGAGCCAAATTGAGTTGCGGCAGCGTTGCTGAAAGCGTCTTTGAAGCCCTCAAATGAACCGTAAGCCTTATCAATAGCAGCAGCAAGATCTCCACTAGGAGCTCCACCGCCATTAGGACTCATGACTTCCCAGAACAAATTGTGGTTGTAGTAACCTCCTCCGTTGTTGCGAAGTGCTCCATTGCTCATGTCTAAGCCTTTTAGAATATCGGTAATAGACTTACCCTCATTTGCAGTGCCTTCAACAGCGGCATTTAATTTCGCCGTGTACCCTGCATGGTGTTTTCCGTGGTGAATTTCCATGGTGCGGGCATCGATATGCGGCTCAAGTGCATCGTGTGCGTAAGGTAAATTGGGTAATTCAAATGACATAGCTATCTGTTTTTAAGATGAGTAGTTCTACAAAAATAAGGCTAAAGTGTGTACTTTGCATACAGTAGATGTTAATAGAGGCTCCCTTTCAAATTTATAGTGCTGCTGCGGGTTCTGGTAAGACCTATACCCTGGCTAAAACGTATTTAGGGCTACTACTTCGCTCTTCAGATACGCGGATTTTTCAGCACATCTTAGCCCTCACCTTTACGAATAAGGCGGCGGCTGAAATGAAAGAGCGCGTGCTCTCAAGCTTGCATTATTTTGCCTACGCGAAAGAAGGAGTGTCTGCCTCAAAAGAATCCATGCTTAAAGAGCTCTCAGATAGCCTTGGTCTTTCGAGAACCTCTATTCAAAAACGATCCGAGACCCTTTTAAAGGAGATCCTGCACAATTATGCCGGATTTGAACTGACCACTATAGACGCCTTTACCCACAAGCTGATCAGAAGTTTTGCCTTAGACTTAGCGCTCAATCCAGGATTTGAGGTCACGCTAGAGCCCATGAATTACTTGAGAGAGGCCATTGAAGAATTAATCGATGAGCTTCAAGATAATCCGCAGCTTGAAGAGCTGCTGCGCAGCATGACCCTTTCTCTCATTGATCAAGAAAAGTCGTTTGACATAGCAAGATCTCTGTTAGATTTCAGCAGAGAGTTGCTGAACGAAGCGTCGAGATTGCGTTTTGAAGAAAACGCTATCACCCTAGAAAGCGTGCTTGCCCTACAGAAAACGCTTAAAGAGAAATGCCAGCAAAAAGAAAAAGAGGTTGAGAGGCGTGCCTTAGTGCTGTTGGATGAGCTTAAAGCGGCAGGAGGCAGAGAAGTCTTCAAGGTCAATATTCTAGATCATCTTTCGGCTATGGCTGAAGGAAGACTTGATGAACCCAAATTGACGGGTGAAACCGTACTTAAGCAACTTAACGAGGCTGCTTATTACAAAAAGGGCAAAGAACTTTCAGCCGCACTTCAAGAAAACATTGAGAAAACCTATCCCAGTTTAGTAGGCGCCCTTCATGAAAGAAGTCGCATACAATCGATTTCACAACAAATCGGAAGCTATGCATTAATGGGCCGAATATTCAAATTATACCAATCGGTATTAAAAAGAAAAGAGGTGCTGCCCATTGCCGAATTCAACGCGCTTATCAGTGCGGCCATTTCAGATCAGCCCGCTCCGTACATCTATGAGCGCATCGGTTCAAAATACAAGTACTTCTTTATTGATGAATTTCAAGACACGTCGGTATTTCAGTGGAATAACCTGAAACCCTTATTGGCCTCTACAATAGCCTCTTCAGAATCCATTGACGAAGGCTTGGCCTTTATTGTAGGAGACGCAAAGCAGTCTATCTACCGCTGGAGAGGTGGAGATGTCGAACAGTTCATTCGATTGTACAGCCAAGGGGCAAACGACTTCTCAAAGTCTGCTGCCGCAGCAAATCTTGACACGAACTACAGAAGCGCTTCAACCCTTATAAACTTCAACAATCAACTCTTTTCTCTTGGAGCACAAGTGCTAACCGATAGCTCTTATCAAGACCTTTACCGAAATACAAGCCGTCAACGCATCCCTCATCACCGCTCGCAAGAAGAGGGTTTTGTGGGTGTGCGCCTAATAGACCGCGGTGAAAAATCCAAGGTCGACCTTCAATTAAAAGCGCTGCGCGATGACATAAATCGATGCATTGCAGCTGGATTCGCCCTCAGAGATATGGCTGTTTTAGTCTCTAAAAATGCTGAAGCCTCAATGGTTGCAAACGACCTTATGGACAAAGGCTTTGAGGTCATCTCTTCGGAAGCCCTTGACCTTAAACTGAATGAACGCATCAAGGTGGTTATAGCTCTCATGCGTTATACCCTTGAACCTTCTAACGCTTTATATGCTTTTGAGGTCGTAGACGGCATTGAACGCCACCATCCAGAGCGTTTCGAGCGCGTAAAAAAGGCCCTCAGTGATCAAGGCAAACGACGTATATATAGTTTTGAGCGGTATTTGAGCGCACACGAAATCGCACTTGAAGAACTCATCAAAAAGAATCCCTATGTGTTGGTGAAGACGGTGATCGACAACCTGCCCTTTAGCACAGAAAAGGGACCCGTTGTTCAAGCCGGCCAAACCGATGCAGCCTTCTGTAATTATTTACTTGAGCTTGTTTATGAAAGGCAACAACAGAGAGGAGAAGGGATTCACGAATTTCTAAATTATTACGACAGCCAAGAGGCGCTTTTTTTGCCCTTGCCAGAAAACACCGAGGCGATTCGAATCACCACCGTTCACAAATCAAAAGGGCTAGAATTCGAAGTGGTGTTTCACCCTTTTGCGGTAGAACGTTCTCGTTCATTGAACACCGAAAAAGAATGGCTCGAAGTGTCTGACTTACTCCCTATCCGACACATGCTGCTTCCGCTGTCTTCTAAAACCGTAAAAGGTCACGCTTCATCAGAAATGCACTATGAGAAAGAACGAACGAGAACTGAGCTGGACCATCTCAACCAGTTTTACGTCGCCTGTACGCGTGCCAAACAAGCGCTCTTTATTTACACTGAAACCCCCTCTTCAAGCAAAGAAGGCATTCACTATCCGGCATTGTTAACCAATTGTTTAGCGAATCATTATACGGATCTCTTTAACGGACAGGTAGCGGATATCGGACAATTACGCGCCCAAGGGCTGAGCGAACAGTTCGAGACAGAATGCCAGATTCCGTTCGTAATGGCCAACGAACCACTTACGTTCGAATTATCGTACCCAGAACCTGTGCTTCAAGAGGCACAGCTTTTGGGTACTTTATTTCATGAGTTCATGAGTCATATCAATAGCATTGAATCCATAGAGGATGCGATCGATGCGCTAAAAGAAAAGGCCAATGAAGAGCAGCTCAAGCAGTGCGAAATATGGGCTAATGAAATACTGAGACATCCTGAACTCAACACCTATTACAACAAGGAGGTTTGGGCCAAAAACGAAGCAAAACTTCTCGATCCGTCTGGCAGCATCGCGATTCCAGATCGGCTAGTGAAGATCGAAAACGACTACACCCTCATTGAGTACAAAACGGGCCTTCCATCACCCAAGCATTTAGAACAAGTCAATCAGTACAGTGCCCTAATCAATCGGCTCGATCCATCGTGTCAATGCAGCGTAAAACAGCGCTTCATTCTTTATCTTCGTACACACGAAAAAGGACTTGAGGTTCACTCCATTTAACTTTTCAATCTATGTATCCAAAAGCTTTCCAAAAGCAATTGCAAGACACTCTTGATGAATTAAAAGATCAAGGGTTATTCAAGACAGAACGCGTCATTACTTCAAAGCAAGGAGCAGAAATTATTCTAGATTCAGGACAAGAAGTACTGAATTTCTGTGCCAATAACTATCTAGGTCTTTCTTCGCATCCTGAAGTGATTCAAGCAGCGAAAGACACACTAGATTCACATGGGTTCGGTATGTCATCAGTGCGTTTTATCTGCGGTACTCAAGACATCCACAAAAAGTTAGAGGCAGCCATTGCCCATTTTTACGGTACAGAAGATACCATCTTGTACGCTGCGGCTTTTGACGCCAACGGAGGTCTTTTTGAGCCTCTTCTAGGCCCTGAAGACGCCATTGTCTCAGACAGCCTCAACCACGCCTCAATCATCGATGGGGTTCGCTTGTGCAAGGCAAAACGTTACCGCTACGAGAACGGAAATATGGAAGACCTTGAGACTCAACTCAAACAAGCTCGTCAAGACGGTTCTCAAACCATTATGATTGTAACCGATGGAGTATTCTCTATGGACGGTCTGGTGGCTCCCCTAAACCAGGTTTGTGAGCTTGCCGAAACCTACGAAGCACTGGTTGCCATTGATGAATGCCATGCGGCTGGTTTCATCGGTGAAACAGGAATTGGAACACTTGAAGACAAAGAGGTCTTGGGCAGAATAGATATCATTACCGGAACACTGGGTAAGGCTTTAGGTGGCGCCATGGGCGGATACACCACCGGGAAAAAAGAGATCATTGCGCTGTTAAGACAGCGTTCTAGACCCTACTTATTTTCGAACTCACTTGCGCCAAATATCGTAGGGGCCTCTCTTAAGGTATTCGAGCTGCTCAGACGCGATAACAGTCTAGTTCATCAGCTCAGAGAGAATACCGCCTATTTCAAAAAGCGCATGAAAGAGGCCAAGTTTGATATTGTTGACGGAGACTCGGCCATCGTTCCTGTTATGCTCTATGACGCAAAGCTTGCGCAGCAAATGGCTGAAAAGCTTCTAGAACAGGGCATTTATGTCATTGGCTTTTTCTTTCCGGTAGTGCCAAAAGGTAAGGCCCGTATTCGCGTGCAGTTATCAGCTGCTCACACAAGAGCCCATCTCGATAAAGCCATTGAGGCCTTTATTGCAGTCGGAAAAGAATTGAACGTTATTTAATCCTAGCATGTGACCTACAAAACGTCGAGCTTTTTTTGGCGCCCGTGGCGCAATTTTCTGTTGGCCTTGTTCATTGGAATCTATAGCGCTCCTCTCGCTATCGGACAAAGCCAGCGCTCGAACACCACTATTGAGCTAGGCGCATTCTTTGTGGATGCCTTTGCCGCAGGTCAAGGCGGACAAAGCTCGTCTTTTAGGGTAGGGACAGAGACTGAAGGGGCCCTCGTTTCAGGAAGAGCGTTCGAAGGACTATTTGCTACCGAACAATGGAATACGGCTGCCCCACTTTACCTGCAATTTTCAAAGCAACTCAATACAGCCGATACGAAAAGTGCGTCCATCGCAGTCCGGTTGGCCTATGCCCGCCTTACGACATACGGAACGCAACTAATTGCCCCAGTAGGTCTCTCTTTAATTCAACTACGCTATACCAAACCCATTCTAAACGCAGGACCTCTGCAGGTGAATGCACTGCTGGGTGCAGGCTTATCGGGAATTGAACAAAGCTCATCCACCCTAGCCACCCTAGGAGCCCATGCACAGCTAAGGTTGTCGAAGTCCTTTTCGCTGCAACTATCATCTGCCTTTAACAGCGGGTTGAACCAAAACTTCTTTGACTTTATCAGTTACAGTTTTGGAATTGGCTATGCCTTGGCCCCTGCCAAAGGCCTAGAAACTATACCCGTGGCTCCCTATGCCGATCGCGACCGTGATGGAGTCTCTGATGAAATCGATCGCTGTCCTGACGATTTTGGGTTCGGCGCGAATAGGGGCTGTCCTGATCGTGACAAGGACGGTGTTGTAGATATTGACGATCGCTGCCCCGATCTTTTAGGCTCAATGGCCTCAGGCGGATGCCCAATGAGCGACCGTGACGGTGATCAGGTTCCAGACGAAATCGATCAATGCCCCGACACAGCGGGCAGCATCGCCAAAAAGGGCTGCCCAGAAGCCCTGGTAGGAGAACTCGTGATTGATCTTAATGAACGTGCCAAGAGTCTTCCGTTTTCAAGGGGTGACGGAGACTTCAAAACACGAGTAGATCGCCAACTCGAGGCTGTAGTTCGAACAATGCGCACGAATCTGCGTGATCGCTACCTCATCTTAGGATTTACAGATGCCTCTGGCCCGACCGAACTCAATCAAAGACTCTCAGAAGAACGAGCTAAGGCCTTTTTCGATTACCTAGTTTCTAGAGGGATCGATGCTGAACGCCTCCAATACGAAGGTCGCGGAGAGTTGCCTGAGGACCCTTCCTTAGAAGGGGTTGAGCCTCATCCTCATCGTCGCGTAGAAATTCATCTTCTCCCTAAAGAACGCGAACGATGAAATCTTTTATCCACCATACTCTTGAGCAGCTTGAGAAGCATCACGCTTTAGAGTCCTTCACCTATGTCGTTCCTAACCGAAGAAGTGTAGCGGCCGTTTATTCTGCCCTAGCAGAGAAAAACGATGCTCCCATTTGGGCACCCGAATGCCTCACTATAGATGAATTGTTGGTAACTATTTCGGGTTACACCCTCTTATCTTCAACCGATCAACTCTTTGAGTTATACGAAGTCTATCATTCAGGAATCACCCCTTCTGAAAGGATAGGGCTGAAAGCCTTTCAAAATTTGGGGAAGCTTCTATTGCAAGACTTCAATGAAATTGACCAAGGCCTTTGTGACCCAAGACAACTTTTTAACGACCTCGAGCAACTGGTAACTCTAGACACCACCTTTGCTCCTGAAGAACAAACGGAGCTCATGCAGTCGCATTTGTCGCGCATCCGTCGTATCTCAAAAGTCTATGAAGACTATGTAGCGCGCTGCGATAGCTTGAGAAGGGCCCATCAAGGTCTTTTATACCGGCGCGCCTTTGAACGCGTAAGCTCCTTTTGCACTGCCCAAACTACACCCTTAGTATTCATCGGATTTAACGCCTTCTCAAAGGCAGAGCAAGAGATCGTTCATACGTTACTGAGAGAGGTGAGCGGATCGAAAATATTTTGGGATATCGATTGGAACCTGCTTCAAGATGCACAACACGAAGCCGCCTTATTCATTAGACGCTACCGCTCAGAATGGACTTTTCTCGAAGAGCAGCGCCCCTTCTCGGTTTTTAAAGAAAATGACGGGTTATTCCGCAAAGACCGGGCTATTGAAATCGTAGATGCGCCTGGCGCATTAGCTCAATGTCATGCATTGAATGAACTACTTAGCCACAAGAAAAGCCTCGAAAGCACTGTAGTGGTGCTGGCCGACGAAGATCTTCTCGAAGCGGTACTCCAGACCCTTACTCTTGACGCCACCCAAGGGAGTTTAAACATTACCATGGGGAACGCTTTGGCCAATACGCCTACCGCCGGACTTATCAGAAGTTATCTCGCGATGCGCAATGCTGTTCATGAAGAGGGAGAACTTGTCAATAGCAATGCTTTGAGAGGATTCATAGAGCATCCTTTTCTCCCATCTGCCTACCTCGAGGATCGTACCTTCAAATTACCCAAACGGGTTCATCTTAAAAGGAGTCTGCTTCATGCTGTGGACTGCTTTTCACCTTCGGACACCATTGAAGAAGAATTTCAGCGACTGCTCTCGCTCCTTAATAGTATACCGACTAAAACTGCAGAGGTACTATCGGCTTCCTTAGAAGGGCATAAGGGGCTTATTGTTGAACATGCAGCCTCTGCATCTGTGGTTGAACCCATTGAGGTGGTTTTTAATGAACTACTGGGTGCCCAAAAAATAAATTACAAAGGGGATCCCGAAAATGGATTGCAGCTTATGGGTATTCTAGAGACGAGAAACCTTGACTTTGAGACGGTAATTGTACTCTCAGTAAATGAGAAGGTTTTACCAAAAGGCCGTTCTTATGGCTCTCTCCTGCCATACGATTTGAGAAGGGCCTACGACATTCCGACTTACAAAGAGAAAGACGCCATTTATACCTATTATTTCTACAGGCTTATTAAAGGTGCTTCTGAGGTTCATCTTTTCTACAACAGTCAAATGGGGGCCTTTGACGCAAAAGAGAAGAGCCGATATATTTATCAACTTGAGCTTGAACCCCGACTGGCTTCTCAAATAAAATACCGATCGGTATATTTTGATGCTAAATCGCAAGCCCCTAACGGTGTAAATAGCGTCCCTAAATCTGACGCGTACTTTCAAGCGTTAAAGGCGCACCTGAGTAATGGGGTGTCTGCCTCAAGTCTTCTAAGTTTTTTACATCATCAAGACCAATTTTACAGCAGCTACCTCCTTGGTATACGACAAACCGAAGAAATAGGGCCTCAAATGCCAGCAAACCTTTTAGGAACACTCATCCATGACGCACTTGATCAGCTCTATACTCCTCTATTAGGCACCACATTGAGTCAAGACGCCTTAAAGCAGCTGGTGCTTCAGATAGATCAATCCATTGCGCATGCCTACGCCAAAAACGAACTGTCGAATCAGGCAGAAGACGGTCGCTCCATTCTCATCTATGATGTAGTGAAGGCTTATGTACTTTCTGTTGTAGCCTCAGACCTTTCAGAAGTTGAAAAAGGGCATAGTATTCGATTGCTGAGTCTTGAAGATACCTATTACGCAACACTAAAGCTCCCGATTCAGGGCCTAGCCACAGAGGGGCCTATACGCCTTAAGGGTAAGATCGACAGAATCGACGAAATCGACGGCATACTGCGCATCACAGACTACAAAACAGGGGCGGTAAAAACCTCAGACGTGAAATTCGAATCTATGGACGAGAGCCTATTGCCTGCCAAAGAAAAAGTGTTCCAATTGCTGTTTTATATACTGCTTTTAGGGGAGCATGAGGCGTTCACCTCTTATTTTAACCGTAACGCCGTTCAGGCTTCGGTCTTTTCAACCAAACATCGAGGGCATTATTATCTGACCCAACAAAAGGAGCGGTTTAGGGCTGAGCCTTCAGCCTTAAAGGAGTTTATTCAACTAGTACATGCTCAAATTGAAGCCATGTGCTCAAAAGACCCTTTCAAAATACCATCAATCGGCTAGGTCAACCTTCCGGTCTTTAGAGCAGCATTGAGTTTAGCCTCTATGCGGTCTAAGCCAAGATTACCTTTAGACCCTAAATGCTTATGCGTGACCTTCTTGTTAGGACTATATACTCCATTAGCAATATCCTCCGCCATTTTTCGATAGGCCTCCCTAAAGGGCATGCCATCGCTCACCCATTGGTTTAGCGTATCAACGCTGTAGAGGTAATCGTATTTCTCGAGATCGGCCAAGCTGTCGTTGACGTTGATCTCAGGAAGTACTTGAATAAAAACGTCAAGCAGTTCGTTCATCTTGGCAAAACCGTCCATCAATAACGGTTTGGTGAGCTGAAGATCGCGATGATATCCCGTTGAAAGGTTCGTCAAAATCATGCTCAATTCGAGTTGAGACGCTTGAAAGCTGTTGGCATTGGCTCTCAACAATTCAAAAACGTCTGGATTCTTTTTGTGCGGCATAATACTGCTCCCTGTGGTAATGTGATCCGGAAAGCTAACGAAGCCGAAATCTTGTCCCATATACATGCAAATATCTCCGGCCAACTTTGACAGTGTAACCGCCAATTCTCCTAAGGCCCCGACTACGCGTCTTTCATTTCGCCCGCGCATCATCTGAGCGGCAATGGCATTGATCTTAGTGGCGCCAAAATTCAATTCGCGGGTAACCGCATCTCGGTCAATGTCAAAACTAGAACCGTATCCGGCGGCAGAACCTAACGGATTCTGATTCGCCAAATGTTGAGCAGTCTTTAATCCAACAAGGTCATCTGCTAAGGTCTCAGCATAGGCAGAAAACCATAGCCCGAACGAAGAAGGCATCGCGACCTGCATATGCGTATACCCGGGCATAAAGGCCGCCTTGTTTTGTTCTGCCAGACCTAAAAGAATCTGTGCGAAGGCGTGCGTTTTCACCGCTATGTTTTCGAGTTGATCAACGCTGTAGAGTTGAAGGGCCACAAGTACCTGATCATTGCGCGAACGGGCCGTGTGAATTTTCTTGCCAACGTCCCCTAATTTCTCAATGAGGTGGGCCTCAATTTTAGAGTGGATGTCTTCGTATTCTTCTTCGATCACAAATCCTTCACGGCTGACCTCCTCGCCATAGGCCACTAAGGCCTTAACCAGCGCGTCTGCTTCTGCTGAAGCAATGATGCCTTGAGCCCCTAGCATTTTAGCATGTGCCATCGAGGCTTGCACGTCATAAGGCGCTAAAGCCACATCATAGGTTCTGTCGTCTGCAACTGTAAAAGCCTCTACCGTCTTAGAAGTGGCAATTCCTTTCTCCCAAAGCTTCATGAGTTTTGTGTTTTTATAGCGTTAAAGAATCGATCTAACAGCTCGATATAAGTGTCGATAGCGGCGTCAATTTCGTGAACAAAAATGAATTCGTCTGCCGAGTGAGAACGCAGGCTGTCTCCAGGACCCAGTTTTATAGAGGGGCAGGTTAAAGCTGCCTGGTCAGATAGCGTAGGAGATCCGTAGGTGTTCATACCCATGGCTTGTCCGGCTTTTACGAGGTCATGCTCCAAAGGTATTCCCGAAGAGCGCAAGCGCAAAGAGCGGGCCTTCATTTCACACGGGGCCTTCGTCGAGAAAAAAGCGTCGATCTCTTCGTTTGTATAGGCATCGGTCACACGTACGTCTACTACTAAATCAACCTGAGCAGGCACCACGTTGTGCTGCTTGCCCGCATTAATCTGTGTAACGGTAGTTTTAACCGCACCAAGCGTCTCAGAGACTTTTTCAAATTGGACGTTTTTAAACCACTCTAAAACCTCAACGGTGTTCAAAATGGCGTTGTCTTCGTTAGGGTGGGCTGCATGAGAAGGCGTTCCTTTTACCACTGCATCGTAGACGAGCAGTCCTTTCTCGGCAACCGCCATATCGAGCAGCGTAGGTTCCCCTACAACAGCTAGGTCAATGGTCGGAAGCTCTGGTAACAAACCACTGAGACTGAGTGGTCCGGCCGTTTCTTCTTCTGCAGAGGCCGCCATTAAAATATTGTAAGGCAGGTCTTCTTGAGCGTAGAAATGAACGAACGTACTCAGCAAAGAAACTAATGGGCCTCCAGCGTCATTGCTGCCTAGGCCGAAGAGTTTTTCGTCTTCAATAGTAGCCGCAAAGGGATCTCGAGTGTAGGCCTTGTTCGGGCGAACCGTATCGTGATGCGAGTTGAGCAACAAATAGGGTTTTGACGGATCTTCATGCAGGTTTACCGCGTAGACATTATTGTGAAAATGCTTCGTGCGCACCCCTCTTGCCTTCAGCCACTGGTCAATCAGGGCAGCTGTTTGGTCTTCTTCAGAAGAAAAAGAAGGCGTTCGAATGAGATCGCAAAGCAGATCAATGGCCTCTTGGCTTCGTTGTTTTATAGACATACCTCAGTTCCTTTTTCTTCGGTTAATAAATGAATGTTTCCAATTCTTACCCGATACACTCCGGCATTCAATGCCTCATAGGCATTTTGCAGCTTAGGGAGTATCCCGGCAGACAGTGTTCCGTCGGCACGCAATTGCTCGTAGCGTGAATAGCCTAATTTATCGATAAGAGTATGAGGGGCATTGAGATCGGTCATAATCCCTAACGGTCCCATTAATAAATCGAGCTGTACCTGATGTTCTTGACTTAAGGCCTTTGCAATTTCTGTGGCAATGGTATCTGCATTGGTATTAAGTAGCTGACCTGATTTATCGTTCGTTACCGAACAAACAACGGGGCACACCCCTTGATTCAGCAGCTGCATTAGGGCGTCAGCGTTAACCTGTTTTACGTCTCCGACAAAACCGTAATCTATAGTGGTTACCGGGCGCTTTTCACAATCGATGATGTTCATGTCTGCTCCACTAATTCCAATGGCCGTTGTCCCCAAGGCGCTCAACTGAGCCACTAGCTGGGTATTGATTTTTCCGGCATAAAGCATGACTGCCAGCTCAAGTTGAAAGCTGTCTGTGATGCGTCTACCTTCGATAATTTGAGGCTCTACCCCCATTTTTAGGCTGAGGTCATTTACTTCACGACCTCCGCCGTGCACTAAAATTTTAGGCCCTGTGATTCGATTAAACTCAGACAAAGTCTGGCTCAATTTTTCGGCGTCTTGCAACACCTCTCCTCCGATTTTAAGTACTGTAATCTTCTTCATTACTTCGCAGCGGTTAAGAGTTCACGAATGGCCCATAGTGCTGAATATGTTCTATTGTTGGCTTGTTGAATGACCAGCGAGTTGGGGCCGTCAAGCACTGCATCTTCGGCCACTACATTGCGACGGATTGGCAAACAGTGCATAAACTTAGCCGCTTGCAACTTGGCGGCCGTAATCGTAAAGTCATCTGAGACCTTGGGAGTTTGACCGTAAGGCTCGAAGCTGCTCCAGTTTTTGACATAAACGAAATCGGCGCCCTCGAATGCTTCTTCTTGCTGGTGGGTCACCTTTGAGTTGCCAACCACCTCAGGATCTAGTGCATATTCTTTGGGATAGGTCAATACTAAATCTACCTCTTGACGCTGCATCATGAGGACGAATGAGTTGGCCACGGCATGCGGAAGTGTGCGTACATGCGGAGCCCAGCTCAACACAACCTTTGGACGGCTTACCGTGCGATGTTCTTCAATGGTCATGGCGTCTGCCAAAGCCTGAAGCGGATGTTCTGTAGCCCCCTCAAGGCTCAACACAGGCACCGTGGCGTAGCGTGCAAATGCCCGTAATACCCGCTCTTCAAGGTCGGCCTCTTTATCGGAAAGGGTCGGAAAAGCTCTGATTCCGATCACGTCGGCATATTGAGAAACAACTGCAGCAGCCTCTTTTACATGCTCTGCCTTATCAGCATTCATGATCACTCCGTCTTCAAACTCTAAAGCCCATCCGGTTTCAGAAATCTGCATCACCATGACCTTCATGCCCAGGTACATGGCTGCGCGCTCAGTACTCAAACGTGTTCTAAGACTGTTATTGAAAAAAAGCAAACACAATACTTTGTCTGCTGTCATCGAGCGGTCAAGATTACTCCCTTGCTTTTTCAGTGCAAGTGCGGTTTGCACCGCCTTTTTGGGGTCGGCTAAGTCTTTGATCGAAATGAAGTGCTTCATATGCTGTGTTTTTTTAGACAGGCTACTAAATGTTTAATCGCCTGCTCGTCAATGTTCAGGGCCGGAAGAATGCGTACCACATTAGGATTGCTCGATGAACCCACGAAGAGGTGTTCTTCGAAGAGCAGTTTTTTTCTGAGCTCTGCGGTGGGCGCTCCATAGTCTAGACCAATCATTAATCCTGCTCCCTTGATGGTCGCCTTGAGCTGTGCCTCTTCGACAGCGGCTCTAAAAACCTGTTCAAGATGAAGAGCGTGCTCGATGAGCTTTTCGTTTTCAAGAATATCGATCACTGCGAGTGCAGCACGGCAGGCCAAGAAGTTGCCTCCAAAGGTGGTGCCTAGCTCGCCCATCACCGCCTCAATGTCTGAATGCACCATGATGCCCGCTACCGGAAATCCGTTACCCATGCCCTTTGCCATAGTGATGATGTCAGGACGCAGTCCAAAACGCTGGTAGGAGAAAAAGGCCCCTGTTCGTCCAAAGCCCGATTGAACCTCGTCAGCAATGAGCATGGTGCCGTACTTTTTGCATAAGGTCTGAAGGTGAGCCGTGAATGCTACCGTTGGCTGATCTAATCCGCCTACACCTTGCACCGTTTCAATGATCACGGCGGCGTAGTCAGCGGTGGCGAGCAGGCGCTCGCTTTCTTCGAAGTCTTCAAAATCTACAAAATCAACCTCATGCCCAGTGTTGATTGGAGCCCAGATCTTAGGGTTATCCGTTGCCGCTACAGCGGCAGAGGTGCGCCCGTGAAAACTATGTGTGAAGGCAAGGATCTTTTTTCTTCCCGTTTTAAACGAGGCCACCTTCAGTGCATTTTCATTGGCTTCAGCTCCCGTACTGCACATAAAAAGCTGATAAGGAGCCTCTAGATGCGCGTTTATACGCTCGCTTAACTGTTCTTGCAGAGGGCTTTGAATAACATTAGAGTAGAATCCAATTTTGTCTAGCTGCTCGTGTAAAGCGGCCTTGTAATGCGGATGGCCATGGCCCACTGATATCACCGCGTGACCGCCATAATAGTCTAGGTATTTTTGACCTTTGTCGTCGGTCAGCTCTATTCCATTGGCAGCAACGATACTGATGGGGTACTGTGCATATACCGGATACAAGCTCATATTATTGCTTTTTCAATTCATTAATCTTTTCAAAAGAGGCAGAAAGCCCTTGGATGAATGCTGAACTCATCCCTTGGTGTTCCATGACGTTGAGCCCCGTGATGGTACATCCCTTTGGAGTAGTTACACGGTCAATTTCAGCCTCAGGGTGATGGCCTGAACTCAACAAGAGTTGCGCAGCACCATAAGCCGTCTGGGTGGCCATTTTCAAGGCGGTGTCAGACTCGAATCCCATCTCAACGCCCCCTTGAGTGTTGGCTCGGATCAGTCTCAACCAAAACGCAATACCACTAGCACAAAGCACCGTGGCTGCCTGCATTTGTTCTTCGTCAATGACCAGCGTTTGTCCTACGCAGTCGAATAAGGCGCCGACATCATCGAGGTAATCGCGTCCGGCGGTGTTGGCGCTCAAGGTGGTCATTGAAGCCTGCACTGAAACCGCAGTGTTCGGCATGGCACGCAGCAGTGGCTGGCCTTTTGGCAACAGCTCTTCAAGACGCTCTATACCGTATCCTGCAGCAGTTGAAACCACCACTTGATTCGCATTCAATTGAGGGGCTATTTCTTGAAGCACCGCTTGAAGATGGCGCGGTTGAACGGCCAATATGATTACTTCTGCTCCTTGAATGGCCTCGGTATTTGAGGTCGTGAGCTTTACGTTTTCTCGTGTCTCCCAAGCCGAAAGCGCCGAAATTTTGCGCCTAGACAAGGTAAGTTGGTGTCCGTTTTGAAGGAGTCCTGTGGCAATACTCTGCCCCAAATTTCCGGCTCCTATGATTGAAATGGATTGCATTAGTAATAGGTTGCTTTGAGCCCAAGGGCTGTGGTTTGTTTAAAATCGTACATGAGGTTCATGTTTTCGACGGCTTGTCCTGAAGCCCCCTTGAGCAGATTGTCTATGATTGAGGTCACTAGAAGCAAATCGTTGTGTTTGTGAAGGTGCAATTGGCAATTGTTGGTGCCCACAACCGATTTAAGGTGAATTTCTTGATCACTGACATGCGTGAAGGCAGCGTCTTTATAAAAGGCATTATACAATGACTTCGCCTCTTCTAAAGAGAGATGGGTTTTAGTGTAAGCCGTAGCAAAAATCCCGCGCGTGAAGGCCCCTCTTTGAGCTAAAAAGTGAATTTCAGGTGTCGCAGCTGGGGTCTTTGTTAGCTGTTCAGCTATCTCTGCCAAGTGCTGATGAACAAAGGGCTTGTACCACGAAAGGTTGTTGGCTCTGTAACTGAAATGCGAAGTGGGTGACAGCGAGGTGCCGGCACCAGTGCTTCCGGTGGTTGCATTAACATGCACTTCATTTTCAGCAGTAATGACCCCCTGGTGATACAAAGGTGCCAAAGCTAAGGTAATGGCTGTTGCAAAACAGCCCGGATTAGCAATGTTGTCTGCCTTTTGAATGGCAGCAGCGTTCAGCTCTGGAAGTCCAAAAACAAAGTTGCGCCCTTCATGAGAAGCGCTGTTCATATGTCTGAATGAATTGCTGAGGTCAATAATACGCGTGTTCTTAATCTTGGCCTTATTGGCGGTAAGAAAGTCGGCAGATTCACCGTGCGGCAAACACAAAAACCACAAATCGGCATCTGATGGAAGCGTATTACTGAAAGCTAAATCAGTATGCCCCAGTAGATCGGTGTGAACCGCTGTTATTTTTTTGCCACTGTTCGTGCGACTATAGGCGGATTGTATCTCGACCTCAGGATGGTGAATCAATAGGCGAAGCAGTTCTGCTCCAGTATATCCAGAGGCTCCAATTACGGCAACTTTAATCATCTCTTTTTACATTTTGTGCAAGCTTGATTCCCATACCGTACAGTTTGATGAATCCTTTTGCATCGTTAGCATCCCAGGCGGCATTGGTCTCTCCGTAGATAGCCACCTTCGATTGCATGAGGTCGTATGGAGAGTCAATGCCCTGAAGTTCAAAACGGTACGGATGCAACTTAAGATACACCTCTCCGCTCACTTGTTCTTGACTGTCACGTAAATAGGCCTCAATATTGCGCATTGACGGATCGAGCAATTGTCCCTCGTGCAATAACATTCCATACCATTGGGCGAGTTGCTGTTTGTGAAACTGCTGCCACTTGGTGAGCGTATGCTTCTCTAATAACTCGTGGGCCTTTAGAATGATGAGTGCCGAGGGCGCCTCAAATCCAACACGTCCTTTGATGCCTAAAATAGTGTCTCCGACGTGAATGTCTCTTCCGATAGCGTAGGCCGATGCGATCGCTTCAAGCTCTTTAATCAATGCCACGGCTGAACCTTTTTTTCCATTCAAGGCTACAAGCTCTCCCTTTTCGAAGGTCAGGCTAAGGTCTTGACTTTCGGTGCGACTAAGCTGAGAAACAAACGCTTCTTCGGGGAGTCCTTTTGATGAGGTCAGCGTCTCAGCACCACCTACCGAGGTGCCCCACAATCCTTTGTTGATAGAGTACTTGGCTTTCTCCCATGAATAGGCATAACCGTGAGACTTCAGGTATTCGATCTCTTCTTCTCGGGCTAGCTTTTGGTCTCTGATCGGAGTGATGATCTCAATTTCAGGAGCCAGCACCTGAAACATAAGATCGAACCTCACCTGATCGTTTCCGGCACCTGTCGAACCGTGCACAATAGCGTTAGCCCCTATCGATTGTGCAAATTTGACCAACTCAATGGCCTGTGTTGCACGCTCTGCACTCACCGAAAGCGGATAGGTATTATTGCGAAGCACATTTCCGTAAATCAGGTATCGAATGACGTCATTATATAGTATTTCTTCAGCCTGCAGGCAGGTGTAAGTGTCTACCCCAAACGCCAGGGCTTTTTCTTCAATATCGGCAACCTCTTCGGCTGAGAATCCGCCCGTGTTTACCGTCACCGCATGCACCTCGTTTTCGGGCTTTGAAGCCATAAGGTGTGCACAATAAGAGGTGTCGAGGCCTCCACTGTAAGCGATTACAATTTTATTCTTCTTCATGATCGGTTGATTTTAAATGATTGTCGTAAAGCATCCCTGTGCAAAGGCACATCTTTCTGCCCGTTCGAGTTAGTACGTCGTAATTCAGACAGGTTTGGCATCCGTCCCAAAACTTAGGATCGTTAGTGAGTTCGTTAAACGTCACGGGTTTATAGCCCAACTGATAGTTGATCTTCATTACTGCCGAGCCCGTTGTAATTCCGAAAATTTTAGCCTCGGGATATTTTTGAATCGAAAGCTCTAATACTTTCTTCTTGATCGCCTTGGCCAAACCAAGTCCTCTGAAGTCTTCGTGCACAATGAGTCCAGAGTGCGCTACAAAGTCTTTGTCTCCCCAACGCTCAATGTAGCAAAAGCCCGCAAATCGATCGCCTTCTAAGGCAATAACGGCGTTCCCGTTGGTCATACGCGTAGCGATATACTCTGGGGTACGTCGGGCGATTCCGGTACCGCGCTTCTGCGCGGCGTCTTGAATGGTATCGCAGATTTCTTGCGCATAACGATGATGCGACTCATCTGCAAAACAGATTTCCATAAAGGTAAAACTCGAAAAATTGAAACTTGATTGAATGAACTCTAACAGAAGGCGGAAATGGACTCACCTATTTCCAATAACAGCACACACCCTTACGGGCGGCGACGGAAGCGTCGAATCGGAAGCGATAAATGCTGTAGTGTGTTCATTGAGGGTGTAAAACTACTCTTTTAGGCGAGCCAACCAAATGATTGTTACATATTTAACAAAAAACATCCTTTGATTCTCGAAGACTCTTAAGCGGATTAAGCAATTTTCACCGAGGTCATGGTTAAAGATCCTGCGAGGTATTGGTCGTTGAATAGCGCCGTGTCTTCCTCTTCTCCTTGCAGGCCTAAGGCATACAATAAGGGTAAATAATGCTCTGGTGTAGGGATCGCCAGGTCAAACGCGCTTCCTTGTTTCTGAAAGTGAATCAAGGCATTGTGATCTCTTGTAGCAATAAAACCTTTCATTTTTTCACTAGCTTCTTGAGCCCAATCGTAGGCATAGGTATCGTTGAGACGGTTCCAATCCACGCGTCTGAGGTTGTGCACCATATTTCCACTACCCACAATAAGCACGCCTCTGTGGCGCAGTGCTTGAAGTTCTTTAGCCAGTTCGTAATGCTCTTGAGGAGACTTGGTCACATCAAGACTCATCTGAATTACAGGGATGTCAGCTTCAGGATACATATGCTTGATCACACTCCATGCCCCATGATCGAGCCCCCATGAATGGTCGTGTTGAACCTCAGTGATTTGAACTGTCTCCGAAATGAGATCAGCTAATTCAGGGCTACCTGGTGCAGGATATTGCTGCTCGTATAAAACGGGCGGAAAGCCTCCAAAATCATGGATTGTTCTCGGTGTTTCCATGGCGGTGACCCAGGTACCCCTGGTCTCCCAGTGCGCAGAAATGCACAAAATGGCAGCTGGCCTCTGAAGTGCTCTTCCGGCAGCACGAAACCCTTGCACAAATTGATTTTCTTCAACCGCATTCATCGGACTGCCGTGCCCTAAAAACAAAGCAGGCATTTGCTCGGTCTTGGGAAAGCTTAACGAGAGTTGATGTAGCTTGTCGAGGTTCATTTCAGAGGTAAAATTAGGTGAAAAACAGATCCGGACTAGCACCACCATGCGGTGGCGCTGATCCGGATCGCTCCAATCCTGAAAATACTTCGCAAACACCTGCGCTAACGCGCAGTACCTGTTTTTTGTTTTTTCACGCTTAGATAAGCGAGCTTACCACACGTTTAAAACAAAAAACAGGGCCCCGATTGGGGCCCTGTTTGCTTGTGCTTTAATGTGGAGAATACCGGATTCGAACCGGTGACCTCTTGCCTGCCAGGCAAGCGCTCTAGCCAACTGAGCTAATCCCCCTTAAGAGGGCGCAAGATAGTAAAAAGGCGATTTGAGTCCTAGTTAATCAAACAATCCGCGGCGTAGAAGATCGTATTGATAGTATTGCTCTCTCAAAAGGATTATTACAGATTAAAAACTTTTGTGATTTTTACAGTTGATTTTTGTCCTATGATCCGACCAGCAACACAAGAAGATGTAGCCTCTATTGTGAATGTCACCAGAGCCTGTGCACGCCATATGATCAGTCAAGGCATTTATCAGTGGAATGAGAACTATCCTTCAGCTGAGGCCTTTGCTAAAGACGTCAGCGCTGGCAGTCTTTTTGTACTTGAAGCGTCAGGTGAGGTGATCGGAGGGATTGTAATATCCACGCATATGGACGCCTTTTATGAAGAGATTGAATGGCTAACCCCTTCGACCAAAAACGGATACCTCCATCGCCTTTGCGTTCACCCAAGGCATCAAGGCCAGGGGTATGCAAGGCAGGTGCTTGATTTTGCAGAAGAGAAGTTGCGCTCTGAAGGCTGTCTTTCGGTGAGACTAGACACCTTTTCAAAAAACCTCCGCAATCAGCGACTCTACGAAGCGCGCGGCTATGAGCGGCTAGGGGATGTTTATTTCGAACTCAAAAGCCCGCATCCTTTTCATTGCTACGAACTAGTATTCTAAAGCAAACTGTACCTTTGACGTATGAGCAGCTATACACTTGATGTGCAACAGCAGGGGTCTGTGGCCCGAATCACCTTTGGCCACCCTGCGAGTAACGCCATGTCTTCTGAGCTTTTAGCTCGGCTGGCAAAGGCCATAGAAGACCTCAGCAGTACGAGTTCAGTAATTGTATTGCAGTCAGAAGGCGAACGTGTTTTTTGTGCGGGAGCCAATTTTGACGAATTACTTGCACTTGAAAACCAAGATCAGGCAACCGCCTTTTTCAGTGGATTTGCTAAGGTGATCTTGGCGATTCGTAATTCTACTGCTCTCGTGCTCGGACGCATTCAAGCCAAAGCGGTCGGAGGAGGCGTCGGAATTATCGCAGCCTGCGATTACGCCCTGGCATTAGATCAGGCAAGCATCAAGTTATCAGAAATCGGAATAGGGATCGCTCCATTAGTTATAGAGCCGGCCGTGACGCGTAAAATAGGGGCTGGTGCGATGGCCTCTTTTGCCTTACACCCGAAAGAGTGGAAGACAGCAGAATGGGCCCTTAATCACAACTTATACCAGTCGGTATTTGAAACCGTTTCACATCTCGATCACGCCATTGATGCTCTGAGTGAAGAACTCTCGGCCTATAGTCCGAAAGCACTTGCGGCATTAAAGGCCTCACTTTGGGAGGGCACTTCGCATTGGGAATCTTTACTCGCAGATCGTGCCGAAGCCTCTGGACGCCTCGCCTTAACTGCAGAAGCCCAAGAGATTATTTCGGCCTTTAAAAACAAAGGATAAGCATGGTAACCATAGAAAGCGACAAGCCGGTATATTTTGCCAGCGACCAACATCTCGGGGCTCCAAATCACAGCGAGAGCAGAAGTCGTGAAGACCGCTTCGTCGCCTGGCTTGATGCCATCACCCCACAGACAGAAGTACTTTTTCTGCTAGGAGATCTATTTGATTTTTGGTTTGAATACAAAGAGGTGGTTCCTCGTGGTTTTGTGAGAGTGTTAGGGACGCTTGCAAAAATGCGCGATCAAGGAATTCAGATTTATTTTTTCGTCGGCAATCACGATTTGTGGATGGGCGATTATTTCGAAAAAGAACTCGGCATCCCCGTCTATCGCAAACCACAAGCCTTTCACGTTCATGGCAAAAAACTATTCATCGGGCATGGCGATGGATTAGGCCCTAACGACAAAGGCTATAAGCGGATGAAGAAACTGTTTACTAATCCGCTAGCCCAATGGGCGTTTCGCAAATTGCATCCGAACTATGCGGTTCGCTTGGGGCGCAAATTGTCGCTCAACAATCGCTTAATATCGGGCACAGAAGACCACAATTTCAAGGGCCGTGAAAACGAATGGTTGATCGCCTACTGCGAACGCAAGCTCGAACAGTATACCTACGACTATTTTGTCTTTGGGCACCGTCATTTTCCGATGAAAGTGAAGCTCTCAAACCAATCTTTCTATTTCAATACTGGCGACTGGATTCAATACGACACCTTTGGAGTGTTAGACGCTGAAGGCTTTCGTCTTGATAGCCTTAAAGGCATAGAGATTCCTGAGTTTTAAGAACCCTGACGGATGTCTTTCAACTGCAATTGAAGCTGTTCTCTGCCATTAAAGACATTCATGCTAAGCGTGGCCAACACATCAACCAGCGAAGTACGAACCATAGCTTCTTGTTCTCCCAATCGAAACCCTATAAACGGCAAAGCCCCAATTGTACCGCGCAGGTGGGCCTTGTCAGCGCCAACACATTGAGCATTTTCAATCCGTACCCCCTTGAGCAAGAACACAGGTTCTGGATTGTCAGGGCCAAAAGGCTGTAAACGTTGCAGCAATCGAAAGGTTTTCAAGTTGAGCTCCACCGGATCTATTTCAAGGTCGTAATCTAATCGCTCCTCTAGCTGCTCTGGCGCCAAAGTTTTCGAAACATGAGTCTCAAAAGCTTCTTTAAAGCGGTCGTATTGTGCCTCTTCAAGGGTGATGCCCGCAGCATAAGCATGCCCTCCAAATTGAATGAGGTGCTCCTCACAAGCCTCGATTGCAGCATGAATATCATACCCCCTAACCGATCGTGCAGAGGCTGCCCAGTGGTCGCCGCTCTTGGTAAAAACAATGGTGGGGCGGTAATAGGTGGCCTGCAATCTAGACGCCACAATACCGATCACTCCCTTGTGCCAATGAGGTGCACGAACCACGGTGGCCGCTGACGCTTCTTGTTTTGAAAGAAGGCTCAGGGCTTCTTCGGTGACCTCTTTTTCTGTGGCGCGTCGTTCTTGATTAAAGGCTTCAATCTCTGTGGTCAACTGCTGTGCTGTCTGCAGGTCAGAAGTCGTGAGCAAAGCGACGGCGTATTCTCCGTGTTTGATGCGCCCAGCCGCATTGATCTTTGGCGCAATAGAAAAATTATAGTCAGTAAGGTG
The DNA here is from genome assembly GCA_023264015.1 of Flavobacteriaceae bacterium. Classification (GTDB taxonomy): domain Bacteria; phylum Bacteroidota; class Bacteroidia; order Flavobacteriales; family Flavobacteriaceae; genus UBA3478. Next base: position 53,931 of record JALQTJ010000002.1, on the reverse strand, counting down.
CGTATAGGGGTGGTCCTTGTCACGAAGAAGCGTCTGAAAAGCAGGGCGAGGGTTTGACTTGATCTGCCGTACTCCATGATAGGCAAGAATGCGATTTTCACCGGCAACAGAAACTACGTCAGCTCCAATAGCTACGGCTACAAGGTCTAGATAATGCGTGAGGGTTTCGACTGAATTTCCGCGTTGCTGCTCCAACCCCTGTACCAATTTAAAGCCGACGCCACATCCGCATAGGCCCTTAAAAGGATAGGTGCAGTCTAGGCGCAGAGGGTCTAGCACCGCATAGGCAGCCGGGAGCTCCGCCTCGGGTAAGTGGTGATCACATACGATCACGTCTATGTCTTTTTCTGCTGCCAAGCGTATGGCCTCGTAGGCCTTCACGCCGCAGTCGAGGGTAAGGATCAATCCGACACCATTGTCTTCGGCATATGAAACACCCTGTAGCGAAAGCCCATAGCCTTCAGCATAGCGGTCTGGAATATAATAGCTGCAGTTCGCCTGGCGCGAACTGAGGTATGCGTAAAGGAGCGAAACGGCAGTGGTTCCGTCTACGTCGTAATCGCCATAAACTAAGATGTGTTCGTTTTGAGTGATAGCCCACTCAATCCGCTCTACCGCCTTTGCCATGTCTTTCATCAAGAAAGGATCGTGAAGCGCGCCGAGTTCTGGAACAAAATAAGCCTTGGCCTGATCGTAATGCTCGATATGGCGTGCGACCAAGAGCTGGCTGAGCCAATAGGGAACCCGCTTATCGGGATGCTGATTGAGGCTTTGGTGCAAAGCGTCGCTAAGATGTGATGGCCCCAGTGGGCGCTCAATCCAGCGCATCAATTAAGCGTTGTGATGAAAGAGGGTCTCTACCTCTACTTTGGCGAATTGTCTGAACATTTCCATCACGCCACAGTACTTCTCTACCGATAATTCTACACAGCGCTTTAACTTGTCTTCGTTCAAATTAGAACCCTCAAAATGGTACGAAACGACGACGTGATTGTAGATGCGTGGATGCTCGTCAGTCAAGCTCGCCTTCGTCTCGATGCGAAAGCCGTCGAGATCTAGCTTCATTTTCTTCGCAAGTGAGACCACGTCAAGGCCTGAACACCCTGCCAGAGACGATAACATGAGCGCCTTTGGGGTGACCGGTTTGTGCACCTCGTCAGGGGTAGAGTCGTTAATGTGAAAAGTTTGTCCGGTGAGACTATTGGTTTCGAAGAGCATATCGCCCTTCCATGTAGTGGTAATGAGATTCTCTGTTGCCATGATATTTGATCTTAACGTCAAAGATAACGCAGCCCGCTTACTTTTTTGTTGCAGCGGCAATGACGAGCACAAACTCTCCTTTTGGCTCATTCTCGGTGAAATGCCCAACCAAATCATATAGGCTTCCTCGGATCGTTTCTTCAAACTTTTTGCTCAATTCACGCGATATTGAGGCAGGTCGGTCACCTCCAAAAATTGCGACGCACTGCGTTAAGGTCTTGAGCAGCTTGTGGGGAGATTCATAAAGCACCACGGTGCGGTCTTCTTGAGCCAAGGCTTCTAGCCGAGATTGACGTCCCTTTTTTAGGGGTAAAAATCCCTCGAAAATAAAACGATCACAGGGCAGTCCGCTATTCACTAAAGCCGGAATCACGGCTGTGGCTCCTGGCAGACAGTCGACCTCAATCTGTTCTTGTACACAGGCGCGAACCAGTAGGTAACCGGGATCAGAAATGGCAGGGGTGCCGGCATCGCTGATCAGCGCAAAGGTTTCTCCTGATTGCATCCGCTTGACCAATCCGTTTACGGTTTGGTGTTCGTTGTGTTGGTGGTGTGAAATGAGCGGGGTTGATATTTCAAAATGCTGCAACAGTTTTGAAGAGACGCGAGTGTCTTCAGCCAGAATCAAATCAACTGCTTGTAGCACCTCAACAGCCCTAAAGGTCATGTCTTTTAAATTGCCCACTGGTGTAGGCACCACAAAGAGCTTACCGGCCATCTGTTATGAAGTTTATTCAATCTCAGACACGATGTTCTTGATCGTGTCAATGCCTGGCACCTTAAGGTCTTCTTCATGCGGATTGAGCTCTGGAATGGCTCTTCCTCTTGAAAGCACCTTGTCAGCAATGCGCTCGAAGCGCTTCGCCGTCTGCCCAAACAAAAATGGATTTAGACGTTCAAAAGTCATAGCTTAATTTTTCTCCAAGATACGATACTAAATAGCGAAGGGACGCTATTAAAGCGTTAAATCTTCCTATTTTTAGGCTGTTTAAAGTTACCCTGCCCTTTATGTTTTTAGAAAACGCCGTTAAGCCTAATGAACCGTATGGTTGGATCGAAGTGATCTGCGGCTCGATGTTTTCTGGAAAAACTGAAGAGCTCATCCGCCGCCTAAATCGCGCTAAGATTGCAAAACAGCGCGTTGAGATTTTTAAGCCTTTGATCGACACCCGTTACGATCAAGACATGGTCATTTCGCATGACGATAACAAAATCAGATCGACTCCTGTTCCTGCGGCGGCAAACATACGCCTGCTGGCAGATCGCTGCGATGTAGTAGGGATCGACGAGGCGCAATTCTTTGACGAAGAAATCGTCAGCGTCTGTAACGACCTCGCGAATCAGGGTATTCGTGTCATCGTTGCAGGCTTAGATATGGATTTTAAGGGAAACCCTTTTGGTCCGATGCCCGCGCTTATGGCGACGGCCGAGTATGTCACCAAAGTGCATGCCATTTGCAGTCGCACCGGAAACCTTGCGCACTATTCTCATCGTATCGCCGATTCTGACTCGCTCGTTCTTCTAGGAGAAACACAAGAGTACGAACCGCTCAGCCGTGCTGCCTTTAGAAAGGCCATAGAAGAAGACAAAAAGCAGAAGCATGAGCGCTAGCACGCGTCTAGAGGTCAGCACTGCGGCACTGACCCACAATTATCAGTATTTACGTTCACAACTCGATCCGTCTACGCAATTCATGGCCGTAGTGAAGGCGAATGCCTACGGTACCGATATCGTAAAACTCAGCAAGTGTCTCGATGAACTGGGGGCCGATTCGTTTTGTGTCGCATATGTAGAAGAAGGCCTGGCCTTGCGTAAAGCTAAAATCACCAAGCCCATTCTAGTCCTTCATGCACAACTCGACACCCTTGAATCAGGAGTCGAGGCGGGCCTTGATTTTAGTCTGTACAGCCTAGCCTTCACCAAGGCTTTGGCTAAGACGGCGCTTGCCCAAAAACGAAAGACAGCGGTGCATATCAATCTGAATACCGGGCTGAATCGTCTCGGGATAAAATCCAGTGAACTAGACGAAATGCTTCAGCTCATTGACGGTAACCCTCAACTTCAATGCGATTGGATGATGACACATCTCGCCGCTAGCGAAGATGTAGGCCTAAAGGCATTCACTCTTGAGCAAATCGAACAATTCAACGCACAACACCACTTCGTTTCTGAACGTTTAGGCAGGCCTATAAAACGGCACGTATTAAATAGCTCAGGGGTACATAATTATCCTGAGGCCGCCTTTGAATGTGTGCGATCTGGCATCAGTTTGCACGGATACGCCAACGACCCTCTCGTCGACAAAAAGCTTATTCCCATCAGTAGTCTATACAGCAGTATAAGCGCTATCAGAAGTATCGAAGCGGGCGAATCGGTGAGTTACAACCGACAGTTTATCGCCCAAAAGCCCATGCGTATCGCCACGGTTGGTATCGGACACGGCGACGGTATACACCGCTCATTGGGCACCACAAATTTTAAAGTGTTGGTCAACCATCAAGAAGCCTCGGCCGTCGGAATGATTTGCATGGATCTTTTTATGATTGATGTGACCAATCTCAAGGCTGAAGTGGGCGACACCGTTCTTGTGTTTGGACCGGCCCAATCGGCAGAGACCCTCTCTTCAAAAGCAGAGACCATTGCTTATGAGCTTATAACAGGAATTGGCCCAAGGGTACCAAGGGTATTTGTATAAGACGCAAGTCTGTGTTATTTATAACAATTTGTTATTATAAAGAGTGGTGCTAAGAGGTTACCTTTGCGGCCATTAAATCAATCTATCATGAAATTAGCGGTAGTCGGCGCCACCGGACTAGTGGGCCAAGTGATGCTCGAAGTATTAGAGCAGCGAAACTTTAACTACGACGAACTCTTACTTGTAGCGTCTGAACGCTCTGTCGGAAAGACCATACACTACAAGGGGCAAGACCACATCATTATATCCTTAGAAGATGCCGTATCAAGACGTCCTGACATTGCACTTTTTTCTGCCGGAGGTGGAACTTCGCTCGACTGGGCTCCGAAATTCGCCGAGGTAGGATGTCGGGTGATCGACAATTCATCTGCTTGGCGCATGAACCCCAACCACAAATTGGTGGTCCCAGAAATCAACGCCAACACCTTGACTGCAGACGACTATATTATCGCTAACCCAAACTGCTCGACCATTCAAATGGTGCTCGCTCTAGCTCCGCTGCACCGTACTTATGGCATTGACCGCATCGTGGTATCGACGTATCAATCGGTTTCAGGAACTGGTGTAAAGGCGGTACAACAGCTCGAGAATGAAGAAAAAGGAATCGAATCAGAACGCGCCTATCCGCATCCGATTTACAGAAATGCTTTACCGCATTGCGATGTATTTTTAGAAGACGGATTCACCAAAGAAGAGCAAAAACTGATGCAAGAACCCAAGAAGATCTTGGGAGACGATTCGTTAAAAATTAGTGCTACTGCCGTTCGTATACCCACAGCCGGAGGACATTCTGAGTCGGTAAACGTATCGTTCAAAAGAGATTTTGATTTGGCTGAGGTGCGCCAATTGTTAGAAGAAAGCGATGGCGTAATCGTGCAAGACGATGTGGCCAACAACCACTATCCTATGCCGTATACGGCCCACCAGAAAGACGAGGTTTTTGTCGGAAGGCTTAGACGCGATCCTTCTATGCCAAACACCCTTAACCTTTGGGTAGTGGCCGATAACCTGCGTAAAGGGGCTGCGACAAATGCCGTTCAAATTGCCGAGTACTTAGTGGCGCATTCGATCGTATAGATTTTGTACTTTCAGCATACTAAAATCAAACCGTATGCGTCGTCTATATGCTCCTTTCATTCTAAGCGCCTGTGTAGGCGCTTTGGTGCTGAATTCTTGTACGTCTAATGTTCAATCTACAACCGTGAGTTATCCAGAAACAGAGAAAATTCCAGTAGTGGATACGTACTTCGAAGAAGAAGTTGTCGACAACTACCGCTGGCTAGAAGACGACCGAAGCGCTGCAACCGAAGATTGGGTGAAGCGTCAAAACGAAACCACTTTTTCGCACCTTAACGGCATATCGTACAAAGAAGAACTCAAGGCTCGACTCGAAAAACTCTGGAATTACGAAAAGATTTCACGCCCATTCAAAGAAGGCGCCTACACCTATTTCTATAAAAACGACGGACTGCAAAACCAATCAGTAGTCTACCGACAAAAAGGAGAAAACGAAGAGGCAGAAGTGTTTCTCGATCCGAATAGCTTCAGCGAAGACGGCACCGTTTCTTTGGCCGGTCTCAGCTTCACCGAAGACGGAAGCCTCTTGGCCTATTCTATTTCAGAGGGCGGAAGCGACTGGAGAAAAATCATCGTACTCAACGCAGAAACCAAAGAACAGGTTGGCGACACCATCATTGATGTAAAATTCAGCGGCATCTCTTGGAAGAAAAACGAAGGGTTCTACTACTCGAGCTACGACAAGCCTGACGGAAGCGAACTCTCTGCAAAAACCGATCAACACAAACTTTATTTTCACCGCCTGGGTACCTCGCAAGAAGAAGATCAGTTGATCTATGGCGGGACGCCTGAAGAAAAACACCGCTACATCGGCGGATCTGTTAGTGAAGACGCACATTTTTTATTCATTAGCGCTTCGAACACCACCTCAGGGAACAAGCTGTTCATGCAAGATTTAAGCGTTGAAAATGCGCCTATCGTTGCTATTGTAGACGACGAAACCTCTGACACCTATGTCACTGAAAACGAAGGAAGCACTTTATTCTTAGTGACCGATCGCGACGCGCCAAACAAGCGACTGGTTAAGGCTGACGCAAAGCAGCCTACTCCTGAACATTGGGTAGATGTGATCCCAGAAACAGAAAACGTTTTGACCCTTAATACAGGATCAGGATATTTCTTTGCCGAATACATGATTGATGCCCTCTCAAAAGTATATCAATACGACTACAAAGGTGAGCTCGTGCGCGAAATAGACCTCCCGGGGCTAGGGAGCGTAGGAGGCTTTGGCGGAAAATCGTCTGACGAAGTATTATACTACACCTTTACCAATTACAACACGCCTTCAAGCAGCTATACCTATAACCCAGAAACCGGTGAATCTGCTGTATACTGGACCCCCGCTATCGAATTCAATTCAGACGAATACGTTTCTGAACAAGTGTTCTATACTTCGAAAGACGGCACTCAGGTTCCGATGATGATTACCTACAAAAGGGGGCTGAAAAAAGACGGAAACAACCCTGCCATCCTCTACGGATACGGCGGATTCAATATCAGCCTAACCCCATCATTTAGCGTAACCAATGCCATTTGGATGGAGATGGGCGGCATTTACGCCGTTCCAAACTTAAGAGGTGGAGGCGAATACGGTAAGACCTGGCACGATGCCGGTACTCAAATGAACAAACAAAACGTCTTTGACGACTTCATCGCGGCAGGTGAATACCTCATTGCCGAGAAGTACACCTCATCAGATCTATTGGCTTTAAGAGGCGGATCCAATGGGGGGCTATTAGTCGGGGCCACCATGACCCAGCGTCCTGATTTAGCGCGAGTAGCACTGCCGGCAGTAGGTGTACTTGATATGTTGCGTTACCACACTTTCACGGCCGGTGCTGGATGGGCTTACGACTATGGAACTTCTGAAGATTCGCCAGAGATGTTCGCCTACCTGAAAGGGTATTCTCCTGTACACAATGTGAAAGAGGGAGTGTCGTACCCTGCTACACTCATTACCACAGGTGATCACGACGACCGTGTGGTTCCAGCCCACAGTTTCAAATTCGCAGCTGAGCTCCAAGACAAACATGCCGGAGACACCCCAGTGCTCATCCGCATCGAAACTGATGCCGGTCACGGGGCAGGAACTCCTGTGAGTAAAACCATAGAACAGTACGCCGACATCTATGCCTTTACCTTGAATGCGATGGGATTCGACGCGTTGCCTACGCCGCGCATTGAGGCGCCTGGTGACAACACCATGAAATAAATCTTAGAAGTCAAATTCCTCGAGGTCGATCTCGAGATCAGGAGTATTCGGATCTTGCTCGATCTGAGCACAATCTAGGTTGAAAGGCATATTCTCGGGCCGCTCAAAGTCGGCTTGGCTTATGCCTAGAGAGTCTTGATAGTTTTTGCGCATGTAATTTGCCCAGATAGGTAGCGCCATCGTAGCTCCTTGACCGTAGGCAATATTGTCAAAATGCACCGAACGGTCTTCAGCTCCGACCCAAACCCCAGTAACCAGGTTGGGTACCATACCCATGAACCATCCGTCTGATTGATTTTGGGTGGTTCCGGTCTTTCCGGCTATCTCGTTCTTAAATTCGTACGGATACCCCGTCACCGCTTCTTGATACACCGGTTTGTCTTGCATCCAATTGTGTCTTAGGCGTATCCCAGATCCGGCCTCTGTGACCCCCTTGAGCAGGCTCACCATGGCATAGGCGATTTCTTTATTGAAGACATCTTGTGTTTCTGGAACCGCCCGATAAAGCACCGTTCCGCTTCGGTCTTCTATATGCGTTATAAAGGTAGGTTCGACATATACCCCTTGATTGGCAAAGGCGCTGTATGCAGCTACCAAATCGTGAACCTTAATGTCTGGCGTACCCAAAGCAATCGAAGGCACGGCTGGAACCTCATTGCGCACCCCGAGCTTCTTTACTAAGGCCGAAACGGCTCTCGGCCCTACCTTGTCGATAAGCTGTGCTGTTACCGTATTAATGCTGTTGGCAAGGGCATATTTCAGCGTGATGTTTTCGCCACTGTAGCGTCCGCCTGAATTCTTAGGGCACCACGACTCGGTATTTCCGTGGCGCATCGCCTCGACACAATAGGGTACATCTGGCAAACGATCGCAAGGTGAAAGTCTTAGTTGATCGATTACGGCGGCGTACACAAAAGGCTTGAAAGTAGACCCGACTTGCCGTGCTCCTTGAATGACGTTGTCGTATTGAAAGTGCTTGTAATTGGCTCCTCCTACCCAGGCTTTAATATGACCAGTACTCGGCTCAATACTCATCATGGCCATGCGCAGATGCTTCTTGTAGTACAAAATCGAATCTATAGGAGTCATTACCGTATCGCGCTCTAAATTCTCATGCTCCCAATCAAACACTCGCATCTCAGTGGGCACGTAGAAGCTCGCCTTAATGACGGTATCTGACTTGCCTTCAGCACGCAGCACACGCCAGCGCTCGCTTCGGCGCATGGCCTGCTCTATGATGTTTTCTGCCTGCTCTTTTTCCACATCCACAAAGGGTGCCGTCGGTGATGTGTCTTGAGCGCTTTGTCTAAAAAAGGCACGCTGTAGATTTTTCAAGTGCGCCGTACTAGCCGCTTCTGCGTTGGCCTGTAGCTTCGAATCTATAGTGGTGTAGACCTTTAGTCCGTCGCGATAGATGTCGTAGGTTTCTCCATTAGGCCTAGGGTTGTTGGCCGCCCAGTCTCTGAGCCACGCCTGCACATGCATTCTGAAATAGGTGGCCAAGCCTTCGTTGTGCGAATTCTCAGGATTGAAATCTAAGTCTAAGGGAGTAGCCTTTAGCGAATCAGCCTCTGCCTGCAAAAGGTATTCGTATTTCACCATCTGGTCGAGGACGATATTTCTTCTGCGCACCACCATCTCAGGACGCCTGATCGGATTGAATAACGAAGAATTTTGGAGCATCCCCACCAACATAGCACTTTCTTTCACCTCGAGCTCTTGGGGCGGTTTGTTGAAATAGATTCTCGCGGCGTTTTCAATACCGTCTGCTAGGTACCCCCAATCGTAATTGTTGAGGTACATTTCGAGAATCTCTTCTTTGGTGTAATTGCGCTCAAGTCGCACGGCGATGACCCACTCTTTTATCTTTTGCTGAAGGGCCTCCTTCAAATTACGCGAACGCACCCCAACAAACAATTGCCTAGAGAGCTGTTGCGTTATCGTAGAAGCGCCTCCGCGGCTGCCCAAATAGGCTAGTGCCCTAAAAAATCCTCTGAAATCTATTCCTGAATGATCGTAGAAGCGCGCGTCTTCGGTGGCTATCAAGGCGTCGACAAGTGATTTCGGAAACTGCTTAAAATCAGTGGGGGTTCTGTTGTCTCCGAGGTAGAATTTTCCTAAAATGATAGAGTCTGAAGAGTACAGATGCGTGGCGAAATTTGTCTGCGGATTCTCTAGTTGCTCAAAAGTAGGCATCGGCCCAAATCCTCCTGTTGCGGCTGTTCTAAAAATGAGAGCCACCCCAACCACAGCCGAGGCAAAAAGCACCCAAAACACAATCACTATGCGCTTGAACATGGGCATCTAAACTTAGTTTCTTTTTGGTTTGGAAGAAGGGCGTTGGCCTTTCTGATCTTTGGCTTCTCCTCTAGGTCGTCTAGGGCCTTTTTTGCGACGAGGCTTTGATTTTTTTGGCGCATCGAAACGAGTCAAGCTATCCTCTACCGGGGCTGTTTCAACAGCCTTTGAAGCATCAGATTGGTCAGGGTTAGCGATCGCATATCCCTCAAGGCCTTCAACTTTCGTTCCTTTCTTATTCAGTGCTAAAATCTCGCTCACTTGATCCTTATGCAGGGCAAACCAATTCGTGGCGTCATTTTTATAGGTGAACCACAGCATTCCTTTGAAAATATCAACCTTTTGACAAAAGGCCGTTCCTTTCTCGGTTTGCAATCTGCAATCGGTCGGCGGAAAATCTTTGAGGGCATCGAGGTAGGTGTCAAGCTCAAAATTCAAACAACACTTTAGCTTTCCGCATTGACCTGCGAGCTTTTGAGGGTTCAATGCCAATTGCTGATAGCGCGCCGAAGCCGTGCTCACTGCTCTAAAGTCTGAAAGCCAGGTAGAACAACACAATTCGCGTCCACAAGATCCAATTCCACCAAGACGCTGCGCCTCTTGACGGTATCCAATTTGACGCATTTCAATGCGCAAATTAAAGGCACGCGCCATGTCTTTGATGAGTTGTCTGAAGTCAACCCTAGATTCTGCGGTATAGTAAAAAGTGGCCTTCGAGGCGTCACCCTGTAACTCCACATCACTGATTTTCATTTCAAGGTTGAGTGAAATCGCAATTTCTCGGGCACGCTTTTGTATCTCGGCCTCTCTCGACCGAGCCTCTTGCCAAATATCGATGTCTTTCTGCGTAGCTTTTCTGTAAATCTTGAGCTGCTGTGCCTCTTCTGTAGTAACGCCTTTTCGCTTCATTTGAACCTTAACCAGTTCTCCTGTAAGCGTCACAATCCCCACGTCGTGACCTGAGGCAGCTTGAACCGCAACTACGTCTCCCATCAGTATGGGGAGTTGGTCGGCGTTGTGAAAAAACTCCTTGCGGCTATTTTTAAAACGGACCTCAACAAAATAGAAGGGTTCTGCCCCTGAAGGCAAAGCCATGTTTTCGAGCCAGTCGAAAACCGTTAGCTTATTACAGCCGTCAGATCCGCATGTGCCGTTATTCTTGCAGCCTCTAACCTTACCGTCTTTCCCAGAAGCACACGTAGCACACGACATAATTAATAGGGGTATAGGGTAAAATTACAACAAAGGCCTAGTGCACACAACCTGATTTGTACTTCAGCTTCTCAGACCTACCCTTTTTAAAGATCTTATTGCTCACTGTTTTGCCGCTGCGAAGGCGTTTTTGTTCTTCGTACGGCAACGCAATAATCTCTTGGCATTCTTCGCTGCAGCAATGCTCCATGGCCTCTGCACAACTGTCGCATTGAATGAAGAGCAGGTGACACCCTTCGTTCGCACAATTGGTGTGTGTGTCGCAGGGTGCTCCACACTGATGGCATTTAGAAATAATGTCATCTGATATGCGTTCGGCACGTCTCTCGTCAAAAACGAAGTTTTTGCCCAAGAATTTATTTTCAAGCCCTTTAGCCCGCACCTGGCGCGTGTATTCAATGATGCCTCCTTCGAGCTGATACACCTGCTTAAAGCCTTTGTGTTTGTAGTAGGCGCTCGCTTTTTCGCAGCGGATGCCTCCCGTACAATACATCACTAGTTTTTTGTCTTCTTTGTGTTCTTTGAGCTGCTCTTCGATAAGATCTAAAGAGTCTCTGAAGGTATCAACGTCGGGGCAGACCGCATTTTTGAAATGTCCAATCTCGCTCTCGTAGTGATTGCGCATGTCAACCAATACCGTCTCAGGATCTTCAATCAGCGCATTGAACTGCTCGGCATCTACGTGAACCCCTTTGTTGGTCACGTCGAAAGCGTTATCGTCTAACCCGTCAGCAACAATCTTCTTGCGCACCTTGACTTTTAGCTTCAAGAACGACATGTTGTCTTGTTCAATTGCAATGTTAAGGCGAATACCGTTTAAAAAAGTAATACTGTCTAAATGTGCTTTGAAGCGCTCAAAATTAGGCGCCGGAACTGATAGCTGGGCATTAACCCCTTCAGTGGCAATATAGATTCGGCCTAAAACGTCTAATTCGTTCCAGGCGATGAACAGGTGGTTTCTAACCAGTTCTGGGTTTTTCAGGTGTGCATAGGTATAGAACGAGATGGTCAACCGATCAACTCCGGCACTCTCGATGAGTTCAGCTCGTTCTTTTGCACTTAGCGTATTGTACAGTTGCATGCTATACCAATCGTTTTAAGTTAAAAGAATCAAAATCAGGGTCAAAAGTACATTTTTTCAACAATTTAGCTGGCCTGCAACATTCATGCACCATAAACCGTTAATTTTGATTTCTACCAAAAATTGAAGGCGATGAGTAAAGAACAAGAGGCCAAATTAAAGGCGCTACAACTAACATTAGACAAATTAGATAAAACCTACGGGAAGGGTTCTGTAATGAAAATGGGCGATAGCGTCGTTGAAGATGTCGAAGTCATTTCGTCAGGATCTATTGGCCTCAATGCAGCACTCGGCGTACAGGGGTACCCTAAAGGACGGGTCATAGAAATCTACGGTCCAGAATCATCGGGTAAAACCACCCTGACACTTCACGCCATCGCCGAAGCACAACGCGCGGGAGGCATTGCAGCTTTTATAGACGCAGAGCACGCTTTCGATCGCTTCTATGCGGCAAAGCTGGGCGTGGACATTGACAATCTTATTATTTCACAGCCGGATCACGGAGAACAAGCACTAGAGATTGCAGACAATTTAATTCGTTCTGGGGCCATTGATATCGTGGTTGTCGATTCTGTGGCAGCGCTTACACCAAAAAGCGAAATCGAAGGTGAAATGGGTGACTCTAAAATGGGACTTCACGCGCGATTGATGTCACAAGCCCTTCGCAAATTGACTTCAACCATCAGCAAGACCAACTGCACGGTCATTTTCATCAACCAGCTTCGTGAAAAGATAGGTGTGATGTTCGGGAACCCAGAGACCACAACAGGCGGAAACGCACTCAAATTTTACGCTTCAGTTCGCCTCGATATTCGTCGCTCAACACAAATCAAAGACGGAGATGGTAATGTTCAAGGAAACCGTACCAAGGTAAAAGTGGTAAAGAACAAAGTGGCGCCTCCGTTTAGAACTGCAGAGTTCGACATCATGTACGGTGAAGGTGTTTCAAGGCTAGGTGAGATCATCGACCTTGGGGTAGACTACGAAATTGTCAAAAAGAGCGGGTCTTGGTTTAGCTACGACGACACTAAATTGGGGCAAGGGCGTGATGCAGTAAAAGCGCTCCTGCAAGACAACCCAGAACTCGCAGAAGAAATCGAGCAAAAAATTTACGAGGCTTTAAAGCTGATCAACAACTAGTCTCGTCTTCTCTTAACACTTCAAGCATTGTGTTTCGAACATGATGCTTGAAGTCTTCTAGCTCTTCTAGGCTGTACGTTTTGGCCGGAATGGTTTCTAGAATCGTATAGCGCAATATCCCAGGACCTCCTTCAAAAAGCTCCCAATTCAAGCGTTTCTTGCAGTCGAAATTTACAATTGGAACCAGTGGCAACTCGTGTTCAATGGCCATTGAGAAGGCTCCGTCTTTAAAACGATCCATATCTACCGAAACGTGAGGCACGCCCCCCTCTGGATAAATGGCTATTGAGCGGTTGTATTTGAGCTTTTCTCTCACGCGTTCATAAACCCGCTTTCGACTGTTTTTGTCCGAACGATTTACCAGTACAGCTGCCCTTTTGTAGAAAAATCCAAAAAACCATATCCGAGCAAGTTCTTCTTTGCCCACAAAGACAATTGGCCGTTTGCAAATCCGCAAGAGCAGCATAATGTCAAGCATACTGGTGTGATTGGCCACCACGATAAAAGGTGATGCTGGCAACTCTTTCGACCCGTCTACTTTTCGCACGGGGGTTCCCATCATGAACAAAATAAAGGGCGCCCAGATCGATCGCGCCACCCAATAGAGCACAGGATAGGTGCGTTCAGACAGCACGCCAATCAACAATAAGGGAGAAAAGACAAATACCGGAATGGCTGTTACAAGATAAAACCACCCTTTGTAGAGTAAGTGCCCTAAATTTTGAATCCATCTTAACACGGGAACCGAAAGTATAACTTTTTAATTTTTTGTATCTATGTACGCAAATAAAGGGCTATGGCACGAATACTCACGGGCATACAAAGTACAGGGGTTCCTCACCTAGGAAATATTCTAGGCGCAATTATTCCGGCCATCAAAATGGCCAACCAACAAGAAGAGGCTTCGTACTTGTTTATTGCAGATCTACATTCGTTGACCCAAATCAAAGAGGCCCAGCAGCTTAAAGAAAACACACAAGCTACAGCGGCCGCATGGCTTGCCTTTGGCTTGGACATAGAGAAATCGGTTTTTTACCGTCAAAGTGATGTGCCAGAGGTCACTGAGCTTACTTGGTATTTAAATTGCCTTTTTCCTTATCAAAGACTAACGCTAGCGCATTCATTCAAAGACAAAGCAGACCGCCTCGAGGATGTGAATGCAGGCTTGTTTACCTACCCAATGCTCATGGCGGCAGATATCTTACTTTACGATGCCGAAATCGTTCCTGTAGGTAAAGACCAGTTACAGCACCTAGAAATGACACGCGATGTAGCTCAGCGTTTTCACAATGTTTACGGAGAAACCTTTGTGTTGCCAGAAGCTCAGGTCAATGAGGCCACTATGTATGTCACCGGAACTGATGGTCATAAAATGAGTAAGAGCAAGAACAATACCATCAATATTTTTGCTGACGAAAAGGTGCTCAAAAAACAAATCATGGGAATCTTAAGCGACAGCAAAAGCCTAGAAGAGCCGAAAGACCCTTCGACAGATGCTACGTTTGCTCTGTATAAGCTTATGGCCTCTCAAGAACAAATTGAAGAGATGAGCGCGCATTACCTCGCCGGAAACTACGGATACGGTCATGCCAAAAAGGCGCTGCTCGAACTCATTCTCGAAACCTATCGCGAAGCCCGTGAAGAATTCAATTACCTCATGCAGCATACCGATGAGCTAGAAGCACACTTGCTCAAAGGAGCCGAAAAGGCTAGAGAAAAAGCGCAAAAAGTACTTTCGAGGGTGCGCACTCAAGTGGGGCTTCGTGCCTAAACCTCATAAGAATTGTCATTGTGATGAGTGATGGCTCCAGAAAGAGTAAGCCTTGCCAATACACCAAAGAGTTTCGCCCGATCTACTCCAGAAAACTTTAGCATACTACTCGGAAACGATCGGCCGTTCTTCACCAAAAAGGCATAAAGTCTTTTCTCGTCTGCAGTGACTAAAGCTGCCACATGCCTCTTCTTCGTCTTGTCTTTTACCTTAGCTATTCCTAAGGCCTCTGTAATCGATTCTGGGCCTGTATAGCACTGCGCTTTTAAAGTACCTAAGAGCCTGTTGCAGCCCGCACTGTACCGATCGGTTAGTCGGCCAGGTACACAGAGTAATTCTTTGTTGTATCCGTGGGCAAAGTCGGCAGTAGTAAGGCTACCGCCCGATTGAGCCGATTCAACTACCAGGGTGGCGTCTGCGATGCCTGCGATAAGACGATTTCTTGAAATAAAGTTACCCGCTAAGGGTGGGACCCCTGTGAAAAACTCAGAAAAGGTACAGCCACTACGTTCTATAAGGCTGCGAAGTGCACCATGCTTGCGCGGATAGGTGGTATCTAAGCCATGAGCGACTAGGGCTACCACTTCAAAACCCAACTGAGCGGCTAGTTCTTGTGCGAAGCCGTCAACACCCATGGCCAGCCCACTCGCAATGATCACCTGGTCAGGGGGAAGCGCATGAAGAAGCTCTTCAATGACTTTTTTTCCGTAAAAAGTCATGGCGCGCGTCCCTACAATGCTCAATACCTTCTTTCTCGCATTCATTGGTTTACCCGTGGTATAAAGTACCATAGGGGCATCACAGATCGCATTCAGGTGCTTAGGATAATCAGGTTGTCCTTTGTAGAGCAGCCGTATCCCTTTTGCTTTGAGGCCTTCTCTCTCTTCTATTCGCTTCTTTCTCCATTCTAGATTAGAGAACTCTAAAAGCTTCATTTGTGCACCTTGGCCAATAGCTTTAAGCGCATCTTGTGAAGCGCTAAGCAGCTCCTCTGAGCTTCCGAAATATTCCAACAAAGCCTGTGCAGTCTTGGGGCCGATACCATAGGTTCTTGACAATAAATAATAGGTGTCTTGATCGGTGACAGTCATGCGAACAAACCTACAGTGGCCGAATGCATTGTTCGTGCAGTGCAAGCAAAAGTGGTACGCTATTTTTTAGGATATTTGTTTTATGGTTCTCGCTCCTTACATACAAGAACTTTTAGCGCATAGAAACTTTGTAATCTTGCCAGGTTTCGGTGCCTTTCAGCCAGGAGAGTTACTCCCTGTGCAGTTAACCGAGAACAACGAGCTGCTTCCGCCAAAAAGAGGGGTGGCTTTCAATGCGCTTCTCAACAACCAAGATACGGTGCTGGCTCAATTTATAGCAGAGCGCGAACAACGTGATTCGCAAGAAGTATTGGCTGAGCTACAGCAAGTGGTTTTTGACTGGAAGACGCGTCTCAACAAGGGGGCGTCTGTTGAAGTTGAAGGTCTAGGATCCTTTGTCAAAGAAAATACGCTGGTTCGTCTTATTCCTTTAGACGGGTTAAGGGTAGATCGCGAAAGTTTTGGTTTACCTGTTGTTGAGCGACCAGCAGTTGAGGTTGATGCCCCTGTCGTAGAAGAAGTAGTGTCGACTGAAAAAGAGCCAAAGTTATCGTCTAAGCCAAAAGAAAAAACAATCAAACCCAAGCCTGCCAAGGGCGTTGAAAAGACAACGGTTTCTTCTTCAGATCCATGGTTTGCGGCTGCGATGATTGCATTTGTTTTAGCGAGCGCTAGTGTCGCTTATCTTTTTTTGAATTTATAATCCCTCTTCATGAAACCCAAAAGCACGAATGAGTCAAGGACCATTACAACAGACATGGTACTTCCTTCAGAGACCAATCACTTGAACCACATGTTCGGTGGAGAGTTACTCGCGCGAATGGACAGAGCGGCTTATATCACCGCAAGAAGACACAGTCGCCGCATTGCCGTTACTGCTTCGGTGAACCACGTGGCCTTTAATACCGCAATTCCTGTAGGAAGTGTGGTGACTATTGAGGCTCACGTTTCAAGAACCTTTAAAACTTCAATGGAGGTCTTTATCGACGTTTTTCTCGAAGACCGCATCAGCGGAGTGCGTACTAAAGCAAATGAAGCCATCTACACTTTTGTGGCGGTTGACGACACCATGAAGCCCGTTGAGGTGGCGCCCATTGCTCCTGAAACCGAAATTGAAAAACAGCGCTACGATGCGGCGCTAAGAAGACGTCAACTCAGCCTGGTGCTTGCCGGAAAAATGAAGCCTTCAGAGGCCCATGAACTAAAGGCCTTATTCGAGTAGCTCTTGCTTAGAGTTGATACACCCACAATTCTGGGTTCAGTCGGGTAGTGTTTTGGTAGAGGTAGAACTTTAGGGTCGTTTGCTTGTCTACCTGGTCGGTATGTATCCTTCCTATTTCTTGTTTCGCCTCTAATTGTTGTCCCTCAGAAACAAAAACCTCCGCGAGGTTGTAGTACATCGTTATATAGTCTCCGTGGCGTACATAAACCCCTTTAATGCCTTGGCGATTCGACATGATTTGCATCACTTCTCCTTCAAAAATCGCCCTTGCCTTTGCGCCTGAAGCAGTCGCAATAGTGACCCCGTTATTAAAATGCTTTAGGCTTGGATACAATTTATCTGCATAGGTGCCGTAGCCAATGCTTTTGATGCCCTTTTCAACAGGCCAAAGATGTCTTCCTTTATTCGCTTCAAAGCTTGCTGCAATTCGCTTGGCCTCTGGGGTGAGCACAAAGGCGTCCTTAGCATTTGACTTGGCTTTGGCTTTCTCGCGATTGGCACGAGCGATGGCTTCTCGAATGAGCTTGTCGATCTCTTGATCTATGCGTTTACGCTCCTTTTCACGTGAGGCAAGCTCGGCCCGATACTTGCGTTCTTGTTTGCGCGTTTCGGCGACCAATTGTTCTTGAACCCTTTTGTCGCCTTCTAATTCATCCCGCTGTCTTTGGTTCTCAGCAATCTTTTCTTGCTGTGCCGCCAACTGGGCTTGTAGTGCCTTTTCTTTTTCTTGAAGCTCTAACTGCTTTTCCTCTATGCGCTTCGCCTGTATAGTTCGGTATTCGGCATATTGCAGTAGATAATTCATCCGTCTTCGAGCCTCATTAAACGAGCTGGCCGAGAGCAAGAAAAGCAGCTTGTTCTTTTCAAGCTTCTTTTGGTAAGCCGATTGAATTACACGGGCGTAATCTTCTTTTAAGCGCCTTAACTCTACTTCTAAAGAAGTAATCTCATTGCTGCTCTGATCTATTTGGCGCTGCAGAAACTGAACCTCACGCGCTGAAAGGGCGATGAGGTTTTCGAGCGCACTTTGTTTTCTATCGAGAATGCGGATGCGGTCTACCACAGAGCCTCGAACTTGCTGTTGCTCTTTCACCCATTCAGTGATTTGAGCAATCTCTTGCGTTAAGGCCGCTTTGCGCTCTTCAAGTTCTTTTTGGGCGGCAGACTTTTGTTGGCCGTAACCCGCGGCGCCTAGCACAAGTAAAAAAAGCAAGAGTCTCTTTTTCATTTTTTGCGCAATAGGCGGTACCCGCTTGGTATTTGAAAAGGAAGGTTCACGGCCTTTTGTGCCTCAAAATCACTCAATGCGAGAAGCAATTTCTTGCCCGCGCCTGTAAGCTCGATAGTGCTCGGTACGGCCTCGTCTTTTTCGTAGGCATACAACACCACTACGGTGTCGTTATAGCGCTCTGAAACCAGTTCTTGTCGCAAAATACGCAAGGGGTTCAATTGAGCGGTTACCGCATAAGAAACCTCTCCAAATTGATCAGAAGAAAAGGTAGAGGAATAATGGGCTGTGTTCTTTGCCGGTCTTCGTCTTAAGTTCTGTTTGAGGTCTTTAAGGTCTTCAGAAAACACCATCCCGCCATAAAGCAGGCGCTGTAGTTGCTCAAAGTTAAACGAGACGGGTAAGAGGCTGTCTAACTGAGACATTGCACCTTCAAAATAGGTGCGGTCAAGCTTGTTGTAGAAGGCCACTTGCTCGGGTGTCACCAGTAATTTCGCCATCCCAAGAGGAGCGCTAAACAGTAAGCCTTCGTCGGTGATGGCTCTAACGCTGAGCGTCACTTCTTTTTTTGAGGAATTCTGAATGAGTGTTGCGCGGATTCTTCCTCTGTATCCTGGGGCCTCATTCATTCCGTTAGCAAGGCGTTCGATCTCTGCATCACGTGACATGAGGCGTTCAGTGGAGTTGGATTCCTTGACGAGGCCTGTCTTACATGCGGCCATCAACAATAGCCCTAAACCTACTCCTAAAATCTTTGACTTGCGCATCATTTAGTTTTCTATCACCGTGTAATCTCCTATGCTCAGTTTAGTGGATTTACCGTCGTAGTGAACGTGGTTGCCAATCATCGAATCTACAATGCTGCAATGCTGTACAACAGAATTAGATTGAATGATGCTATTGGCGATAGTCGCATTCTCAATTCGAGTGCCTGCACCAATCGAGACGTGCGGCCCTACAGTGGCGTTGATCAAATCTACTCCTGAAGCAATAAAACAAGGGGGGATGATTTTAGAGTTCTCAACACGAACGTCGGTGGCCATCAACTCTTCTCCTTCTTGGCTTAGGTAGTCTAACATTTTGGCGTTGGTTTCAACGGTAACTTGTTTATTTCCGCAGTCCATCCAGTCACTAACCTCTCCTGGAACAAAGCGTTTACCGTCTGCCATCATCATTTTTATACCGTCATTAATCTGGTATTCTCCTGAGTGTTCAATTTTCTGCTCAATCACCTTAGCAAGGGCCTCTTTTAGGCGCTCAATTTCTTTGAAATAATAAATTCCAATAACCGCCAAGTCT
The DNA here is from genome assembly GCA_023264015.1 of Flavobacteriaceae bacterium. Taxonomy (GTDB): domain Bacteria; phylum Bacteroidota; class Bacteroidia; order Flavobacteriales; family Flavobacteriaceae; genus UBA3478. The sequence continues at coordinate 34,345 of JALQTJ010000002.1, read as the reverse complement.
GATACGAATGCTGCAGGCTTCTCCACCAAAGAAACGATCTCTTGCCGGTCATTGAGCTCAACGACTCCATAGGCTTCAGGCTGCTCGACTTGCTTTACCCATATCACACTGTCTGCATCCGGATCTAATTTAAAATTCGCCCGAATCAGTGTGTCTGCATAAGCAATGACCGCCGGACCCTGCAACGAGGGCTCCGCACACATGATGGCGTGACCCGTTCCTAAAGGTTGATCTTGCCGGTATATTGACGCTTTGGCATTTAGTGAGGCGGCCAGCGCTGTAAGCGACTGAACAACCTCTTCTCCAAAAAATGCAGGATCACCGATAACGAAAGCCACCTCATCGATAGGCTGATTTAAGACCCTGGCGATGTCTTTTACCAAGCGATGCACGATAGGCATCCCGGCTACAGGCAAAAGCGGTTTTGGTACGGTTAATGTGTGAGGGCGAAGGCGCGAGCCTCTACCCGCCATTGGGACAATTATTTTCATGGCTTAGCGAACTCCAGTGCTTCCGAAACCCTTCTCTCCACGTTCACTCTCTTCGAGTTGATCGACCTCAATCCATCGCGCCTGCTCGTGTTTGGCAATCACCATTTGGGCAATACGCTCTCCGCGCTCTACCGTAAAAGGATCGTTTGAAAGGTTGACCAAAATCACCCCTATCTCTCCTCTGTAATCGGCATCTATAGTACCCGGACTGTTCACAAGAGAAACACCTTTCTTCGCTGCAAGGCCGCTTCTTGGGCGTATCTGAGCTTCATAACCCGCAGGAAGCTCAATAAATATACCAGTTGGTATAATAGCGCGTTCTAAAGGGCCGAGCTCAATAGGCTCGGGATTGTTTGCTCTAAGATCCATACCTGCAGACAATGCTGTTTGATAATGTGGCAGGTCGTGGGATGAGGTGTTAATGATTTTAATATCAATCATAGCTCGGAAAATATTCGTTTGAAATCTTTGGATTCTTTTAGTGCTACAAAGCTAGCAAATACAAGAAGTAGGCCATACTTCAACCAGGGCTGATCGGCAAAGAGGTCGTAGGCTGCCCACCCAAACCCAAAGGCCAGAAGTAAATAGACTAGCATAGCCCCCACTCTATAGGGAATTCGGTATACCTTTCGTCCCCATAGAAACGAAACGCACATCATAAGGAGATAAGCAGAAAAGGTAGCTACTGCCGAGGCAAAATAGCCCCATTTGGGAATGAATACGATGTTGATCGTTAGCGTAACCAATGCTCCCGCTCCCGAAATCAAGGCGCCAATATGCGTTTTATCTTTAAGCTTATACCAAACGGACAAATTGTGATAAACCCCTAAGAACAACGCGCCCATAAGCACCCATGGCACAATGTAAAGTCCTTCTCTATACACCGCCTCGCGAATAAAAAGATTGGCCAACGGATCCAAAAAAACAATCACCGCTAAAAACAATAGCGAGCCGAAAACAACAAAATAATAGGCCACCTGTGCGTATTGCAGCTCACGGTTCTCTGCTGTGGCTTGCCTAAAAAAGAAGGGTTCAACCCCCATTCTAAAAGCTGTGGCAAACAGGGTCATAAAAACACTTAGCTTATAGCAGGCTCCGTAGATTCCTGCGGCATGTGCTGAGTCTAATCTTGTAAGTAAAATTTTATCGAAGACCTCGTTGATGATAAAGGCAAAACCCGCAAGCATGATTGGCAGACCGTACTTCAGCATTTTCTTCCATAAGTCTTTATCAAAACCCGGGCGGCGCTTCACATAGGCCGGAAAGAACCAAATTAAGGTCAGCCCGCTGGCTATAATGTTAGCCAAGAAAATAGCATCGATTTCACGGCCTAAGAACTGATCGTAAGAGAACAGTAAAAAATACACATTAAAGGCTACGTTTACTCCCACGTTTAGCGCCTTAATTAAGGCATAACGCATCGCCTTTTCTTGAGCGCGAAGTAGCGCAAAAGGAACCACCACAAGAGCATCTAGTACCAATATGTAAACCGTCTTTTGTATGAATTCTGGGCGGATTCCGATCAGAGCAGAAAATTGTTCTGTAAATAAACTGGCGAGCGCGAGAAACCCCAAAGAACTCATCACAAGAGACCATAAAGCAGTAGAAACTACGCTGTCTTGATCACACTCTTTATCGTGAAAAAACCTGAAAAAGGAAGTTTCCATCCCATAGGTTAAGAGCACATTGAAGAGCGCAATCCACGAGTAAATAAAGATGTATTCACCATATCCTGTTGCCTCTTTAAACACCGTGGTATACAGAGGGAGTAATAAAAACGATAGCGCTCTTGGGAGCACCGTGGCGAGCCCATAGACGATGATTTGTGATCCTAATCGTTTTACCGCGCTCATGCCTTAGTTTCGAATTTCAGTGATTAGCCTCAATGGAGGGCTGATGAATAACGTATCTGTTGTTCCTTCAAAGTAGAGTTTAATCCCTTCTTTTAAGTTGATGTGTTCGGCGATTCTTACGGCAAACCTGTTTTCTCTCTCTTGTTTCATTGGAGAGGCTTCGCCTGAAGAAAGTTTTACCAAGAGGGGTTGTAGATAAAGACCCCTCTCCAATTCGACCTCTAGTTTGTATAGGGTGGTTGTTTGTGCACGACCCGGCAACACGCGTTGAAGGCGGTAATTTTTAAGCTTTGGAGGCGAATCGCACTGATTGAGACTTAGCGCAAACACAGTGGCAAGTACGATCGACAAGGTGCTAAAGTGCATTAAAAGTAAGGGCATTCGAACAACATCTGGCCTAAAGATAGGCATAGATGAGCAGCAAGCACAATAGGCTAGTCGTTCAATGCCTCAGCTCCACCAACGATCTCAAGAATCTCATTGGTAATAGCAGCTTGACGCGCTTTATTGTACGTCAACTTCAACTGATCTCTCAATTCTTTCGCGTTATCTGTAGCCTTATGCATAGCAGTCATTCGCGCGCCGTGCTCACTTGCAAAAGAATCTCGAATAGCCTTGAAAAACTGCACTTTTAAGGCTTTTGGAATCAACTGATTGACCATTTCTTCAGCGCTTGGCTCATAGATGTAGTCTTCAGTAGAAGTCTCAGAAGATTGTTCTTGAACGATAGGAAGAAGTTGCTCGTTTTTAACGATTTGCGTTGCTGCGTTTTTGAACGAATTATAGATGACTCTTACCTCATCGTACTGCTTAGCAATAAATGAAGTTATGATCTGCTCTGATATTTCAGTAGCGCTCTCATAATTGAGGTTGTCAAAGATATCGCTGTGGTCAGCAATAAGCTTCGTCTTATTTTTCAGCGCCTCTTTCGCCTTTTTACCGATAGAAATCACCTCTACTTGTGCCGATGAATTCGCCTCAGAAATCGCCTGATGTGCTGTCTTAATCACATTAGAGTTAAACGCTCCACAAAGACCTCTGTTCGAGCTTATCACAACAAAAAGGACCTTCTTAACAGGGCGCTTCTCGGCATAAAGGTTTTCAACCTCCTCGCCAATACTTGAGCTCAAACGCCCAAGCAGGCCTGAAAGTTTCTCAGAATACGGGCGCATAGCTAAAATAGCGTCTTGGGCCTTCTTCAATTTTGCAGCAGACACCATCTTCATGGCGCTTGTAATCTGCATGGTTGAAGAAACCGAAGAGATGCGGTTACGTATTTCTTTGAGGTTAGCCATCAGGGTTTAGGTTTTAGTTCTTATGACGTTTTACAACTTCAGCTGCGACCTGAGTCAAGGTTTCGATCACTTCGTCAGTAAGCGCTCCGCTTTTAAGGGTGGCTAACGTCTCTGCGTGATTTAGGCGAAGGGTCTCAATGTAGTCTGCTTCAAAAGCCTTTACATTCGTCACAGGAACTTCTCTTAGCAAATTCTTAGATCCTGCGAAGATGATCGCAATCTGAGCCTCTACCGTATAAGGGTCGTTCTGGGCTTGTTTCAAGATCTCAACATTACGCCTTCCTTTTTCGATTACATTTAAGGTAGCCGCATCAAGGTCTGAACCAAACTTAGCAAATGCTTCAAGCTCTCTAAACTGGGCTTGGTCTAGTTTCAACGTACCCGCAACCTTTTTCATCGATTTGATCTGAGCCGATCCTCCAACACGCGATACCGAAATACCTACGTTGATCGCCGGACGAACCCCTTGGTTGAACAAGTCTTGCTCTAAGAAGATCTGACCGTCAGTAATCGAGATTACGTTTGTTGGAATATATGCCGAAACGTCTCCTGCTTGTGTCTCAATGATCGGAAGCGCGGTAAGCGATCCGCCTCCTTTTACCAAATGCTTGATAGACTCCGGAAGATCGTTCATCGATTGTGCAATAGCGTCATCGGCAATAACCTTAGCCGAACGCTCTAAAAGTCTTGAGTGCAAGTAGAATACGTCACCTGGGTAAGCTTCGCGTCCTGGTGGACGTCTTAAAAGAAGCGACACCTCGCGGTAAGCAACCGCTTGCTTAGACAAATCATCATAAACGATAAGGGCTGGGCGTCCAGTATCTCTAAAATACTCTCCAATAGCTGCTCCGGCAAAAGGCGCATAAACCTGCATTGGAGCAGGATCAGATGCATTTGCAGCGACTATAGTTGTATAAGCAAGGGCTCCCTTGTCTTCAAGTGTCTTGGCGATGGCCGCAACGGTTGATGCTTTCTGACCTACAGCAACGTAGATACAGTAAACAGGGTTTCCTGCGTCGTAGAATTCTTTCTGGTTCAAAATGGTGTCGATACATACCGTTGTTTTTCCGGTTTGACGGTCACCAATGACGAGCTCGCGCTGTCCTCTTCCAACCGGAATCATCGCATCAATTGATTTGATACCCGTTTGAAGCGGCTCATTTACAGGCTGTCGATAAATTACACCAGGAGCCTTACGCTCTAGTGGCATATCGTATAGTGTTCCTTCGATCGCTCCTTTTCCGTCTATAGGATTACCAAGCGTGTCTAGAACACGTCCGACAACACCTTCACCAACCTTAAGCGAGGCAATGCGCTGCGTGCGTTTTACCGTTGCTCCCTCTACCACCTCTTTTGAAGGGCCTAAGAGAACGACACCGACATTGTCTTCTTCAAGGTTCAATACGATACCTTCGAGTCCGCCATCGAACTCAACAAGCTCACCGTATTGAGCGTTCGACAAACCGTATACGCGAGCAATACCGTCTCCTACAGACAATACTGTTCCTACCTCATCTAGAGAGGCGCTTGAATCAAAGCCTTCGATTTGTTTTTTTAGAATTGCTGAAACCTCAGCTGCTTTAAGGTCTGACATCTTATAGACTGTTTGAAAATTCTTTTTTAACGCGTTTAATCTTTCCTGCAATGCTAGCGTCGTAACGCAAGTCGTCTAGTTTTAAGACAAATCCGCCGATGAGTTCGGGGTCGATTTGAACTTCTAACAACACATTGCTGTAGCCCTGCTCTGCTAATAGCTTTAACACGGCCGCTTCTTGATCTTTTTGGTTTTCAGAAGACGCCACCATAAGCGTCGCCTGTAATTGGCCTCTGTGCGCGGCCAAGAGTTGAGCAAATCGGCGAGCAACATCGTCAAGCAGATCTAGTCGGTCGTTCTCTGAAAGAACACGCAACAAATCTTTGGTAACGTCACTAGCGCCTGCGAATACTTCGTCTACAATGGCCTTCTTCACCGATGTACTTGCCATGGGATTTTCAAGGGCCCTAACGAGATCTTTTGACTCGGCAGTAATGCTGACTACCTTTTGCATGTCGGCTGCTGCACTGTCTAAGCTGTTCTGCTTATCTGCAACCTGCAAAAAGGCTTTGGCGTAGCGAATGGATGCTCTTGATTGCTTCATAGTATTATGACTTCAACGTCACTTCTTTGAGAAGTTTGTCGACGTGTTCGGCGCTTTTTGAGGCCGAAGAAAGTTCTTCTTGTAAAATCTTTTCTGCTAAGGCTACTGAAAGCTTAGCTGCTTCTTTCTTGATTTGCTCTAGCGCCTCCTTCTTCTCTAATTCGATTGAAACTTTAGCCTTGGCAATGATCTTTGCGCTTTCTTCTTGAGCGGCCTCTTCAGCATCGGCAATCATTTTGGCTTTGGTCTCTCTGGCCTCCTTCATCAATTTTTCGCGCTCCTCACGAGCTTCTTTGAGTAACTGCTCATTTGCCGAAGAGATATTCTCCATCTCGGCTTTGGCTTCTTCTGCAGACTCTAAGGCTTTCTTGATCCCCTCTTCGCGCTCTTCAAGTGAAGAAACAATAGGTTTCCAGGCAAACTTGACCATCAAGAAAATAACCGCAAGCATCAAGATGCTTTGCATGATGAAAAGTCCGGGAGAAAAATCGTTTAATAACTGTTCCATTACTTTTTGTTTTCGATAAAAAGGTAGTGCGCAGCCAACCGCTGCGCACGGCCCCTTTTAGATTTAGGTTTATTTTCCTAAGAAAAGTGCTCCAAAAGCTAAACCTTCCAATAGTGCAGCGATGATAATCATAGCTGTCTGGATTTTACCGGTAGCCTCTGGCTGACGTGCAATACCTTCCATTGCTCTTCCACCAATCTGACCTAATCCGATACCAGCACCAATCACAATTAATCCGGCACCTACTAAATTTGGAATTGTCATAAATAAAAAACTAAAGATTAAACAATAAATAAACTCTTAATGGTGGTCGTGCTCTTGCACCGCCATACCGATAAACAAGGCTGAAAGCATTGTAAAAATATAGGCCTGCAAAAACGCCACTAATAATTCTATTAACGTCAAGAAAAACGACAGGGCGAATGAAAGGGCGGTAGCGCCTACAGCTCCCATGCTGCTCTTCATGATAATTGCAATTGATATCAAGCTCATCACCACAATGTGTCCTGCCGAAATGTTGGCAAACAGACGAATCATAAGTGAAAAGGGCTTGGTCAAGGTTCCGAGTAATTCGATCGGAGCCAGAATCACCTTCATCGGAGCAGGCACGCCAGGCATCCAAAAGATGTGCTTCCAATACTCTTTGTTTCCGCTGAATTGGGTGATTAAATAGGTAAATAGCGCTAAGCTAAATGTCACTGCCAACTGACCTGTGATATTGAAACCTAGTGGGGTAAGACCCAACAAGTTAGACGTCCAGATAAAAAAGAAAACGGTCAACAAAAATCCTGTGAACCTCTTGTAGTGTTTTTCTCCAATGTTCGGACGAGCGATTTCATCGCGCACATACAAAACCAAAGGCTCTAACACGCGTCCAAACCCAGTAGGGACAGCTCTTTTCTTGTACTGATTGGCAAGCGATCGAAAGGCGATAAGCATTAAGAGTGAAACTAAAAGAAATCCGAAAACGCTTTTGGTAATAGAAAGGTCTAGTACCTCGTGTGCGTTTGTTGGATGATGCGAAGCATCAAACTCTTCAATTTCTGCAATATCAGAAAGCTCGTCACCTAAACCTACTTCATGTTCTCCGTCATGATGCCCTTCCTCACCAAAAGAAATAGCGTGTTCACCTGTATTTAATTCATAAATCTTCTCGTGATACTTCACCAATGAAACACCGTCAGTTTCTACAACGTGATGACCTGAATCGTCATGATGAAATTCAGACGACATAAAGAATCTAAGACCTTGAGAGGTGTAAACGATTACCGGTAAAGGAAACCCAATGTGCTTTCTGTGACCTGAAGAATCATTGTACGAAAACAAATGAAAGTCATGAGCGTCTTTGATGTGGTGTGCGATGTATTCGCTGATCTGTTCTTCTGTGCTAACCGACTGATCGGCAGATTCTTCATGAGTTGGCTCATCAGATTTGACGGGGTCAGTAGCCCATAGGTTTGCCGAAGAAAAGGCAAGTGCAAGAGAGAAAAAGAGTGACTTCAAAAACAGGTTTCTTGACTTCATTTGTGCTCCTTTCAAAAGGGGTCCTTTTGTTAAAATTTCGGCAAAGATAGGCATTATCATTAACTAAAAAAGGCCCTGCAGAAAGTTTTAAGGCCGTCTATTTGACGCTGTCTTTTAAGAGTTTAGAAACCGCCCAGGCCTCTATGAGTAAGCTTATGAATAAGGGTGCTAATGGCTGAGCTCTTTGACGGGTCTCTAAGGAGTCTATTGCAGCCAAAAAGTCGTTGAACAAAAGCGCAAAAACCAGAAGTTTGAGAAGAATAAAACCAAGGTATATATAACCAAGCTGTTCCGTTTTGCCCTTGCGTTTAAGGGTGTAAAGGGCGCCTATCACCACCGCTGAAGAAGCTGCGAAATAGAGGCTAAATGAAACGATCATAGCATTTAGTTTTGTTGCGATTTGCTGTCCCGAATCACTTGGGTAATCACCAGGGCCATAGCGGCTACAACGCCAAAAAAGGTCGCTGCGCTTTCTATCCAATCCGTTTGAAAATAACCGTCAGCCCAAGATCCTAGATAATTGCACAAAGCGATAGTGGCGCCCATTTGAATGGCGACGCCGATATACTTTATGGATTGGTTGTAAGTGTTTTTCTTCAAAACAAGTTCGATTTGTAGAGCTGCGCTCTCAGGTAGTCTGCTTGTGAAATAATTGTGATTTTCTTGTTTAGAAACGCTTTAGGGTTCTGAGACACAAATCGCTCGGCATAATCGGCTCCTGAAAACCAACCTACCACCAAAAGGCTCTTTACCTTGTCAAACGGATCAAGTGTTGCCGTAGCCTCATAATTCTGTTTTTTTAGCAACTCAGTCATCTGATCCCTCAGCTGGGCTGCGTCCTTTTGATCGGTGTCGATCACCACTGCATAACGCCCCTGACTAGCAATTGCCGTTGCAGGTTGTTGTTCAATGGCTGCGAGGCGGTTGGCTGCTTCTCGAGAGGCCCAGCTATTTCTGAAGATTTGCTGAATCTCATTTAAACGTTTGCTGTAAGATTGCATGCCCTCGATCTGCGCTTCTATTATAGCGACCAATAGCAAACTTTCGGCGCTCAATGGTTGTCCGCTTTCAAGGGCTTCTTGAGCGGTGTAGTAGGCGGCCTGTAAATCGTTTTTTTGATAGGCCATAGCCAAACGATGTTCGAATTCAGAAGCGGTATTTTCTTCAAAGTTCACATAGGATGCGTATATGCTATTCGTACTTCGTAGTTTATTTCTATAGCCTTCGGCTTGGCCTTCATACCCTAAGTCTCTACTTAATTGAAATAGGCGGAATAGGGCTGCTTCTTGAATGGCCTGACTGTAGGGGGCGACCGTAATTTTTTGAAGGTGACTAGTAGCGCTCGAATAGTCACCAAAATCATAGGCGAGAAGGCCGCTCAATTCAAACCGCAGATCAGAAATTGATTCGAGTAGCTCTTGGTGTTTCCGCTCTGCTTTTACAACCGCGCCCGGGGCTAGAGCAGCCACGTTCAGTTTTAAGAGTTCGTCTTCTTCGCCGGCGTTTTGTGTTAAAAGCAGGCTGTCTTTGATCCTTAGCTGTTCGCTGCGATCTAAATAGCGAGTGAGTTTTTGATGCAGTTGTCTGGCTTGTACCTCTCCACTCTGAAGCGCATAAGAAGCGACTAAGGTGTCGTAATAGGCGTAAGAGGCCTGATAATTTCTGGTTTCTAGAAAATAGTCGCCTAAAGCCTTGATGTTAGCGCTCTTTGATTCTTCATCTGCGGTCAAATTAGACGCCTCAAACGCTTTAATGGCTTTGCCCTCGAAATGCTCTTTTCGTTGAGGGTGTTGGCGCGCTGTGTTCAACAGCCAGTTTCCTCGAGACTGAAATACGATATAACGCGCATCGTAGTTGCTCCACTTTCTCTCTATGCGTTGCAGCGCTTTAAGGTAGAGTCCTGAATCTTGTGCATAGGCGCGGGCCAATTCTACTGCTGCTGCTGTGCGCAACGAGGCGTTTTTGTAGCCTTTTAACTTTGAGAGTTTTTCAAATAATTTTTTGGATTGAGCGTCAGCGTTTATTCGATCGTATTGCTTTGCTAGCGCAAAAATTGCCCGATTAGATTGCTTTTTTATCCTACTTTTTGAAGTGGTGCGATCGAGAGCGCGAAGCAATGTGTCGGACTGTGTTAACCTCAACAATTCCAGTTCGAGCATTGTAGATTGCTCTGAACCATTTTTTGCGCTCAATCTAGCGAGTTGCGCCAAAGCCTCTCTGTAGGCGCCAAGGTGGTAACGTGTTAGTGCAATGCCAAATAGCGCTTGATCGTTAGATTTCAGACCTTCGGTTAACTCCTTTTCTTTCTCGAAGGCTTCTAGTGCTGGATAAGGTCTTCCTGAAAGCAAACGTGCCATACCTAGAAGATGGTACGCCCTTGGGATGTGCTTATTGTATTCTGTTCCGCCAATAGAGACGCTAAACTTTTGAATGGCCTTTGTCGCCTTTTCTTCGGCACGCTCTAGAAGCGCGAAAACACTACTGTCTCGAGGCCCTTCTCTAAGAGATGCGGGCATAAGAGAGGGTGAAGTGCGTAGGTCAAATAATGAACCGTCTAAGCGTTCTCGTGCTTCGGCAAGTGCTTCCTCACCATAAAACAAAACGTTATAGTTAGCGCTCAGCTCTTTAAACGCGGTAGTCTTGACCCCTCGTGAACTTGCGCAAGAAGAGATGCTTAGGACAGCTCCTAACCCAAACAATAGTCGTAAAACGATACGCCTCATAATTCAAAGGTAGTCGGAGTTTCAGGAACTTCACAAAAGCAACAGTTTGTACTTTTGTAATCAAAATTGCATCACATGAACTTTCATCCTCTAAAGATTCATTCGGTAGATCGGTTAAGCCCGAAAGCCGTCTCTATTCAATTTGAAATTCCAGAACACTTAAGCTCTTTATTTGACTTTTTACCTGGGCAATATGTCACCTTGAATTATACCACAAAAGAGGGAGAGACCTTGAGAAGGTCGTATTCTATCTCTAACCTTCCGAAAGAAGGGGTGCTACAGATAGGTGTAAAGGAACTTGAAAAAGGAGCTGTTTTTTCTGCGATCGCGAATCGAGAGCTCAAAGCGGGTGATGTTCTAGAGGTTTCTGAGCCCGAAGGACGCTTTGTGTTCGATGCTAATGACGGATCAAGGGTTGTGGCTTTTGCAGCAGGAAGTGGGATTACTCCCATTCTCAGTATTGCACGGTCGGTCTTAGAATCACATCAAAGCAGCCGTCTTATGCTCGTTTTAGGAAACACTGATGCAGCTAGCATTATGTATCGCTCAGCCCTAGAGGGCCTGCAACAAAAATATGGGGATCGACTTGCATTGAAGCACGCATTTTCACGATCTAACGAGGGGGACTATTTCGGGCGTATTGACAAAGCAATCATCAATCACAGCCTAAAAGCTGAAGGCGGAGTAGGCTCGTTTGACCTGGCTTATCTGTGTGGTCCAGAACCTCTGATTCACGAGTGCAGGGCGGTGCTTTCAGCGGCTGGCATGGACGAGGAGTCTATTTATTTTGAACTCTTTACTGCTTCAGAGACAAAACACGATGTGGCAACAGAAGGTACGGTTGAAATCAAGGTAATTCTTGACGAGAAAACGTACACGGTTAAAGGTAGTGCCGACGAATTTGTTCTTGATCTGCTTTTAGAAGAAGGCATCGATGCTCCTTATTCTTGCCAAGGAGGCACCTGTAGCAGCTGTATATGCAAAATTCAAGAGGGTTCCGCTGAGATGGAGCGCAATCAAGTACTCACCGATAAAGAAATCGCGAACGGGTTTGTGTTGAGTTGCCAAGCTAAGGCCACCACACCAAGTTTGACGATAGATTACGACAACGTTTAGCCTGCAGACTGTTGGCGCTCTTTCTCTAAGAAATTGACAATGGCGCGGCTTCCTTCGTCGTAGCCAATAGAGTAGGCCTTTTCAATTCCTGATTTATCGAGGAACCCTATTTTCTTCAAACCGCTGGGTTGAATATAAAAATCGCAGCGCTGAAGTTTTTCTTTAGTTCGCGAATAAATCATCAAGCTACTCACGCGTGCGGTGAGTTGAAGCGCGTTTTTCAGGTGCTTAGCAGACAGCGAACTGAGCTCTGTCGTATTTGAGCCTATAAATCGTTGCGCCTTATCTGTTACAAATTCTAACGGAAAATTGCTCAATATGCCTCCGTCAGCATACAGTTGACCTTCAATTTCAACCGGGCTAAACACTGGGCTTAATGAAGCAGAAGCCAATAAGGGTTTAATAAGTGGTCCCGAATGAAACTCACGCAAATATCCCTCTTGCAAGTTGGTCGCAGCGACGTGAAGAGGAAGCTCAAGCTCTTCAAAAGAATCGTGCATTAGATACCCCTTCAACACAGAGTAATACCGATCGGTATCTATCAGCCCTGGCTTATTGATGCTAAAGTAATTATAACGAAAAAGCGGGGTTTCTTTGAAAAAGGCAAGCATGTCTTCGGTGCTATTGCCGTTGCAAAACAAGGCCCCTACTAAAGCGCCTGCGCTGGCCCCCGAAACGCGATCGATGCTAATGCCGTGCTCTTGAAGCGCCTTGATAAAACCGATATGGGCCATTCCGCGAATGCCTCCACCCGACAATATTAAAGCCGTTTGTGTACCTTGTTGATTCACAGTACAAAGGTAGAAAATAAAGCAGCCTTCAGATTTTGATTGTACTTTTAAAAGCCAAAAAAACAGCTATGAGCGACACCTATTACAACCCCAAAGACCTAAAGAACTTTAAGAACATCTCAGAGTGGAGCGCCCCTCTTGGTGAGGCGTTTTTTTCATACTACCAAAAAGTGTTCGAAGAAGGAGCACTTTCGGCGCGAGAAAAATCACTGATAGCGCTGGCGGTTTCTCATGTAGTAAAATGTCCTTATTGCATTGACGCATATACCCAAGACGCCTTAAAACGGGGTATTGATGAAGAAGAAATGATGGAGGCTGTTCATGCAGGCGCCGCTATCGAGGCGGGAGCCACACTGGTTCACGCCGTGCAAATGATGAACAAACACGATAAACTCAGTTTGTAGGCATGCTCAAATCTCTTCGTTCTAGAGCGGTTCCTCTAGCCTCAAGCGCACATCAAATTGAGACGCTCGAGGGAGGCGACTTTCAAAGCAATACCTTAAAAACCTTTGACCAAACCCTAAAGCTTCAAGGGGCCTGGCCTTTGAAACCACGCGCCTTAGACATTCTTCAGGTAAACCTGGGCTATATGTGCAACCAAACCTGTGCCCATTGCCATGTCGACGCAGGCCCAGATCGCAAAGAAATCATGGGCATCGATACGATAAAAAAGGTGCTCGCCGTCGCCAAAAAAACTGGGGTCCCTACACTTGACTTGACCGGTGGTGCGCCTGAAATGAATCCCCATTTTCGATGGTTGATTGAAACAGCCAGGGCAGAAGGAATCGAAGAAATAATTGTCCGATCGAACCTGACCATACTCGAAGCAAATGCGAGCTACAAAACGCTTCCGGAATTCTTTAAAAAGCACAAATTAAGAGTAGTTTCTTCGTTGCCTCATTACAGCGTAAAGCGCACCGACAAGCAACGGGGTGAGGGGGTGTTTTCGAAGTCTATTACTGCTTTGCAAAAGCTGAATGCCTTGGGGTATGGAACTGATCCCGCGCTCATACTTGACCTTGTGTATAATCCGTCTGGAGCATTTCTTTCAGCAGACCAAGCAGGGCTAGAAAAAGACTTTAAAACAAAGCTCGATACCCAATTCGGCATTTCTTTCAATCAGTTGTTTTGCATTAACAACTTGCCCATTTCTAGGTTTCTAGAGTATCTCATTGCCTCTGAGAATTACGAGGCCTATATGGAAACTCTAGTAGAAAGCTTTAATCCCGCTACATTGTCAGGGGTGATGTGCACCAACACGCTCTCGGTGGGATGGGACGGCACGCTCTATGATTGTGATTTCAATCAAATGCTCGAGCTGACCGTTGACAGCCCCTCAAACCATATAGACCATTTTAACCTAGACCACTTGTTAGCGAGAAATATTCGGGTCAACCAGCACTGTTACGGGTGTACGGCGGGCGCCGGGAGCTCTTGCCAAGGCAGCCTAACCTAGCCAAATATGCCCGAACTATTAATCATCACCCCTGTTAAAAACGCGCTTGCTAACACCCTCGAGACCTGCAAGGCCATCGCCTCTTCTTCTCTAGAGGTCATGCATATTGTATACAACGACTTTAGTGACGACGCTACTAAATTGGGGCTTGAAGAGGCCAAACAAGCCTACGGATTTGAACTTGTTCATCTCGAAGACCTAACCACTCACCCCTCTCCAAACTATAAGTTGGTGCTGCAATTAGCCCAAAAGCGCGCGCTAGAAAGGGGTCTCCCTTTTGTTGTTGTAGAATCTGATGTGACCGTCGGATCAACCACGCTTGAAAACCTTTTAGAACACTGTGTTAAAGAAGAAGGTTTGGGCCTCATAGGGGCAGTCACTACAGACGCCAATGGGCAGATCAATTATCCGTATGAAAAATTCAAATCTTTCAAGGGCGCCTATTGCGACACCAAGAGAAGTTTAAGTTTTTGCTGCACGTTAATGACGCCTTCTTTTTTGTCTGCTTTTTCGTTTGAAGAACTCAATGACACTAAGGATTGGTACGACACCTTCATTTCTAAAAAAGCCTTAGAACTCAACTTTTCTAACCGCGTTGTGTTTGACACACCTGTAATACACAAGCCGCATTCTAGTAGGCCTTGGAAGTTGTTGAAATATAGCAACCCTTTGAAGTACTACCTAGAGAAATTACTGAAGCGTCGCGACAAGATTTAATTTCTGCCACTAACGCCTCTTTGAAAGCACAAATAGATGCGCTATTTTTACAGCGCTAAAACAACGCGCCATGATGACCTCATTATTTTACGGAATTGCCTCTCTGTTTGAAAATGTGTTATTTATCCCTTACAACCTCTTTCGTTTCACTGAAAGCTGGTGGCTTTCAAACGCCATTAACTGGTTATTTGTGCTTGTTGGATTAGCAGCCGGGGCTTATTGGATGAACGAGCTCAAGAAGTACAACGACGCTCAAGACGACGATACCTCAAACACGGCACACTCGTTCTTATAAGCAGCCTACATCAAGTCTTTTCCGATATCTCTTCTGAAATACATCTCTTCGAAACCCACCTCTTTTAGGGTGTCATAGCTTTTATCTAACGATTGCTGAAGCGTTTCTCCGAATGAAGTCACCGCAAGTACCCTTCCGCCGTTAGAGACTATGTTATCATTTTTGATCGTTGTGCCCGCATGGTAAACTGTGCTTTCATAGGCGCCCCCTAAGCCGTCAATGCGCTTGCCTTTTTCATAGGCCTCAGGGTATCCCTTTGACACGGCAATAACGGTTGCGGCATATCCTGGCTTTATGGTGAGGGTATAGGAGTCTAGCGTTCCCTTACTCATGGCGTCGAAAAGGGCAACAGTGTCACTGGTGATAAGCGGAAAAACAACCTCTGTTTCAGGGTCTCCCATACGTACGTTGTACTCTATCACATAAGGCGTCCCATTTACAATCATAAGGCCGATGAACACAAAGCCCACATACCCGTATCCTTCGCGTTTGATCCCTTCAACTGTCGGCACAACAATTTCATTTTCAATTCGATGGTACAAACTACCGTCAACAAAATCAACAGGAGAAACAGCTCCCATTCCTCCTGTGTTTAATCCTGTATCGTGTTCGCCTATACGCTTGTAGTCTTTGGCAAGAGGCAACACTTTGTAGTTGTAGTTGGCGTCAATCGCTACAAAACAGCTGCATTCAATGCCGTCTAGAAACTCCTCTATAACCACCTTTGATCCCGCTTCTCCGAACAGGTCTTCACTCAGAAAGGCGTTAAGTTTCTGTTTCGCTTCTTCAAGGTCTTCTAGAATGAGGACTCCCTTACCCGCCGCAAGGCCGTCTGCTTTTAAAACATAAGGGGCGTTGAGCTTGTCTAAGAACGACAGGCCTTCTTGAAGTGTTTCTTTCGTAAATGTGGCATAGGCCGCGGTTCTCACGTTGTGTTTGGCCATGAAGGCCTTGGCAAAGTCTTTTGACCCTTCAAGAGTTGCTGCCAATTGGTCGGGGCCAATAATCTTTGTAGATGAGAGGCTTGGAGTCTTCTTAAAAAAATCGACTATTCCTTCTACTAAGGGCACTTCAGGGCCTACAATCACCATGCTGATGTTGTGTTGCTCGCACGCCATTCCGATGGCAGAAAAATCACTCACGCTGAGGTCTAAATTCATTGCGATTTCAGAGGTTCCGGCGTTTCCGGGGGCAACAAAAAGCGCTTCGCAGTTCGGGCTCTGTGACAAGCTAAAGGCTATAGCATGTTCTCGTCCGCCTGATCCGATGATTAATATTCTTTCTCTCATGTGAGTCTATTGGTTAAATGTTCTGTGTTCTTTGTGTCTGAGCTCTTCAGGACTTAGCCCTTTAAAGTAGGCTATCGTTTTCGCCAAACCTTCTCTTCTGGTGGTTTGTGGCTCCCAGCCCAGCAGCTCCTTTGCCAGCTTAATGTCGGGCTGACGCTGCATTGGATCGTCTTCTGGGAGCGGCTTAAATATGATTTCGCTCTTACTTTCGGTGAGGCCAATGAGTTCTTGTGCAAATTCGAGAATGGTGGTTTCGTCAGGATTTCCGAGGTTAACCGGAAGGTGGTAATCAAAAGCCAATAACCTAAAAATGCCCTCTACTAAATCGTCAACAAAACAGAACGAGCGTGTTTGAGCTCCTGAGCCAAATACGGTCAACGGCTCTTCTCTTAAGATTTGACCAATAAAAGCGGGTATCACCCTTCCGTCGTTGAGGCGCATTCGCGGTCCGTAAGTATTAAAAATTCTGGCGATCCTAGTGTCAAGTTTATGAACCCTGTGGTAGGCCATCGTCATCGATTCTTGAAAGCGCTTTGCCTCGTCGTAAACACCGCGAGGACCTATAGAATTTACGTTTCCGTAATAGCTCTCTGACTGCGGATGTTCAAGCGGATCTCCGTATACCTCAGAGGTCGAGGCAATCATAAATTTTGCGTTTTTAGCCTTTGCAAGACCTAACAAGTTATGGGTTCCGAGCGAGCCCACTTTAAGCGTTTGAATCGGAATTTTCAAGTAATCAATTGGGCTAGCGGGTGATGCAAAGTGAAGGATGCAAGAGACGCTTCCGGCCACAGAGGTGAAGGTGGTCACGTCGTGTTCCATAAACTCAAAACGCTCTTCTCCTTTAAGGTGTTCAAGGTTCTTAAGGTCGCCCGTGATAAGGTTGTCTATGCCAATCACCCTGTATCCTTCCGCCAACATTCGGTCGACTAAGTGTGAACCTAAAAACCCTGCTGCTCCTGTAATTACGATCGTCTTCATAGGAGGACAAAAGAGGTGAGTCCGTCTGCGACAGAGCGGTCGTTAGACAATCGTTTTATCTTGTTTTGCCCGCCCAGCTTTCCCTGAGACTTCATGAATGCCTCAAAGCCACCGCGCTGGATCTTAGTTAAAACCGCCGGCTTCAACACCTTGCCTTCAATAAGGTCTTTGTAGTAAACATTCTGGGCTTGCATAGAAGCGTCAATTTTTTGCATAAAAACCTCTTCATCAGATGGAGGCGTATCAAACTCAATAAACCACTCGTGATACGGAAGCTCGTGGGGGTCTTTGGGGTCTACCTGAGGCGCCACCGAAAACTCAATCACTTCAATTTTTTCGTCCATTTCCTTAACGGCCGTAGCTAGTGCTTCTTCAACCTCCTTGGCAATCACGTGCTCTCCAAAAGCAGAAATAAAGTGCTTTAGGCGTCCTGAAACCACCACACGATGGGGCTTCAATGAAACAAACCTTACAGTGTCTCCTATATTATAGGCCCAGAGCCCTGCGTTAGAACTTATGATCAAGGCATAATCTACCTCTAACTCAACCTCAGCAATAGTAAGACGTTTTGGGTTTTCACTGTAAAATTCATCTGCCCGAATAAACTCGTAGAAAATAGAAGAATTCAATTGTAGCAGGAGTCCTTTCTTATGAAGTCGGTCTTGGTAGGCAAAGAACCCTTCGCTAGCAGGAAAAAGCTCGACACTGTCAACCTTTCTTCCGATGAGGGATTCAAATTTTTGGCGATAGGGTTCAAAATTTACCCCTCCGTAAACAAATAGCGAAAAGTTAGGAAACAGGCTTCCCACAGACTTTCCGGTTCGGGCAATGAGGCGCTCAAAGTACATTTGCACCCATGAAGGAATGCCTGCAATAAGCGTCATGTCTTGGGTGATTGTTTCGTCTACCACAGCCTCAACCTTGGTTTCCCAGTCTTCAATACAATTGGTCTCCCAACTTGGGAGTCTGTTTTTTAGCAAATAATTCGGCAAATAGTGGGCTGAAATACCCGAGAGTCTTCCGGATTTAATGGCTCCCTTTTTACCCAACACGGGGCTGCCTTGTAGGAAAATCATTTTTCCGTTTACATAGCTGGCGTTACCGCTTTCAACGATATAGTTCAGGAGCGCAAGCTTCGAAGACTTGACCTGCTCTTTCATTGAGGCCTTTGTAATAGGGATATATTTAGCGCCTGAGGTCGTTCCTGAGGTTTTGGCAAGATACTCTGGTTGTCCTGGCCACAGCACGCTTTTCTCTCCGCTTATGATGCGTTCAACATACGGCTTAAGGTCTTCGTAATCTCTAACCGGAACGCGCTCAACAAAATCTGAATGAGTTTTGATCTGATCAAATCCGTGATCTTTTCCGAAAGCAGTGGCCCCCGCAGCATGTACTAGCTGAGCAAATACTTTTTCTTGAGTGGCTTCAGGTTGCAATGCCCATTGTCGCTCTTTTCTCACCTGCCATCTCGCATATGGCTTTGCCAAAAGTGATTTTAGGCCCATCAGAAGTCGATATAGTTTTGAGGGTCAACCGGCTTTCCGTTTCTCCAAAGTTCAAAGTGTAGGTGTGCTCCAGTCGAAAGTTCTCCGGTGTCACCCACTAAGGCCACCACTTCACCTGCTCGTACAGCGTCTCCTTGCTTTTTAAATAGTTCGCCGTTGTGCTTGTACACCGACAACATGTTGTTTGGGTGAATCAAAATAAGGTTGTATCCGGTGTCACTTGACCATTCTGCATGAATTACAGTAGCGTCGGCGACCGCTTTTACTGCCGCTCCTGTTCTGGCGGCAATATCTGTGGCCAAATGCCCTGAACGCGGATCGTAATTCTGGGAGACAACCCCTTCAACGGGGACGAAAAACATGAGGTTTTCAAAGCTGTCTTCAGAAATCAACGGGTTGTATTGGTCTTCTCTTCTGACCTCTCGCTCTAAGGCTAACATCGCCACGTTTTTTTGTGCCTCGAGGGCCGCGTCTGACAACACCAGTGTTTGATCAAGGATGAGACTGTCTTTGGGCAGGTCATCATAGCTTACTTCGCCGCGAACCACGCTGCCGAGTTGACTGATATAGCGCTTGTCGCGCTCCATTACTTGATAAATAGAGTCTGTTCGTTGTGCGAGTCTTAACACCTCTCGCTGAACCTCAGAAGACTCAATACCCGGAATCAAATACCTCAGCGGAGTAGTTGCGGTCAGTACAAAAGTGAACAGCGCGATGAGAGCGACAAAAAAGACAATTATAGAATAGGCATTTAACCGGCTAAGGCTTTGTGAATACACTTCTTCAAAGGTGCTGTCATTTACGACCACAAGCTTGAACTTGTCGAACAGCTTTGACCGTTCTTTGGGCTGATCTGAAGCGTCTTTTGCCATGAAGACAAATATACGCGATGGCCCCCGAAACACTTTAATTTTACTACATTTACATTTCTATAAACACCGTTAGTATGTCATTCGCAATTTCATTAGGCCTTGTAGGTCCTTGGCAAATAGTCCTCGTTGTGGTAATCGTTCTTCTTCTTTTCGGAGGAAAGAAAATTCCAGAACTCATGAGAGGTCTAGGAAGTGGAATTAAAGAATTCAAAGACGCTTCTGCCGAAGACAAAAGCAAAGAAGACAAGAATCTAGAGTCTAAATAAAGCTAGGCTTCAACGCTTCTAGTCTATTTTTTCAATTTTAAGTGTTTTGATAATTGCCTCTAACTCAAAGAGGTAATCTCTTTTTTCTTTGTTTGGCGCAAACACAAACCCTTCAAGTACAAGGTTTCGGTTGTTAATGGTGTCGTTAATCACATAGGTGATAAAGGGCCCGGCCATGGGGTAGCCATTAATGTCCCACATTCCCCTCATTTCTGCGGCCTTAAAGCCGTTTACCTCGGCACCAAAAACGTAGGGTCTAAAGATGGGTTCGGTTTGCATATAGGTTTGAGTGCCTTCAACGTCTGGACCAGGAATTTGGGCTCTACCGACCGAATCTCGCATACGGATTAAATCTTCTAAGAAGGTGTTTTCGTCTGAAAATTGCCCCGCATTTACGGCATAAACCAAAAGGTTCATGGTGCCATTTTCAATAGGGCGGTCTATCCACGCGAAGTCTTCTGTGAATTTTGCGGGTCGATAAATCGAGGGTATGGTCAGGTCGATTCCGAAGGTGGTATTAAGCCTGGGCTCAGTATATAACGAACGCTTGAAGCGGCTTTGAGCAACGCGCAGGTCGCTTTGACGAAAACTATCGACCGCCTGAAGCATAATTTGATCTACGTTTTGCGCGAGCTCTAATTCATTTCTTCCCTTGATCACCACTAAGTGTTGCGGCGTCGCATACATGTCTCTTTTCACGTGAGCGCGAGAGAGGGTGTCGAGCTGCATGTACACCACAGATCTCGAACGCATGATCGCCCCCTTAAAGAGATCAGGGGTCAAATGTCGAATAGTATATTTCGCTTCATCAACACCGAGCCCTAACTGCCGTTGTGACAAGTACGATTTCAATGCGTCTCCGGCCGTCCCGTCCAAAATGTCGGTGTCAGCTACTACAATGACCTCGTTCAAAGGGCCATTCGATTCAGGAAGATAGTTTTTAATCTCTTTTTGTTCGCAAGCCGCAATGCTTAACCCCATTAAGATGATAGCGAAAAATGGTAGCGTGTGTTTCTTCATCATGGCTAAGATTTAGGCTGTCTTCTCGGATATACGGTTAAACGTTGGCCCACGCGAATGGTGTTGCCCTTCAGGTTGTTCCAAGTTTTGATCTGAGATACGCGCACCCCATAGCGCTCAGCAATGATGCTTAATGCGTCGCCGGGCCTTACGCGGTAGCGCAGGCGCTCGGGCGCGTTGATAAGCTCAGGAAGCGGTTTTTCTCTGGCATTCTCAGCCTCTTTCGCGGCCGCATACACCTCTTGTTCTTGCGCAAGAAACGCGCCCACTAAGGCTTTAGGAAGCCTTAACGGTCTTTTGCTGTCGCTCGAATACGGAATGAGGTTGAGCTTGTATTCAGGGTTAAGAGCTGATAACTGATCGACTGTTATGGGCAGTTGCTTTGAGAGTTGCTCAAAGTCTACACTGTGTTTGAGGTGTATCGTATCTGTTTCAAAATACGTCCTCCCCTTGTGCGACGGGGCCAACTGGTGGACTCTGGCGTTTTCGAAGAGATACATCACTGCATAAAATCTAGGAACATAGTCTGCCGTTTCTTTTGGTAAATACGGGCGGATGTTCCAGTAGTTGGTATAACCCCCTGATCGACGTATGGCCTTAGACACATTTCCGGGTCCAGAATTGTACGCCGCCAAAGCCAAGTCCCAGTTTTCGAAGATGCCGTATAACTGCTTGAGGTATGCGACAGCTGCTTGGGTAGACTTTGAAGGGCTCATCCTTTCATCGACATAGTTGTTGATCTCAAGGTCAAACATCTTGGCGGTCGGATACATGAATTGCCAAAGCCCTTTTGCGCCAACATACGATTGAGCCTTGGGGTCTAAGGCTGACTCAACAATCGCCAAATACTTCATTTCAAGCGGCATATTCTCTTTGTCAAGCTCTTCTTCAAAAAGCGGAAAATAGAAGACGCTTAAGTCCATCATCTTTCTGATGAGTGTCGCTTCTCCTCTCAGGTAGCGTGCGATTTCACGCTCAAGAATAGGGCTGTATACCAAGTCAAAAGGTGTCTTCTCGTTGAGCAGAGCAAGTCGCGATTTAAGATCGTCTGTGCTCAAACTGCTCTTTGTTGGATCGCTCTTAGACGTCGGCATATTCACGAAAAGACTGCGTGCTTTAACGAGCTCTTCTAACCACAATGAATCGTATCGATAAGCCTGGTAAAGATCGGGGAGTTCATAAGAAAGGTTTTTTTCGTCCGCATATAGTGCGGCTTTAGCAAAACCCTTTAGTTCATCAGCGCGGACAGCGCCTTTGGGCCCGCCTTGAGCTTCTGCCTGAAAGGCGAGGCCGATAATCCCTAAAAGTAATGCTGTCCCCTTTTTAACCATGATGCTTATTCTAAAATCGCGGCAACACCCGGAAGCGTTCTTCCTTCTAAGCTCTCTAGCATCGCGCCGCCTCCAGTTGAGACATAGCTTACCTTGTCGCTAAATCCGAATTGCTTTACTGCGGCAACCGAGTCTCCTCCTCCTACCAAAGAGAAAGCACCATTTTCAGTTGCTGCCTGAACAAATCGTCCAATAGCCTTAGTTCCGCCTGAAAAAGCGTCCATTTCAAAAACCCCTACAGGGCCGTTCCACAACAATGTTTTAGACGCCAAAATGACCTTCTCAAATTGTTCAAGCGTTTTCGGACCCGCGTCTAAGCCTTGCCATCCGGCTTCAATGGCGTTTGAATCGACAATTTTGGTGTTGGCGTTTTCAGAAAAGTCGTCCGCAGCAATTACGTCTACTGGTATGTGCACCGTAACGTTGTGTTCTTTAGCCTTCTCTAAGATGCTTAGCGCGAGGTCTAATTTGTCATTTTCGCAGATTGAATCGCCCACAGATCCGCCCAATGCCTTGACAAAGGTATAGGTCATTCCTCCTCCCACAATGAGATGGTCAATAGCCGGAAGAACGTTCTCTATTATTGTGATTTTAGACGACACCTTAGAGCCTCCCATGATAGCGGTTATTGGTTTTTCGCCTGTTTTTAAAACCTGCTCAATGGCTCTGATTTCTTTTTCCATCAACAACCCAAAACATTTATTTTCACCAAAATACTTGGCAATAATGGCGGTAGAGGCGTGGGCACGATGTGCCGTTCCGAAAGCGTCATTAACATAAATGTCTCCAAGCTTAGACAGCGCTTCTGCGAAGGCTTCGTCTCCATCAGTCTCTTCATTAAAAAATCTGAGGTTTTCAAGGAGCAACACTTGCCCTGGGGCTAAAGCTGCAGCGGCTTTCTGAGCCTCTTCGCCTATAGTGGTTTCGCTGAATTGAACGCTTACTCCAATGATTTCTGAGACACGATCAACAATATGGCGCAGTGAAAAATCACTTGATGGTTTCCCTCCAGGTCGCCCCAAATGGCTCATTAAAACAACGCTTCCGCCTTGCTCTAAAATGTGAACTATAGTTGGCTTGGCCGCCTCGATTCGGCTTGTGTCAGTAATCTGCTTTTCAGTGTCGAGAGGAACATTAAAGTCCACTCGAATAAGCGCACGTTTTTGATTAAAATTGAAAGAAGATACCGTCTTCATGCTTGGTGTTTTTTGATTCTTTCAAAAGTAACGAAATACTATCTTTGAGACATGGATTTTTCGACGATTGACGGATATGAGAATGGCAAAGCATACCTCAAGTCTGTCATTAAAAGCCGTCGGGTTCCACATGCGCAGCTATTAGTAGCTCAAAACAATCAGTCGGCGCTTCCGTTAGCCCTTTGGTATGTAAACGAGCTTCTTGATCGCGCTCCTTCGTTTGAGCGCTTACTTCATCCTGACGTGCATTTTGTTTTTCCGATCAACAATTCTCCTTTGGTTAAAAAGGATCCGCTCTGTTCTGATTTTATGGAGTTGTTTCGTACAGCTGTGCTCGACAACCCTCATCTATCACTAGACCAATGGTATGCCGCTGCCAGCATTGAAGACAAGGGGGCGCTCATTAAGGTAGATATGGCCCGTGAAATTTTAAAACACACCGCTCTGAAGCCTGTGCAGCACCATTCTAGGATTGTAATTATATGGGGGGCTGAGCAAATGAATACTGAGGCGGCAAATAAATTGCTTAAGGTGATCGAAGAGCCGCCCAAAAACACCCTCTTCTTACTTCTTGTTCAGCGCGAAGAGCGTATGCTTCAAACCATAAGCTCTCGTTGCCAGAGGTTGGTTGTACACCCTGAGCCCTTTGACGTCCTTGTTGGTCATATCGCAAAACGAGGAGTGTCAAATGAACGTGCTAAAGAAATTGCATTACGCGCAGAAGGAAGCTTAAGTGTTGCCCTTTCTATGCTCGCAGAAGACGATAGTGAAGAGGTTTTTGAGCGGTTTTTTGTCGAATGGGTTCGCTCTGCCTTTAAGGTTAAAAAAGACCCCGCTGCAGTCGGGGTCTTGCTCGATTGGGCTGAACGTTTGGCTTCACTATCTAAAGAACGTCAACGCCGCTTTTTGCGCTTTGCGCAACGGCAGATTCGTTCCGCCATGCTACTCCAATACGGGGCTGACCGTCTAGTTGCGAAAAAAGAGCTCGCAGACGGATTCTTGCTAGAGCGTTTTGCGCCCTTTGTTCATGAAGAAAACACCTTAGACCTTAACGCCTTTTTAGAAGAAGCTCTATACAATCACTCACGCAATGCCAACACAAAGTTGCTTTTCAGCGACATGGCGCTGCAAATGACCAAACTCATTCACAAACCAAAGCGCGCCTCTACTTCACCATGACATCGATTTACATTATTCTCGTTTTCTTTTGTATCGTATTCGGACAAAGCGGCCTTGACAAGGCTGTTAACTTCAAAGGTGAGTTAGCCTTTCTAACTTCACACTTTGAAAAAACCATACTGCGTAACCTGGTTCCTCTAATGCTCGTTCTAATTATGTTGCTCGAGATCGCGACAGCTCTAATCTCACTTATCGCCATCACTGAAATTTACCGCGTCCATCATTTTGGGTTTGCAAAAATTGCAGGTCTTTTGGCTGCCTCTTCTCTATTATGCCTTCTTTTAGGGCAGCGAATTGCAAAAGATTATGCAGGCGCCATGACCATAGTGGTTTACCTGATCCCCACCCTTCTTTTTTGGATTATTCTTGAGCGCTTTCAATAATAAGCCAACCTTATTTTATTTAAGATTACAATAAGATTTTCTTATACAATAACGGGGCGCTGCGCTTTGTTTTAAGAGCGTTTCAGAAATTTTTGGTCTCCTTGTAAAGGGCGTTCTCAAAAAAGCCGACAAATGGCTTTATTTTGCTTTTTTCAGTTGAAAATAGAGCGCAGAGGGCTGCTTAAGGGCCTTTAGGGTGAACAGCGCCTTAGCGGTCACGTAGGCGCTCTTTAAAAGAGGGTTAGGGCGACCCTTATACGTTTCTGATAGATAACTCACATAAAAAGCATCAAACCAATGAGGTCTTATTTTGACAACCTCTAGGTCGAGTTGAACCGCAAGTGACTCAAGGCTTTCTTTAGAAAAATGCCACAGATGTCTTGGCACATCGTATCCTGCCCAAAAGTGGCCATAGTGTTGTGCATCCCAAGACTTATAGTTGGGAACGGCGATGTGAATACGTCCGCCCTCTTTGAGCAGCTCAACCATTGCGCTCAAAATCTCCTTCGGGTTATGGGTGTGTTCTAGGCTGTGCCATGCCGTGATAATGTCGTAGCGACGAGTCTGGGTTTTGGCCGCTTCTAGTGTCTTAAAGGTTGCGTTCTTAGGGGAGAGGGGGTCAACACCAAAAGCGTCCACTCTGGCGGGAGCCGCAGCCACGAAGGAGCCGTCTCCACTTCCAAAGTCTAAGGCATTTATTGGGCGGTCTGAGACGTTGATTGCTCGCGTCACAAGCTTCCATTTCTGGCGATTCCGAAAACGCTTGGCAACGCCGTACAGTCTTTCGATCAGCGACAAGCCTTTGTTGTTGTGAGAATAATAATTTGAGGCGTTGTAATAGGCTGTAAGATTGACGGGGGCTGGCGTTGTCTTGTACGCCTTTAACTCTTGATCATAGACGAGTTCGAAGCGCTCCTTTGACAAAAAATGATCTGTAACCTCCATAGAAATGTTTCACGTGGAACCTATCGCCCTAAGTGAACCAACAATATACTTATATCCGATGGCGAAACGCCACTAATTCTAGAGGCTTGAGAGACCGTTGAAGGCTTCACTGCTCCCAGTTTTTCTCGCGCCTCAAACGACAACGACTTAAGTTGGGCGTAGTCAAATCCTTCGGGAATTTTAACGTGTTCTAGTCGTGTAAGTTTGTCGGCATTCGCCTTTTCTTTGTCAATGTAGCCGGCATACTTAATGCCGACTTCTACCTGTTCCACCGCGTCCGCACTAGGGTTGTGTGCTGCAAAATAGTCGGCCACCGGGCTAAGAGCTTTCATGTGTTCAAGCGTCAAATTTGGCCTTGACAAAAGCTTGTACAGCTTGTCGTCTTGCTTCACTAAGGCCGAATCAACTGAAGCTAAAAGCGCGTTGGCTTCTTGGTGCGGATACGAGGTGTTTGTAAAAAATTTCATGAGTGCTTCAGTCTCTTGAAGCTTAGCTTCCATCGCCTTCATTCGGTCTGATTTGGCAAGCCCCATTTCATAAGAACGCTCGGTAAGCCTTAAGTCAGCATTGTCTTGACGTAGCAGCGTTCTATATTCTGCCCTTGAGGTAAACATGCGGTAAGGCTCTTCTGTTCCCTTAGTGATAAGGTCGTCTATGAGCACTCCTATGTATGCCTCGTCTCGCCTTAATACAAAGGGTTCATTTTCTTGAATGCTAAGGGCGGCATTTATGCCTGCCATAATACCCTGGCTAGCGGCCTCTTCATAGCCCGTTGTGCCATTGATTTGACCCGCAAAATAAAGTCCTTTAATTAATTTAGTTTCAAGAGTGTTCTTTAGTTGGGTAGGGGGGAAGTAGTCGTACTCAATAGCGTATCCAGGTCTGAAGAATTTAACGTTTTCAAAGCCCTTAACCTTTCTTAGGGCGGTGTATTGCACGTCTTCAGGGAGGGATGTGCTAAATCCGTTCACATAAACCTCTACCGTCTTCCATCCCTCAGGTTCGACAAAGATTTGGTGGCTATCTTTTTCCGCAAAGCGGTTAATCTTATCTTCGATTGAGGGGCAATAGCGCGGTCCTATCGACTGTATGCTCCCATTAAACATCGGAGAGCGATCAAAACCCGATCGCAAAAGATCATGAACCTCTTCTGAGGTGTGCGTTAAATGACAGTCGATTTGACGGTCCAACGTAAATTCCTTCAAATAACTAAAGTGGCCTGGGCGCTCGTCTCCGGGTTGAGGAATCATCAACGAATAATCCAAAGATCGACTGTCAACGCGAGGGGGAGTTCCTGTCTTCATCCGGCCAGCGTCGAAACCGAGGTCCACAAGCTGTTCTGTAATTCCGAAGGAGGCCTTTTCGCCAGCTCGTCCGCCGCCAAAGTTCTTCTCTCCAATATGAATTAGCCCGTTGAGAAAGGTGCCGTTCGTGAGCACTACCTTTTTCGACCGAATATGAATGCCGAGCGTCGTTGCAACCCCTACAACGGCTTCTCCTTCAACCAAAAGACTGGTGACCATTTCTTGATAGAAGTCCAAATTAGGGGTACGCTCTAGTCGAAGACGCCAAGACTCCGCAAAAAGCATGCGGTCGTTTTGTGTTCTAGGACTCCACATTGCAGGGCCTTTAGAACGATTCAGCATTTTAAACTGTATGGCACTTTCGTCGCTAACCAGGCCACTATACCCGCCAAGGGCATCAATTTCTCGAACGATTTGTCCTTTGGCTATTCCTCCCATGGCAGGATTACAAGACATCTGGCCTATGGTCTGCAAATTCATAGTGATCAAAAGCGTCTTCATACCCATGTTCGCAGAGGCAGCGGCTGCCTCTGCGCCCGCATGGCCTGCGCCAACTACTATAACGTCATAAAGATTTTCAAACATAGTGTCAATGTTCCACGTGAAACATTTGGATTAATTCGTCTTCTTTGGTCCGCATCAAAGCCTCGTCTTCTGCGGTCTTGTCTCCTTGCCCTGTAAGGTGAAGGAGGCCGTGTACCATCGTTCTAAAAAGCTCTGTCTCAAAGGAGCTCTTGAACGCTTCGGCGTTCTCTTTAACCCGCTCATAGCTGATAAGGATATTTGCCTCATTGAGTCCGTCATTGCGCAAATCAAACGTAATGATGTCGGTATAGGTGTCGTGATTTAGAAAGCGGTTGTTTTCGACAAGCATTTCTTCGTCTGTTATGAACTTGTAGAAAACCTCTAGCTCAAGCCCAAGAAAAAGCAAAACCCGTCCAATCCGTTCTTTCCAATTAGTTGTAGAGACAGAGGTAGGGGGCAGACCTTCAAAAAACACTGGGCTTTCCACGGCACAAAGATACCAATTGATCATGTCGATAGTATTACCTTTGAAAAAAGATTGCCTATGTCGGTACGCGTACGATTTGCCCCTAGCCCAACTGGACCCTTACATATAGGAGGGTTAAGAACTGCTTTATACAATTACCTTCTGGCCAAACAAAAGGGCGGCGCCTTTATTCTACGCATAGAAGACACCGATCAAAATCGCTACGTAGAAGGTGCAGAAGAGTATATACAGAATGCGTTAGCTTGGGCTGGGATTCCCCCAGACGAAAGCCCCATAAACCCTGGAAGTTTTGGACCTTACCGTCAAAGCGAAAGACTTTCTATCTATAGCGAATATGTTGGTCAGCTCTTAAAAGAGGAAAAGGCCTATTATGCATTTGACAGTGCCGAAGATCTTGAAAAGGAACGCCAAAAAGCATCCGAACACAAAGGACACTTTAGTTACGATTGTCACACGCGTATGAGCATGCGTAATAGCCTAACCCTCGATAAAGAAACTGTCGCAAAGTTAATCGCAGAAGGGGTGCCTTACGTGGTCCGGTTTAAAATGGATGCCGATCGCATCATCACCATTAACGATGAAGTCCGTCAAAGCATTACCGTAAACACCAATACACTTGACGACAAAGTGCTATTCAAAAGCGACGGGATGCCCACTTATCATCTCGCAAACGTCGTAGACGATCACCTTATGGAGATCACCGATGTCATACGAGGAGAAGAATGGCTACCTTCTTTGCCTCTTCACTTTCTGCTCTATGAAGCCCTAGGGTGGGAGCCACCGAGGTTCGCGCATTTACCCCTGATTCTTAAGCCAAACGGAAAAGGAAAGTTGAGCAAGCGCGATGGAGAAGCCGGAGGGTTTCCGGTATATCCATTGGCATGGAACGGCATTAGCGGGTTTAAAGAAGACGGATACCTTCCTACCCCCTTATTGAATTTCTTGGCGCTTCTAGGGTGGAGTAACAAAACCGACGAAGAGGTATTAGACCTTCAAGAAATGATCGACGCCTTTTCAATGGATGGTATTCAAAAGGCAGGGGCCCGATTTGATGTAGAAAAGTTGCGGTGGTTTAATCAACAACACTTGCAAAAAATGGATGACGATGCCCTTTTAGAGCAGTGTCTAGTAAGATCGCCTCAACTAAAAGACGTTCTGCATGACCGGCTTAAGAAGGCTCTTTTGCTTGTCAAAGAGCGCCTGGTTTTTCCAGCAGACCTTGAAAGAGAACATGGATACTTCTTCAGCGCTCCTGAGATCTATGACGAAAAAGCCGTTGCGAAACAGTGGAAAGAAGAGACCGCTGAACTTTTAGAAGATTTCATGGCGCTAGCACAATCAAGCTCTTTTGAAGCGTCTGCACTTGAGGACTGTCTTAAAGAATATGTGAGTGCAAAGGAGATCGGTATAGGTAAAGTAATGGCGCCACTTCGCATCGCCCTTGTGGGGTCGTTAAAAGGACCTTCTGTTTATAGTTTAATGACGTTTCTCGGTAAGGAAGAAGTCGCAAAGCGCATTAAGCGCGCAATAACCCAGCTTAAGCCTTAAGCTTCCGATAGTTTTGCCCAAGTATCTCTAAGTTGAGTAGTGCGGTTAAACACCAGGCTGTTAGGGTTTGAACTTTCGTCTACCGCAAAATAACCTAGGCGCTGAAACTGATACACTTCTCCTGGCTTTACTTGTGCCAATGCCGGCTCACAATAAGCTGTAACCGCGGTTAGTGAGCTGGGGTTAAGGAATTCTAAAAAATCTCTATCTTTCTGTGTATCAGGAGATTCGTGAGAAAAAAGACGGTCATATAACCTTGCTTTCGCTTCTACTGCGTGCGATATTGACACCCAGTGTAAGGTGCCTTTAACTTTTCTGAGACTTTCTTCGGTGCCACTGCCGCTTTTGCTTTTAGGGTCATAGGTGGCGTGTATTTCAAGAATATTTCCTTCTTCATCCTTAACACAGTCGGTTGCCTGAATGATGTATCCGTTTTTAAGCCGCACCTCACCACCTAACTTAAGTCTGAAAAACTTACGCGACGCTTCTTCTCTGAAGTCTTCTCTTTCAATATAGAGCTCCCTTGAAAAAGGAACTTTTCTATAACCTCTGCTGTCATCTTCAGGGTTGTTTTCAGCCTCCAGCCACTCCTCTTGGCCTTCTGGGTAATTAGTGATGATGAGTTTGACCGGATCGAGAACCGCCATTACGCGGTCTGCAGTCTTGTTCAGCTCTTCTCGCACGTGAAATTCAAGTAAAGAAAGATCTACGAGATTCTCTCTCTTCGCGATTCCGATAGTCTCAGCGAAATTCTGTATGGCTTTTGGTGGATATCCCCTTCTTCTCATGCCAGAAATAGTGGGCATCCGGGGGTCGTCCCATCCGTCTACCACTTTGTTTTCGACAAGTTGAAGTAGTTTTCTCTTGCTCACAACAGTATGAGAGAAATTACGACGAGCAAACTCGCGTTGTTTTGGTCGCTGTTGATTTTCTGTAACAATATGATCTAGGCACCAATCGTAGAGCTCTCGGTGCATGACGAATTCAAGGGTACACAGGGAATGAGAAATCCCTTCTATGAAATCACTCTGACCATGGGCCCAATCGTACATGGGGTATAAACACCACTTATCTCCAGTGCGGTGATGCGCGCGGTGCATAATACGATAAAGTATAGGATCACGCATCAACATATTTGATGAACTCATGTCTATTTTTGCTCTCAAGACATGGCTTCCATCAGGGTGATCGCCGTTTTTCATCTCAGCAAACAATTTCTTGTTTACTTCAACGCTTCGGTTGCGAAAGGGGCTCGGTTTACCCGGCTCTGTAGGGGTTCCTTTCTGAGCGGCAATTTCTTCAGGACCCTGTGAATCGACGTATGCCAATCCTTTATCAATCAGAAGTACCGCCCAATCGTACAGTTGGTCAAAATAATCCGAAGCATAACATTCGCGATCCCATTTAAATCCTAGCCATTCTACGTCACGTTTAATAGCATCTACGTATTCTTGCTCCTCTTTGCTCGGGTTAGTATCATCAAATCTTAAATTCACAGGGGCTTTATATTTCAGACCCAGCCCAAAGTTCAGGCAAATAGAGCTCGCGTGACCGATATGAAGATATCCGTTAGGTTCTGGAGGAAAGCGAAAGCGGAGCCCCTCTATAGAGTGGGTTTTGGCTTTAAGGTCCTCTTCTATGATTAGCTCAATAAAATTTAGCGAGCGCTTCTGTGACTCCATGAAATTAGATTACTGATGGTGGCAAAGTTAGCGTTTCTTACTTTTGTGAAATGGGAGAAATCAAGGTCAATAATATTAAGGTTTATGCCTATCATGGCTGTCTCGATGAAGAGGCAATAATAGGTAGCGATTATGTCGTGAATCTACGTCTCTGGGCTTCTCTCGACAAATCATGTCACAGTGATGCTCTTGAAGATACGCTTGATTATGTCACTGCAACTGCGGTAGTCACCCGAGAGATGAAACAGCGGTCTAAACTACTTGAACACGTAGCACAACGCATTTTGGATGGGCTTTATGAGGTGTTCAAAAGTTTAGAAAAAGCAGAAGTCTGCGTTGAAAAAATAACACCACCTATTGGAGCGCATGTAGAAAGCGTTTCTGTAACCTTAAGCAGGTAAGTTTAGCAACTTTAGGAAGCCGAAATTTTGCCTTAACTTCGCGGCTTACAAAGGCATCGTGGCCGAGTGGCTAGGCACAGCTCTGCAAAAGCTTGTACAGCGGTTCGAATCCGCTCGATGCCTCTTTTTTATTCCTCCGAGACTTTAGAGATATAAGCTAAATCTATTTGTCGTTTCTCTAAATCTGCAGACTTTATCATCACTTTTACCTTTTCCCCTAATTGTATTTGATTGCCCGTCCTGTGTCCTATTAGGGCATATTCTGACTGATCGAAATAATAGGTGTCGTCTTTAAAGTCCCTAATACGGACCATTCCCTCACATTTATTTTCATCCATTTCTACAAAGACACCCCAATCGGTAACGCCAGAGACAACTCCGGCAAAGGATTGGCCAACATAGCGCTGCATGAACTTGACTTGCATGTACTTGATAGAATCCCTTTCGGCGTTTGCCGCCAAGACTTCTCTTGAAGAACAGTGCGAGCAACGCTCTTCATACTCCTCTTGCTTTGCTGAAGGCTTTTGGTCGAGATACGCTTGAAGTAAGCGATGAACCATTACATCAGGATAACGGCGAATAGGAGAAGTAAAATGCGTATAATAATCAAAGGCTAAACCGTAATGTCCGATGTTATCCGTTGAGTACACCGCTTTGCTCATGCTTCGTATAGTTAGCGTATCTACTAATTGCTGCTCTGTTTTACCTGAAACATCCGCGAGAAGTTTATTGATAGAAGCGGCAATTTTTTTAGTGCTACTGAGATCAATACGATGACCAAACCGCTGAACTACACCGTTCAATGCTTCTAATTTTTCCAGATCCGGTTCATCGTGTATACGATAAACAAAAGTTTTTTTCTGTTTACCTATAAATTCTGCCACTTTACGGTTAGCTAAGAGCATGAATTCTTCTATCAATTTGTTCGACTGCCCTGAACGCTTAAAATACACGCCCAAGGGTTCATTGTTAGCGTTCAGGTTAAATCGCACCTCTTCTTTATCAAAAGAAATAGCCCCTGAAGCCATTCTTTTAGCTCTGAATTGTTTTGCCAGGTTATTCATGGCTAACAATGCTTCTACTACCTGTTCTGAAACGGTATATGCTTCTCCTCGAATAGAAACTTCTTCAGGTATGAAGGCTTCGTGTGTAGACAGAATATGCTCTGCCTCTTCATAAGCGAAGCGTTCTTGAGAACAAATAACTGTTCTACCAAACCATTGATTTAAAATTTGACCTTTACCGTTTATTTCAAAAACCGCTGAGAAGGTGTATTTCTCTTCATGAGGTCGCAACGAACACGCTTGGTTTGATAAAATTTCTGGGAGCATCGGCACAACTCTATCTACTAAATAAACCGAGGTAGCGCGCTCATATGCCTCTTCGTCTAATAAACTGTTTTCTTCTAAATAATGAGATACATCTGCTATATGAATACCTATTTCATAAGCATCGTTTTCTAAAACTTTAAAGGAGAGGGCATCGTCAAAATCTTTTGCATCCTTTGGGTCAATGGTGAAGGTTAACATCTCTCTGAAGTCTCTTCTCTTTTTTATTTCATCAGCTTGAATTGAAGTATCAATGCTATTCGCATAATCTTCTACTTCTTTTGAAAATTGAGCAGGCAGGTCATATTCCGCAAGTATGGCGTGAATTTCAGTCTGATGTAACCCTCCTTGTCCTAGGTTTTCAATAACCTTTCCTTCAGGTGCTTGGTGTTCTGTTCCCCACACCATTATCTCTACTACTACTTTATCACCCTCTTTTATTGGTACCTCACTAGGTTTAGAAATAAAAATATCTTGGGTCATACGATTGTCTGATACCTTGATAAAATAAAAGCGTTCGCTTTCTTCTACCTCTCCTACAAAACGTGTCTTGAAGCGTTTTTCAACGCTAATTACTTTTGCTTCAGGTTTTGACTTTGACCCCCGGGTGTGTAGACTAAACCTCACTTCATCTTTATGAAGCGCTCCTTTTAACTTACTCTTATGTACAAATAAATCGTCACCTAGTTCATCTGATACCACATAGGCATTACCAGATTGTGTCATGTCGATCGTTCCTGTATAAATAGGCTGGTTTGAAGTCGCTAACGTAAACCTACCGCTGATAGGTTCTTTGAGCTTCCCTTTTGCTTTAAATTCACCTAAGAGTGCTATGAGTTTATTACGTTCTGAAGTTTCCCGTAAGTTGAGCGTAGAAGCAATTTCTTTAAAGCTGTACTTTTTATCGGGGTTCTTTTCAAGTAAAGTAAAGAGGGCTTTCGTTAAACCGTGATCTCTTCGCCCTTTCTTCTTTCCTTTCTTTTTCGACATCTGTTAATAATAGAATATTCTTTTTCTATTTCTATTCGAAGATATGGGTATTATTATAGCTTGTTCGTAAGTAGAATAACTTTTTACCTTTTCTTTAGACTCAACAGTTATTAGAATTAATACACAGTAGTATGAGTTTATAAAAGCTTCTAAATCAAAAATTTGATTTCCTTATACACGGGTTGTTAATATGATTTTCACTGTAC
>JALQTJ010000029.1 GCA_023264015.1 Flavobacteriaceae bacterium | reverse complement strand
CAGAATGGACAAAAAGAAGAATTCAGTTATCGGGGTGGGATTGCGATGAAAATGCATGTCCTCTTTCTCATAAAGCATGTAGTGCTGCATGGGCACCCCCAGACCTGGGAGTCGAGAGGGCGTATCACGCGTCATTTTATTCATCGGGCGCCCCGGATTAGAAAAAGGCAAGAATGCGAAAAGATCACGATTTGCGACATTGTGGCGCAGTCCTTTCTCGAAGCGCAAGATAGTATCTAGAGGAATGGTGTCTCTATCGATGGTGATCTTCAGATATTCTGACTTTGAAGGCATCTTAGGCTTTTGACGCTCTTTTTGCTTTGGACCTTTAACGTCAAGTTCCTGTTGGGAATAGGCGAAAGAAAGCGTCCAGAGACTTAGCAGAAAAATCAGAAATGGCCTTATCTTCATATCTTTTTTACCACAGGCCCGTAAAAATACGCAATCTAGCGTGGTGGTGTTGCTATGAAAGAAAGAACCTTGAAGACGTACGTATATAATGTATTGAGCCTCATACTTGTAATAGGGTGTGCGACTTCGTCCTTTGCGCTCCAGGCCCAGTACAAGTCTAATGCTCCTTTTACGGCGCTGCTGCGCCATGCAGATTCTTCTGAAACGGCCCAGCCCTATACTCTTTTCGAATACGACGAGGCCTTTGAATCATATTTTAAAGACAAAAACGTTCGTAAAAAAGGAAGCGGCTACAAGCAATATCCGCGCTGGCGCAATTACTGGAGTTACTTCACCAAAGACGGAGTCATCCAATCTCCAAAAGAACTTTACCAAGCCTATCAAAATAAAATCAGTTCAAACCGTCCAGTGAATAGCCTAGCCGATTGGAGTCCGCTCGGTCCGTATTCGGCAGAGGTAATCAATGATCAGGTTCCGGGTATCGGAAGGTTGAATCAAATTGCGGTCGACCCCTCTAATCCAAATACTTGGTACGCCGGCGCACCTGCAGGAGGACTGTGGAAGAGTACCGATGCAGGTAACACATGGACGAATCTCTTTGACGAGTATCCTCAAATCGGAGTTTCAGGGATTGCTATTGACCCTGAAAACACCCAAATCATTTACATCGCCACAGGAGACGACGACGCGCTCGAGAGTTATTCTATTGGCGTCATGAAATCTACTGATGGAGGTCAAACCTTTAGCGCCACCGGACTGAATGTCGACAATGTGAATCGGGGGACGGCACTGAATGAAATTACTATCGATCCAGACGATCGCAATACTATTTGGGTGGCAGGAACGCAAGGTCTTTACAAGTCGACCAATGCCGGAGAAAGTTTTTCACGAGTCATCAATGACGAAATCACCGATTTCAGATTAAAGCCGGGCAACGGCCAGGTGATTTACGCCCTCTCGAACAGCACCTTTTACCGTTCAACAAATGGCGGAACCACCTTTAGCCAAAACGCTACCGATCCTAACAACATTCTTCCTAGAAGTTACATGCGTGCGGTGATGGATGTGAGCCCTGACAACCCTGAAGTACTCTATATACTGTATGCCAAAAGCAGCGACGGCAGTCTAGAAGGCCTTTACCGATCAATAGATTCCGGACTCACCTTCTCAAAAAGGACGGTGACAGTCAGAGAGCAAAAAACAGGAGCAGATGGGAATCCGTACACCGAGATTGAATCGAATTACAACATCATGGAGTCAAACCAGGCTTGGTTTGATCTAGCCATTTCGGTTGACCCCGAAGATGCCAACATCGTTTATGCCGGATGTCTCAATATCTGGAAGAGCAGCGATGGTGGAAATAGCTTTTCAAAACTCAACAACTGGTACAATCCGAACGCTGCTTACACCCATGCCGACATTCACACCCTCAAACATTTTAATGGTGCCCTTTTCGCTGCCACCGATGGCGGATTGTATCGAAGTACAGACGGCGGACAGACCTTTACCGATTACAGCAACAACGGCATAGCCACCGGACAATTTTATCGCCTAAGTATCGGTAAAAACGATGCCTCGGTGATGGTTGGGGGCACTCAAGATAATGCTGGCTTTATTCGAAGAAACACTAATTGGTATCTCTATACCGGTGGAGATGGAATGGATTATGAGATCGATCCGCTCAATCCCGACCTCTCTTATGGGTTTACTCAGAGCGGTAGTTACCTCTTCATAAGCGACAGTCGCGGAGACAATCTCGCCTTACTCGAAGGCCCTTACAGTGAATCAGGCAATTGGATAACTCCACTCACCGTGACCCGTGACGGAGAGGTACTCGCGGGCTATGGCTCGGTCTACGTTCTAGGGGGCTCTGGTTTTACGCAACGCTCTGAACCTATAGCAGCAAGCAATATCGACGATCTTGAAGCAGCTCCGTCAGACGCAAACATTGTTTGGGCGGCAGAAGGTTCTAGCCTCTACCTCAGCGAAGATGCAGGGCGTAACTTCACCAAGATCACTTCATTGCTCGGGCCGATTTCAGACATGAGCATCAATAGCAACAATCCCAAAGAGGTTTTTGCAACCACATCAAGCCGGGTGGATATTGCGCTTGTTGACCAACCTGAGAATCCGGCCGTATGGCGGGTGAATGCTACCGATCTATCCGCCCTTGAAAAACAAGAATTGACACGTGACCTCCCGTCTGATCAGGTATATTTCTCTATTGCGCATCAGCCTAGAGATCCTAATAACACGCTTTATGTCGGAACCAATCTCGGTGTTTACCGCAGCGACGACAGTATGGATGGATGGGAACTTTATGGTGAAAATCTCCCCAACACCGCTGTGAGCGATATTGAACTAAGTATTGATGACGCCCTTATTGTGGTCTCTACCTACGGACGAGGAGTTTTTTCTTCACCCATACTCGTAGAAAAGGCAGCAACAGATATTGCAATTAGCAATTTGACCACCCCTTCGTCTAAAATCTTTTTACCCGGAGAGGCTACTCTATCCGCCGTATTGACCAATGAAGGAAGCGAATCCTTGAGCGAGGCCTCTGTAACCCTTTCTCTCAATAATAGTGACCAAAGCCCTCAAAGCTTCGAATTGAATTTGGTTTCAGAAGCAAGCAGTACGATTGATTTAGGGAATGTTCCCGATGGCATTACCGGCATAGTCAACGCCAAGGCCAATGCTAGCACCACCAACGATACGTGGAGTGACAACAACTTGGCAAGCCATAAATTTCTCATCAACCCTAAAGACTCCTTTGAGTCGACCTATACCCTATTTGATCAAGAGAGCACTGCGACTAGTTTAACCCCTTACGATCCGTTATATGGAACAGGATCATGGGAGAAAGCGCTCGTTTCAAGTAAGTTCACTGTCACAGAAGACAGCAATGCCTGGATGACCAATGCCGCTGGCAATTATCCCGACATGGAACGCAGCTACCTGCTTTCACCTTATTACGATTTAAGTGCATTAGAAAATCCTGCCTTGCGATTCGATATGGCCTTTAACCTTGAAACCTATTGGGATCTTGTTTATGTGGAGTATTCAACCGACCAAGGGCTCAACTGGCAAGTGCTCGGAAGCAAAAATTCTACTCCCAACTGGTACAATTCAGACCGCACCGTAAACACGGCCGGTAACGACTGTTACAATTGTGTTGGGGCGCAGTGGACGGGTGAAGACGATGCCTTCGCTATCATGACCACCTACCAATACGATTTCATTGCCAACGCATCACGCGACCGAGTAGATTTAAGTCAAGAAAAGCAACTGCTCTTTCGCCTTGTATTTGAATCTGACCAATCGGTCAATGCCAAAGGCGTAGCCATAGATAATTTTGAGGTGGTAGACCTCAACTATGTAGCGCCTCCTGTCGAAGAAGAGCCCGAGACTCCGGTTGATCCTGGTACAGAAGAAACGCTTGAAATTCCTTCTACGGCCTTTGCCGTAACGGTCACCGATGCGAGTTGTCCCCAAACTGAAACAGGAATCATTGAGGCTACGCTTCAAGACGCGGCACCAGCAGGAAGCTACACCGCCACCTTACAAACCTTAGGATCGGTAGTTGGCCTGTCCCAAGCGCTCGCACCAAACGCGCAATTTAGTGAGCTAGCTGCTGGCACCTATACCTTATGTATCACCACCGATCAATCATCGAGCTTTAAACGCTGCTACACGATAGAGGTTAAAGAGCCTCAAGGCCTAGAGATACAAAGCTTTGTGAACAGTCAGACCAAACAACTCACACTAAACCTGAGCGGATCAGACAGCTATACTATACTATTTAATGGTAAAACCATCACTACCTCTCAGCAGCAGGTGATCTTAGATCTTGATCGCATTGAGAATTCGATTCAAGTAAAGGGCCTCAGTGAGTGTCAGGGAATCTTCGAAGAAACCTTAGTGCTTTCAAACGAGGTCTTTATTTACCCCAATCCTGTAGATGACGGTACTATAAACCTCTATTTAGGAAATACAGAGGCTGCCAAGGTCACGGTGCGTTTACACCATAGAAGTGGCCACTTACTCTTTGAGAAAACACAACCCCTTTTCGATAAAAAGACTCAGTTAAGCGTTAAAGGGCTCCCATCAGGATTGTATTTCTTAAGTATCGTTGATCCAACTACGAAGGTGTCAACCACCCACAAACTCATCATTCGCTGATGAAATCTTTTGCGGTAAAAGGACAAATAGAGGCCGGGCTTGATGAGGCCGGACGAGGATGTCTCGCAGGCCCGGTCACCGCAGCAGCCGTAATATTGCCAGAGCAGTTCGCACACCCCCTACTGAACGATTCCAAACAGCTCACTGAGAAACAGCGAGAACATTTAAGACCGATCATAGAAAAAGAGGCTTTGGCCTATACGGTGATTCACGTTGACGAAGCAACAATTGATGACATCAATATTTTAAATGCCAGTATTCTAGCGATGCACCGCTGTGTAGACGCCCTAGAGGTGCGCCCTGAATTTTTGCTGGTAGACGGCAATCGCTTTAAACCCTATTTGGGCATCCCCCATCAATGCGTGGTTCGCGGAGATCAGACCTTTGCGAGTATTGCCGCCGCCTCTATTTTGGCAAAAACTTACAGAGACGATTTGATGCTTGAGCTCGATCAAATGTATCCCGCCTACAAATTCAAGACCAACAAAGGGTATCCGACCGCCGAACACAAAAACGCCATTCGAGCAGTTGGTCGCTGTCCGCGACACCGAAAATCGTTTGCGGCAAACCTTTAGTTCGTCGTACCTTCACCCTACCAATCCATTCGTATATATGAGACGAGCCCTAGGGTTATTCTTACTGCTCATTCTGTCGGCATGCGCAGAGCAACCTATCACCAATCAATCTAACCTCCGCTTCTTTCCTGACGACTATGCTTTTGTTTTAAAGGCGAATACAGCAGAAACACTGTGGTCGGGGGTGCTTGAGAACAAAAGAATTCACCCTTCAGTTGCTGGTTTGGGAGCGGCAGCAGCACGACTGCAAAGCGAATTGAGCGCTCTCATTCCTAATGGGGCGCTTACAGTGGCCTTCTTTATCGAAGGTCGCGATCAATTGCAGTTTTTGGCCCTCAATGAAAATCCAGGCCTTGAAACACTTTTCGAATTTCAGCCAAACGAAACCTATGACAATTTGCCCATCGGATCTTTAATCCTCGATTCGGGCACCTTATACTTTACGCAACTCGAAGAAAGAAACCTGATCAGCAGTTCTGAACTGCTTTTAGAAGAAGCCATCCGCGGAAAGGGGCAGTTCTCAGTCAACGAGAAAATAGAACGCCTTTTTAGTAGTGCGGTTGCCCCAGAGAAACTTCATTTAGTGGTGCAGCCTGAAAACAGCAAACCCGTTTTCAAGACCTTTGACAATACCGCTTTTTCAAACTTTGCCCAAGAGATCTCCCTCGATATCGTTTCTGAAGG
The DNA here is from genome assembly GCA_023264015.1 of Flavobacteriaceae bacterium. GTDB lineage: Bacteria > Bacteroidota > Bacteroidia > Flavobacteriales > Flavobacteriaceae > UBA3478. The sequence goes on along the minus strand of JALQTJ010000029.1, from coordinate 8,164 downwards.
CCAAGAACTTCGGGCGAGCGGAATCAGCTTTGCCTCAGATAGCCTCGACGTGTATCTCGCAAGTTTTGCAGAGACTGCCCCTATTGAGCCCCGTCTGCTTGATCATGCCCCTCGGGCAACCCAGGCGTTGTTGGTACGATCGGCCCCCATCGGTTTGAAACATCCATTCTTAGATGGCGCTATTGAATTAGGACGCGTAGACCTAGAAGCTCAACGTCTCTTGTATGTTAGAGGAATCGCCAACGCCGCGATCATTGAAGCGCTCAATGCACAGAGCACGGCTAAAGAAGATTACATGGGTATTGCGTTGTACACCATTGAAGGGACTGATTTTTCACAAGACTTAGGACCCTTAGGGTTACCGACAAAGGCCAATTATGTTGCGCTCTATGAGGATGCCTTCTGGTTCAGCGAATCAGACACCGAATTACAGGCCCTGATTAAATTCATCAGTAGCGAAGAAACGTTTAAGCGAAGCGCCTTATATGCGAGTCTTGAGCCACAGATCGCTCAAGAGACAAGCCTATTACACCTTTCAAAAGACGATAAACGTGCGCACCTCTTTGCCGTAGTTAAAGAATCGTCGCATTATTTTACAGCGGCCAGTTCAACCCCTTTAGTAACCCCCAAGTTTGAGGCAGTGGTCAGTCCGATTCTCAGCCTGTCGTTAGATGCTGAAGCATTGACCGATCCGCAGTTTGTGAAAAATCACTACACCGATCAATACGAAATCGTAGTCCAAGACGTCAACAATGCCTTGTACCGCTTTTCGAATAGTGGGGCCCGGTTATGGAAGCGTCAACTCGATGCCAAAATTCAAGGAAGAATACACGAGATCGATGCCTACCGCAACAAGAAGCTACAATTGGCCTTCACCACAGAAACTTCACTGGTAATTGTCGATCGCAACGGAAACTATCTTGAAGGATTTCCGAAAAGATTTCAAGACGGCAACCTTTCGGCACTGTCTGTGTTTGACTACGACAACAGCCGAAACTACCGCCTTGTATTCAGTCAAGGGCGCGATATCTATATGCTGAACAATACCGGTCAACGCGTGAACGGATTTACCTATACCAAGGCTGAAGCTGAACTGGCGAGTCCGGCAAAACACTTCAGAATCGCGAGTAAAGACTACCTCCTTTTTCCCCTTAAAAACGGCACACTCAAGATTCTGCAGCGTACCGGAAAAGACCGCATTTCGGTCAAAGAGCGTTTCGAATTCACTTCAAACGAGTTGTTTGAATACCGTAACACCTTTGCTTTTATAGATCAAAATGGGGCATTGGTTCAAATCGACACTAGAGGTCGTGTAAATCGAAGTAATCTTGGGCTCACCCCTACTCACGAGGTAGTGGCAAGCAACAAGACCTTAGCCACCCTCGATGGGCAGAACTTACAGATCAAAGAAAAGCCTATTGAATTAGACTATGGGGTGTATGAAGACTTGCGCTTCTTCTATCTCAAGGATAAGATTTATGTGAGCCTTGTCGACAAAGCGAGCAAGCAAGTCTTTTTGTTTGACAGTCAGGCAGCGCTGGTGAAGGGGTTCCCAGTTATGGGTGATTCGGCTATCGACATGATCGACATGGACAACGACGCCAAGCTCGAGATGGTGGTGAAAGACGAAAGAAATAGTCTGACGCTTTATCGAATTGAATAAACGTTAGGCGCGTTCACATTCAAATTGACGCAAGAAGTGCTGAAGAAAAACCGCTTGAACCTCTTCAAGCGACGGACATTTCTCTTGCAATTCTCTTCGCATCGAAGTCACCCCTTTATCCTGTATACCGCAAGGGATCATCAACTCGAAAAAGCTCAGGTCAGTGTCTACGTTGAGGGCGATTCCGTGCATAGTGACCCAGCGACTGGCCCGTATACCCATAGCACAGATCTTGCGGGCAAATGGGGTGCCTACATCTAGCCAGACTCCGGTTTCGCCTTCAGAGCGCATGGCGTTGATCCCCCAGTGTCCTAAGGTGGAGATAACCACCTCTTCTAAAAAGCGTAAATACTTGTGAACGTCTGTAAAAAAAAGATCTAAATCGAGAATAGGATAAGCGACTAGTTGACCCGGGCCGTGAAAGGTGATGTCTCCTCCTCTGTTGATTTTAAAAAATCGCGCCCCCTTGCGTTCTAACTCGGCTTCAGGTACAAGCAAATTAGAAAGATCACCGCTTTTTCCGAGGGTGTATACCGGATCGTGCTCTACAAATAAGAGATGATTCTGGGTCGGAAGTTCTAGCCCCTCACGACGGTTGCGCATTTTGATGTCAATGGTCTCTTGGAACAACTCTTCTTGATAGTCCCATGCGGCCTTGTACTCCATGCGGCCCAGATATTCGACATGCACCGATCGCTTCATCTTACAAATGTAGCGATGATTGGGGTGTACTTCTTATTTTTGCGCATCTAAAGCACCTATTCATGGTATTGTCTGAACAAGAATCGATAAGAAGAGAAAAATTAGAGCGCCTGCGCGAATTAGGTATCAACCCCTATCCGGCAGCGGCCTATAAGACTACACACAGTTCAGTTACAGCCAAGACGAATTACAAAGAAGGTGAAAAGGTCGTTCTGGCCGGACGTCTTATGTCGCGTCGCATTCAAGGAAAAGCCTCTTTTGCAGAGCTTCAAGACAGTGAAGGACGCATTCAACTGTACTTCAATCGCGATGAAATCTGCACCGGTGAAGACCACACCCTCTACAACGAGGTGTACAAAAAATTACTCGACATCGGTGACATCATCGGAATCGAAGGAACGCTGTTTACGACTCAGGTGGGAGAAAAAACAGTGATGGTAAAAAGCTTTAGCCTACTGAGTAAATCATTGCGGGTACTGCCTTTGCCAAAAGAAGATGCTTCGGGAAAGATCTATGACGAATTCAACGATCCTGAACAGCGTTACCGTCAACGCTATGTCGACTTGATTGTTAACCCTTCGGTGAAGGACACCTTTTTAAAGCGCACGAAAATCACGAATACCATCCGCTCGTTTTTCAACGACAAAGGATATCTCGAGGTAGAGACCCCGATTTTACAACCCATTCCTGGAGGTGCTGCGGCGCGTCCTTTTGTAACCCATCACAACGCTTTAAACATTCCGCTTTATTTGCGCATCGCTAACGAGCTGTATCTCAAAAGATTGATCGTAGGCGGATTCGACGGTGTCTATGAGTTTGCCAAAGACTTTAGAAACGAGGGGATGGACAGAACACACAACCCTGAGTTCACCGTAATGGAGCTCTATGTGGCCTATAAAGATTACTTCTGGATGATGGAGACCACCGAGCAATTGCTCGAGAAAGTAGCCATCGAGGCTACCGGCAGTACTTCGGTAACAGTAGGAGATCAAACCATCGACTTTAAAGCCCCTTATCCAAGAGTACCCATCCTTGAAGCTATTAAGATTCACACCGGTTACGATGTCAGTGCTATGGACGAAGAAGAACTGCGTAACACGGCTAAGGCCTTGAATCTTGAAGTAGATGAGCGTATGGGAGTCGGAAAACTCATCGATGAGATCTTTGGTGAATGTTGTGAGCACCACTATGTGCAGCCTACCTTCATTATTGATTACCCAAAAGAGATGAGTCCGCTCACCAAAGAGCACCGCAGCAACCCGAAATTGACCGAACGTTTTGAACTCATGGTCAACGGAAAAGAATTGGCCAATGCCTACACCGAGCTTAACGATCCTATCGATCAACGCGAGCGTTTTGAAGACCAACTAAAACTCTCTGAAAAAGGTGACGACGAAGCCATGTTTATTGATCATGACTTCTTGCGCGCCCTAGAATACGCCATGCCACCCACTTCAGGAATCGGAATCGGAATCGATCGCTTGTGCATGTTGATGACCAATAATTCCTCGATACAAGAGGTGCTCTTCTTCCCGCAAATGAGACCTGAGAAAAAGGCAGTAGAACTAAGCGATGAAGAGAAACACATCATCGAACTTTTGAAGCAGCATGGCGGATCAGCAGACTTGCCCGCGCTGAAACAAGAAAGCGGTCTGAGCGGCAAGAAATGGGACAGCTCCATGAAAAACCTGTCGAAACTCAAGCTGCTTAGCGTTCAAAAAACCGATGACGCTCTTACGGTTACTTTGGCCTCATAGTTATGGATGTTAAAACGCGCTGAAACTACCCTAATTGTGGTATCTTGGGGCTCGTTTTAAGAAAAAAAACTATGATCAAAAATTGGAGTACCCTTGTTGTGATGGCTGCTGCCCTGCTTATGGCGCATCCGGCAGAAGCGCAATTCAAGTTTTTAAAGAAGAAAAAGGCCCCGGCTCCTGTCGAAAAGCCTGCCCCACCCAAGAAAAAAGAAAAGATTAAGGCCTATTCTGAGGTCATTACTAAAGACGCGAAGAGCGATAGCGGACTCTTTACGGTACATCAGATTGACGAAAATTACTTCTACGAAATCCCAGACGAACTGTTTGGTCGCGAAATGTTGATGGTAAGTCGCATCTCAAAAACCGCAGACGGAATCGGATTTGGTGGAGGAAAAATCAACACCCAAGTCTTACGCTGGGAGAAACGCGCCACAAAGGTGCTTCTTCGTGTAGCCTCTTATTCTAATGTAGCCTCTGACAGCCTTCCAGTATATGAAGCTGTGGTGAATTCAAACTTTGAGCCTGTATTGTACAGCTTCGACATCGAAGCCATTCGCAAAGATTCACTTGGTCCAGCCACGGTAATCAAAGTCAACGATCTCTACACCAAAGATGTTCCTGCTCTCGGTATGCCAGACGGGTACAGAACCCGTTACAAGGTAAGTCGCCTTGACGGAGACCGCTCGTTCATCGAGTCTATCAAATCGTATCCGCAAAACATTGAGAACCGTCACGTAAAAACCTATTTTGCTAAGAGCGCTCCAAGCAACGCGGATACAGGATCAATTTCTATCGAGATCAACAATTCGATGATTCTGCTTCCTGAAGAGCCGATGAAGCGCCGTTATTTCGATCAGCGCGTCGGATGGTTCGCACGCAGCCAAACCGATTACGGCTTAGACGCTCAGAAAAGTAAATCAGTAACCTTTCTCGACCGTTGGAGACTTGAGGTCAAGGATGAGGATATCGAGAAGTTCAAACGCGGTGAACTCGTAGAACCGAAAAAACAGATCGTATACTACATCGATAGAGCGACTCCTGAAAAATGGCGTCCGTACATCAAGCAAGGGATAGAAGACTGGCAGGTTGCCTTCGAAGCGGCCGGATTTAAAAATGCGATTATCGCCAAAGATCCTCCAACCCCTGAAGAAGACCCAGAATGGTCTCCAGAAGATGTGCGTTACTCTGTAGTGCGCTACCTGGCCTCACCGATACCCAACGCCAATGGTCCACACGTAAGTGACCCTCGAAGTGGTGAAATTCTTGAATCAGACATTAACTGGTACCATAATGTGATGACCTTACTTCGCAGCTGGTATTTCGTTCAAACAGCGGCAATCAACCCAGAGGCCCGTTCGGTAGAATTTAAAGACGAAATCATGGGTCGACTCATCCGTTTTGTCTCGGCTCACGAGGTTGGACACACCCTTGGGCTTCCACACAATATGGGGTCTTCGGTAGCATTCCCTGTAGACTCGCTTCGTTCTGCGAGTTTCACTCAGAAATACGGAACCGCCCCATCAATCATGGACTACGCCAGATTCAATTACGTGGCACAACCCGGAGACGATGGTGTTGCTCTCATGCCCAACATAGGGGTATACGATAAATACGCCATTAGTTGGGGGTACCGTCCGATTCTCGACGTGTCGGCTGAAGAGGAAAAACCCATACTCAACGAATGGATTTTAAAACACGCCGACGACCCAATGTACCGCTTCGGGCATCAGCAAGTGGGCGACGTAGTCGATCCTAGCGCACAAACAGAAGACCTCGGAGACGATGCGGTAAAAGCGAGCAATTACGGTATTGCCAACCTCAAACGCATCTTACCAAAACTCAGAGAATGGACGACTGAAGAAGGTGAAGACTACAGTGATCTGTCAGAAATGTACGGACAGTTGGTCGGTCAATTCAGTCGCTACATGGGACATGTCTCAAATCATATCGGTGGTGTTTACGAGTACCACAAAACAGCTGATCAAAAAGGAAACGTCTATACTCCTGTTCCGCTCAAAAAGCAGCGCGAATCGCTCAACTTCATGCACAAACAACTCTTTGAGACCCCTTATTGGCTGATCGATAAAGACATCATCGCCAATACAGAGTACTCAGGTATTGTAGAGCGCATGCGTGGCCTTCAAACCCGTTACCTCGAAAACATGATGTCTTTAGGTAAGTTAGCACGCCTAGTAGAACAAGAGACGCTTTACGGAACCAAGGCCTACTCGCTTGTTCAATTCATGAAAGACCTCAGATTGGGTTTATGGAACGAGTTGTACTCAGGTAAATCTATTGACACCTACCGCAGAAACCTCCAAAAGGGACATATTGAACGTCTAGGATATCTGTTGACTGCAGATTCACAGCGTAAGCTCCCTGATTTCGGAGGCTACCGCAAATCAACTGCAGTAACCACAGATCAGTCGGATATTAGATCGGTTGCTCGTGCTGAATTAGTGAACCTAAGAGCAGCTATCAGTGCGAACATGGGAGCCTCTGGAGATACCATGAGTCGTTACCACCTGCAAGACGCCATCTCGAGAATCAACGAGATTCTTGACGAAGACTAACCTCTTGATTCGATTTAAAACCACTTATCCCCGGCTGACCGTCGGGGATTTTTTTGTGAAACCCTTACCAAAAGTTTAACACCGCTTTAGTACAAAAAGGAAATATGCGCAGCGACCTTTGTACTCGATAACTCAAAGATTATGAAGACAACACTTACCCTACTTGCGGCTTCAATGGCCTTTTTCAGCCAGGCTCAAATCATCGTTGAGCGCGCCGATAACAACAAACACATCATTATCGAATTAGACTCGGCACATCATAACGACGCGAGTGAATTTGTCGTGAAGCGAGGGCCTAGAGCCATCAGAGCCTTCACTTTTATGGCAGACCAAGAAGAACACGATAAGCTCGATCCAGAACAGCGTGCGGCCCTTATGACTAAACAAATGACCTTGCATCTTGACCTCAGCGAAAAGCAAGAAAAGCAAGTCGCCAACATCAATACCAAACACCATAAAGCGATGCAGGCCTTGCAAGAAAAAGAGCAGGGATTCGAAAAGCGCTCCGCCATATTAGACGAGCAGATCAAACATCAACGTGCCCTCAAGGAGGTTTTAGATGCTGCTCAATACGCTCAATTCAAGGCGATGCATGAAGAAATGCGCAAAGAACATCATCCCTCAGAAGCCCCGCGCGTACGCATGATGCGCTGGAATTCTCACGAAGGCGATAGGGATGCCTCTGAAAAGCATAAGATGCGCATTGAAGGCAAGCGCATGGAGCTTACCGGTCCTCATGCCAAAATGATGATCAGAAAAAAAGGTGGCACAAAAGGAGCACAAAGCATGGCGTTTATTAGCGCTTCTGAAAAACCATTGGTCATTATTGACGGCAAAGAGTCAGATTCCGCTTCAGCTCTAGACCAATTAGATCCTAGTAAGATTGATAAAATGGAGGTGCTAAAAGGAGAAAAGGCGGTAGCGCAATACGGAGAAAAAGCAATAAATGGTGTTATCCTAATCACCACAAAAAAATAGGGTTTAGTTTTTACGTTTACGCAAGAAGCCGCCTGCACTCCATAGTACAGGCGGCTTCTTTTTTATCCTAACCGACTTGGCTTAAAATGAGCGCAAGGTCTCTAGAGTCTTATCGATATCTGACTGACTCAGCGCATCGTTTAAGAAGTAGCTTTCAAAGGCCGAAGGAGGTAGGTAGACACCTCCGTCGAGCATGTGATGAAAATAGTCAGATAAATGTCAAATACATCTCAAAGAACATTTGACATGTATTACCTTTTTGATGGCCTATTGCTATCATCCTGTAGATGGAAAAGGTTGGTGCATATAATATTCGAAAGAAACATATTTGAAAAGGCAAACTGTGCTCACATTATGACCTGACGATCTCTTGCTCTTGTATTATCATCATCAGTTCCAAAGTTGAGTTCAATAGATTCAGAGTGAAATGACAAACAAACTGTGCTCATGCTCACCCTTTCGTTCTAAATATCTTCATCAGACAACCACGA
>JALQTJ010000028.1 GCA_023264015.1 Flavobacteriaceae bacterium | reverse complement strand
AAGATTTTACAAGTTACTGACGTTCCACGTACCGCTGAATTCTTAGATAGAATGAAGCAGATGGGATATGAATTTGCCTTTAAAGGAGGACTTTCTTTCAGTCTGGGTGATATTATCATTCCAGCTGAAAAGGTTACAATGATCGAAGAGGCGAATCAACAGGTGGATGGCATCATGATGAACTACAACATGGGTCTAATCACCAATAATGAGCGTTACAACCAGGTTATTGATGTATGGACGTCGACCAATGCAATGCTTACTGAACTCGCTATGAAGCGTATCAGCGAAGATCAGCAAGGGTTTAACTCTGTATTCATGATGCTCGACTCTGGAGCGCGTGGTTCGAAAGAGCAGATTCGTCAGTTGACCGGTATGCGTGGACTGATGGCTAAGCCGAAGAAGTCTACCGCAGGAGGGGGTGAGATTATCGAAAACCCAATCCTCTCTAACTTTAAAGAGGGACTTTCAATTCTAGAGTACTTTATTTCAACGCACGGTGCACGTAAAGGTCTTGCCGATACGGCCCTTAAGACAGCGGATGCGGGATATCTTACCCGTAGACTTGTTGACGTTGCTCAAGACGTGATCATTAATGAAGAAGATTGTGGTACGTTGAGAGGAATTGAGGTAGAGGCACTTAAGAAGAATGAAGAGGTCGTTGAGACTTTAGGAGAACGCATTCTCGGTCGTGTAACTTTAGCCGAGGTATACGATCCGATTAGTGGAGAATTACTTTTAAGCGCAGGTCAAGAAATTTCAGAGGCAGATGCTGAGAAAGTTGAAAAGTCTGCAGTAGATCGTATTGAAGTACGTTCCGCTTTAACATGTGAAGCTTCTAAAGGTATTTGTGCGAAGTGTTACGGACGTAACCTTGCTAATAACAAGCCTGTTCAGAAAGGTGAGGCTGTTGGTGTAGTTGCTGCACAGTCAATCGGAGAGCCAGGTACTCAGCTTACGCTTAGAACCTTCCACGTAGGAGGTATTGCGGGTAACGTTTCTGAAGACAGCACATTAACGGTGAAGTTCGACGGTATCGCAGAGATCGAAGATCTTCGCGTGGTTGAAGGAGAAAACAGCGCAGGTGAAAAAGCGAACATCGTGATTTCACGTACGGCTGAAATGAAGTTGATAGAGCCTAAGACTAAAGCGGTATTAAGTGTAAACAACATCCCTTACGGTTCACAATTGTTTATCAAAAATGGTGACAAGGTGAAGAAGGGTGATGTGATCTGTCAATGGGATCCTTACAACGGGGTGATCATTTCAGAATTCACCGGTAAGATTGCTTACGAAAATATCGAGCAAGGGGTTACCTACCAGGTTGAGATCGATGAGCAAACTGGATTCCAAGAGAAAGTGATCTCTGAATCAAGAAACAAAAAGCTTATCCCAACCCTTTTGGTGTTAGATAAGAAAGGTAATACGCTTCGTTCTTATAACCTTCCTGTAGGTTCGCACCTTATCGTTAATGAAAACGAAGAGATTAAAGAAGGAAAAATCTTAGTTAAAATACCTCGTAAATCAGCTAAAGCTGGTGATATTACAGGGGGTCTACCAAGAGTTACTGAGCTTTTCGAAGCACGTAATCCTTCGAATCCTGCTATCGTTTCTGAGATCGATGGTGTTGTTTCGTTCGGTAAGATCAAACGCGGTAACAGAGAGATTGTTGTTGAGTCTAAATTAGGTGATGTTCGCAAGTATCTTGTGAAGCTGTCAAACCAGATTTTGGTTCAAGAAAACGATTACGTGAAAGCCGGTATGCCGCTTTCTGACGGATCGATTACTCCAGACGATATCTTATCCATTAAAGGGCCGTCTGCTGTTCAGCAATACCTAGTAAATGAAATCCAAGAGGTGTATCGTCTACAAGGGGTGAAAATCAACGATAAGCACTTTGAAGTAGTAGTACGCCAAATGATGCGTAAGGTTCAGATTAAAGATGCTGGAGACACTTTATTCTTAGAAGATCAGTTGGTTCACAAGGATGACTTCATCCGTGAAAACGATGCCATCTTTGGAATGAAAGTTGTCGAAGATGCAGGTGAATCAGAGAATCTCAAACCAGGCCAAATCATTTCTGCACGTGAGTTAAGAGACGAAAATTCGTTACTTAAGCGTCAAGATAAGGCATTGGTTTCTGCTCGTGATGCGGTTGCAGCTACGGCTACGCCAATCCTTCAGGGTATCACTAGAGCTTCGCTTCAAACGAAATCGTTTATCTCAGCAGCTTCGTTCCAAGAAACAACCAAAGTATTGAATGAGGCAGCAGTAAGCGGTAAGGTCGATTCACTCGAAGGTCTTAAAGAAAATGTGATCGTAGGTCACAAGATTCCTGCGGGAACCGGTCTACGTGAATACGATCATATCATCGTAGGATCTAAAGATGAGTTTGAGGCAAAAGCGCCATCACTTGTTGATGAAGAAGCCCTTAAAGCCTAAGAATAATTGAAAATGGACGCTAAAGAGCAGTCATTAAATATTGAGATTGATGAAAAAACCGCCGAGGGAGTGTATTCGAACTTGGCGGTCATCAATCACTCTGCTTCAGAATTCGTATTGGACTTTATTAGTGTGATGCCTGGTACTCCAAAGGCAAAGGTGAAAAGTAGGATTGTACTTACACCTGAACATGCAAAACGCTTTGTAAAAGCCCTTGAAGAAAATATAGCAGGCTTTGAGAAGCACAACGGTACGATTAAAGAGCAACAAGCCCAAAACCTTCCTATTAATTTTGGTCCAGTAGGAGAGGCCTAAAAGGCTCTATTCTACTACTTCTGAGGTAAACCTGAAGACAATTGAAGGGTACTTTTGCTGTGCCATTTGTAGTGAAAAATGTGAATCAGCCAGAAACACAAGTTGATTCGTTTTGTCTTTGGCTAAAAATTTCTGTTTTACCCTTTTGAACTCGCTGAGTTCATCTGCCTTCGCTTTAGATTCATCAATCCAACATGCCTTGTAGGCAGCAAAATTTTCATACGAACACTTTGCTCCGTATTCATGTTCTAGGCGGTATTGAATGACTTCATATTGAAGTGCACCAACGGTCCCTATAATTTTTCGGCCGTTGATTTCTAAAGTGAACAACTGGGCTACCCCTTCATCCATCAATTGATCTATTCCTTTGAACAGCTGTTTAGCCTTCATTGGATCTGCATTATTGATGTACCTAAAATGTTCAGGTGAAAAGCTAGGAATCCCTTTATAGTGCAGTTGCTCTCCTTCGGTAAGGGTATCTCCAATCTTAAAGTTTCCGGTATCATGGAGTCCAACAATATCTCCTGGATAAGAAGTATCAACGATTTCTTTCTTCTCTGCAAAAAAAGCATTCGGGCTTGAGAATTTAAGTTTCTTTTGCAATCGCACGTGCAAATAGGGTTTGTTGCGCTCAAAAGTTCCAGATACGATTTTCACGAACGCCAGTCTATCGCGATGCTTTGGATCCATGTTGGCATGGATTTTAAATACAAATCCACTGAAATTGGATTCTGAGGGTTGTACATCACGTTCTTCAGCTCGTTTGGGTCTCGGCGGAGGTGCGATTTGAACAAAGCAATCGAGAAGCTCTCGAACACCAAAGTTGGTCAATGCCGAACCAAAAAGTACAGGTTGCATTTCACCGTTTAGGTAGGCTTCTCGCGAAAATGGTGGATACACACCTTCTACAAGTTCTAAATTTTCACGCAAGGTACTTGCTGCAGAGGCTCCGACTAGAGTGTCTAGATTGGTATCATTTACGTCTTGTATAGCAATGGTTTCGCCTTTGTGCTGTTTGCTTTGAGAGGTAAAAAGATTGACATTTTTCTCAAAGATGTTGTAGATCCCTTTAAAGTCATACCCCATACCAATCGGAAAACTAAGGGGTGTCACCTTTAAATTGAGTTTCTGTTCTACCTCGTCTAGGAGATCAAAAGCATCTTTCCCTTCACGGTCAAGTTTATTGACGAATACGATCATCGGAATATTACGCATCCGGCATACCTCTACGAGTTTTTCGGTTTGCTCTTCGACCCCCTTAGCTACGTCAATGACTACAATTACACTGTCTACTGCTGTTAAGGTTCTAAAGGTATCTTCAGCGAAGTCTTTGTGCCCTGGAGTATCAAGTATATTGATCTTGGTGCCATTATACGAGAAGGCAAGAACCGAGGTGGCCACAGAGATTCCTCTTTGCCGCTCAATCTCCATGAAATCACTGGTAGCAGATTTTTTGATCTTATTGCTCTTAACAGCCCCAGCTTCTTGAATAGCCCCTCCGTAGAGGAGTAATTTTTCGGTGAGCGTTGTTTTTCCAGCATCGGGGTGAGAGATAATACCAAACGTTCTTCTTTTCTTTATTTCTTCGGTAAATGACATAGATCGAGTCGCGCTAATGTGCTCGCAAAAATAGGGCTATTATCGTTTCTCTTTCAATTGAGGTATCTTTGATAAAGGAGTGTTTTACTTCTACTGATTTACGCTATGCAAGAAGAAAAGGTCATTTTAGTAAACGAAAAGGATGAGGCTATCGGTCTTATGCCTAAAATGGAGGCTCATGAAAAAGCCTTATTACATCGTGCCTTCTCGGTGTTTATTTTGAATGATAAAAATGAAGTAATGCTTCAGAAGCGGGCTGCTCACAAGTATCATTCCCCTTCTTTGTGGACGAACACCTGCTGCAGTCATCAACGAGACGGTGAAGACTCTATTCAGGCAGGAGAGAGACGATTGAAAGAAGAGATGGGGTTTTCTGTTCCGCTGAAGGAGTTGTTTAGTTTTATCTACAAGGCTCCCTTTGATAATGGATTAACAGAACACGAATTGGATCACGTCTTGATAGGACATTACAATGACGCCCCAGAGATTAATCGTGACGAGGTGTCTGATTATTGCTATAAATCATTAGAAGCGATTAAAGAGGATATTACAATTCATCCAGAAGCATACACTGTATGGTTTAAAATCATCTTTGAGAAATTCTACGAACATTTAAAAAAAGAGGTATATGCGGGTTAAAGTGAGTAGAAAGGCGCATTTTAATGCCGCCCATCGACTGTACCGACCTGATTGGTCTTCAGCGCAGAATCAAGAAGTATTTGGGTTGTGCAATAATCCGAATTACCACGGACACAATTACGAACTCATTGTGAGTGTGACAGGAGAAATAGATCCTATCACGGGTTATGTTATGGATATGAAGGTCCTTAAGGATCTAATTAAGTCTGAGGTTGAAGAGGCTTTTGATCACAAGAATCTCAATGTTGAGGTTCCTGAATTCAAGGCACTGAATCCTACCGCCGAAAATATTGCGGTTGTGATCTACGATAAGCTAAAACCTCATTTAGATACTGCTATGGATCTAGAGGTTGTGTTATACGAAACACCTAGAAACTACGTTACCTATAGCGGATAAAATGCAGCCCTATCCACTCGTTTTTTCTCCTATTTATAAGGAGCGTATATGGGGAGGACAAGGACTCCGAACCTTTTTAAATAAAGACATACCTCAAGGTCAAATAGGTGAGAGTTGGGAGCTTTCAGGGGTTGAAGGCTCGGTATCTACTGTATCTAACGGCCTGTATCAAGGTTTAAGTCTCAATGATTTGATACAAGCGTTTGGGGCTCATTTGTTGGGTCAATCGACAATTGATCGTTTTGGTAAAGCGTTTCCAATCTTAATTAAGTTTTTAGACGCAAAACTCGACCTATCAATACAGGTTCACCCTTCTGATGAATTAGCCCGAGAGCGTCACGATAGTTTTGGAAAAAATGAGATGTGGTATATTCTTCATGCAGACCCAAATGCCAAATTGATCGTTGGTTTTAAGGAGGGTGTTGATCAAGAAAAGTACCTCAATGCTCTAAGAGAAAAGCGGCTAACCGACCTATTGGAGTTTCACAAGGTGAAACCTAATGATGCATTTTTCATTGATACAGGTACTATTCACGCTATTGGTGCCGGTATCGTGCTTGCAGAGATTCAACAAACAAGTGATATCACTTACCGTGTCTATGACTTTGATCGAACAGATGAAGCAGGAAATAAAAGAGCGTTACATACCGAACTGGCCAAAGATGCGCTCAATTATGATCACAAAACGACCTACAAATTAAAATCTGAGACTACTGCTGAGGCAACGCAAGCTCCCTTCTCAACTCTTGTGCAAACGCCTTATTTTAGTACGAATGAGCTTTGTCTCGAGTCTTCGATTGAGCGAGATTTAGCAGCAAACGATCATTTTTTAATCTATCTAGTAGTAGAAGGTCAAGCTGTTTTTGAATCGGCTGAACTCCCTGATCTTTCAGTAGATGCCCCTGTCGGAACTACAATACTTATACCTGCCTGCTGTAAAAAAATACGAATACATACAAATTCTTGTAGGCTCTTAGAGGTTTTTGTTTAACTTGTTAGTACAGAAATCAAACACTATGGCAAGTATTAAGCTGCTCAAAAAAGAAATCAACTATGTTTTGGGCGACCTCATAGAACAAGTTTACCACTGGGAAGCCAGTTCGAATAAACTAAATTCAGAAGAGGGGACGAAGCTGATAGACAAATGCATCCAAGTCTATGACGAGCTCATTGAACTCGTAAATGACAAAGAAGTCGCAGCGAAAAAAGAGCACTTTAACAAAATAAAAACCTATCTCAGCGAGAAAACTGAGGGTATTCAAAAAGAAATCGAATCCCTTCCGAGCTAGTCTTTTAATTGGTCTGCGAGCTGCTTGCCGTAAGTTGAAACTTTAATTTCTTCACTAAGCAGATTGTAAATAGAGTCCTTCCATTTTTCTTGTAAGAAGTCTCCTTGCTCGACAATCACAAAGGGGGTAAGATAACTGTCAGGATTGGCTAAGCCATAGTTCACCAGGTACTGGTATCTTCTGAGTTCATTTTTACGTGCGATAGTTACCAAAGAATCCTGTGCTACAGGATTTAGGTATTCATCTTCTTGCGATAGCTGATACAATTCAAGTGATTTAGTGTCAAAATCACTGAGCATTTTACTAATACGCTCGAATTCTTCTTGATGCGGACCCGATACAATTTGTGCGTCTTTCTCGAAATTTTCTCTGGTAGTTACAATGGTTGTAAGTCCTGGATCAGCGAATACATTGATGCGATCGTTGAATGGGTTATTGTCTTCTTTATCTAGTCTGACGATTAAGAATTCTGGATGCTCAATATTCATCTGAAGTCTGTGCTTCTCTTCTCTAGTTACCCGTACCGTATCTAAAACGACTAAAGTACTGTCTTGTACTTGTTCAAGGAACAACTTTCCTTTCTTTAAACCAGCGATAGTTATTTCAATACTGCTATTGGTTGTTGGATTCGAGGTACACGAGATAAGTAGTGTTCCAATAATACTTAATACGGTTAGAAGGGTACGCGTCATGGTGCTAAAATTTGGCCAAAAATAACTATAAACTTATTCCTTGCATTAATATAGCGCATAAATAAGCGCCTATGGTACCAACCACATAACCTAGCACGGCTAAAAGGATACCCACTGATGAAAGGGCTGGATGAAATTCAGAAGCGATAATTGGTGCAGATGCCGCTCCACCAACATTTGCTTGACTTCCAACTGCTAAAAAGAATAGGGGAGCCTTTATGAGCTTGGCAACTACGATTAATAGTAAAGCATGAAAGCTGATCCAAATTAGTCCTATTGCAAAAAGCTCTGGATGACTCAGGGCGTCGACTAAATTCATCTGCATTCCTATAGTAGCCACAAGTATATAGATGAAAATGCTTCCGAGTTTACTTGCCCCAGCCCCCTCGTATTTTTTCATTTTTGTGAACGAAGCTCCTATTCCTATCGCTGTTGCCACAACCACCATCCATAAGAACTCAGAGGTCAGGGAAGTAAAAACGTTGTCAGGGTTTTCGAGCTGAGGGAAGGACAAAAGCAATATTCCTACAATCCTTGGGGCCATAAAATGAGCCAATCCTACTCCAGTAAACGCAATGGCAAAAATACCCATGAGATCAAAAGTACTCGTCACTCTTGAGTGCTCGTTCTGGTAGTGCTCCACTTTTTGCTGTAAGGCATCTATCGCCTTTGTATCTGCTTTTAACCATCTGTCAATCTCCTTCTTTTTCGAGGTACTCATCATGAGAATGGCGAGCCAAATATTTGCTACAATAATATCTACCAAAACCATCGAGCCATAGAGGCTTCTTTCGTATCCGAAGACCTCTAGCATAGTGGCCTGATTGGCACCACCTCCGATCCAGCTTCCGGCAATAGTGGCAAGGCCTCTCCATAATTCTTGAGGCCCTTCGAGCCCAAGTAGTGACGGATCTAAAAGCGAAATCAAAAAGAGGGCTAGTGGTCCTCCTAAAATAATACCAAGTGTGGCTGTAACAAATAAGATGAGCGCCTTCGGACCCAAAGCCACGATAGCTTTTAAATCTATGCTCAGGGTCATTAAAATCAAGGCAGCCGGCAAGAGATAGCGGCTGGCGATGGTGTATAAGTTTGAATCCGTAGTATCGATTACTCCGCTGCTTACTAATAATGAAGGAATGAGATAGCAGAGCAGTACGGCCGGAACTATACTGTAAAAGCGCTTAAAAAAGTCAAGCTGACGAGTATAAAAGATGAGCCCCAGAACAAGGGCTAATGCTCCGAAGACTACCGCATCAGATACGAGCATAACTTAAATGTTTAGCCAGTAAGTTAGCTTTAAATTCACAGATCGTCCTCTTGGCCCCCAGGTAGTGGTAAAATAGTTGTCATTGTACACTAAGAAGAGATCAGAGAGTGGAGCGAAACGCCATTGCAATCTAGAATTGATTCCTAGATTATCGCGTTGGTTACTGTATTGGATAAGTGTTGACCAAAAAAGATTACGATTAAAGGTGTATTGAATCCTTGGGCTGACAAGAAGAATATTTGCCATTCCATAATCACCCGGAAGCGCGATGTGATCAAAATTGGTATCCAAACCTAAATTTACTTTAGGCTGAATACGAAAGGTGATTCTATTTTCAAAGGAGTAGCGATCCCCGTTAAAAAACGCCCCCATATCCACCTGAGAGTTGAATGAAAATAAACTTTGTGGATTGGATTGAAATTGAACGCGAAGGGCAGTATACGAATATTCAGAATCCGCCTCTAAAGATTTTGCTTCATCTTTCCTCGTAGGATTGAATTCATCTGTAAGGTAGGTGTAACGTTGATTAAGTGACGCCTCAATTCGAGAAAGATTTTTTAAACGACCCTCATAGCCAATATTTCTCAAGATATCAGTTTGCTGATTGTCTCTGCTTGTCACATAAGTGTAGCTCTGAAATGAATCAAATACATGTGCATTAAAACTACCTTTTTTAGGCCAAATCGAATACCCTATTCTTCCAGCAACTCTGAAAATATCAGTTCTAGGCACGAACCCTAAATCAGAAACAAACTCTTTGTCGATTCCAGTGAAGTCTAAGAAACCATTCCATGTTCTTGTATTATAGCGAAGCGTTGATCCCCAGGAGATGTTGCCTTCAGTATCGTTAGGTGAAAGTGACTTGTGCACATAAAATTTACCTGTGTAGGTGTTGTCCGCTGAAGCTAGGTTGTAATCAAGTCCGAGAACGCGATTGTATTTCAACGGACCATCTTCTCCGAGTTCATCCAAAGAGGTGTTGTGTTGTCGATTGATAATGAATCCGCCAAAATTTGAACGTGAAAATACCTTTTGTTGAAAGGCAATCATTCCATGGTTGGTTGCTGGAATACCGTTTTCTAGATCTGCCTCGGTTTGCACGTTGAGTAACCCTAGTCTGAATTTATCGCCTATTTTCCCTGACAAGCGTGCCCCAGCGATGATAGGATTCTCAATGGTATTGCCATCCTTATCGCTAGCGATACCTATGCGTCTAGAAAAGAATGGATTGGCGTTTCTTCCGCTTCCGAACCCTCCAAAAAGATCATTGTTGTCTAAGAAAAACTGTCGGCGTTCAGGTAAAGAGACCTCGAAACGGGTCAAGTTGGTTATAAAGTTATCCACCTCTACCTGAGAAAAATCTGGATTTAGGGTGAGATCTAAATTCATACCCTTGCCCACAGGAACCTTAAAATCACCTCCAATCGAATTGAAAGATGTCAGGTCTGTTCCATTCTCAAAATCCTTGCTCGCTCCAGCAGCAACAAAGGGAATTAAGGCAATTGAGGTACTAGAATTTCCTAGCGGCTTTTCGAATTCTAAAATACCCGTAAATGCCAAATTTGCGATCAATTGATTCTGAGGAACACGAGACCAGATGGTACGCTCGTTTGTCTGTGTATCGAAACGGTAACTATTGATACTCCAATAGGTGCTTCCGTCTTGAAACTTCAACGAGTTCATCGGAATAGCCAGTTCAGCACTGTAGTAGCCATCTCCGACATAGGCTTCTCCCCACCATTTTACATCCCAAGAGGTACTAAAATCTCTTCGATCAGATCCGCCATTTGCAATGAGTCCTTCGCGCATCACGCCGAAAGGATTAATACCAAACAAAAAGGCGTTTACACCGTCATTAAAGGTGTCAATAGAAAAACTGATATTGTCACTCCCGGTTGCGCGATAATCGCGTTGCAACGAATTGGTAACGAACTCATCGGTTTGTGTTTGCGCTACAAAACCGATATAGAGAAAATCGTTATTGTATAAAATTCGAAAAGAGGAATCTTTTGTCGCCGGAAGGGTGTCCGTCGGAAAATTCTGAACAAAATTAGATTGTACCTCTGCACGATCCCATTGCGGTTCTAGCAGTCTTCCGTCTATTTCAAAAGGCTCTTCGGTAAATAAGGCCTTGATGCTTCTGCGCTCTTGAGCAGTTACTCCACTAATTGCAAATGCTAATAGTGTGAGCAATAAAAGTTTCTTTTTCATCATGAATAGCTTCAAAAATACGCGTTTTGACGGACCGACATGTTAAAATTGTCTGTTGTTCTAAACTTTCCAATAGCTCCTCTTTATGAAGCCCATTGTTCTTTTAACTTTACGCCAAAATTTTTCCTCATGTTCAGCCTTATCTTAATGCTCGTTAACCTTCCCTCAGAATTAGATCCTAATGGGACTACGCTCATACCCTCAGATCGTATCGAAATTGCTCATAGAAATGAAGAGGTATGGGGTCAAACAGGCCATCGCGTGGTGGGTCAAATTGCCGAGGCCTATTTGAGTAAAAAAGCTAAAAAGGAAATCGATAGATTATTAGAGGGTCACAGCCTTGCTTTTGCCTCTACTATTGCTGATGAAATCAAGTCAGATAGGGCCTATGATTCCTTTAGCCCTTGGCATTATGTCAATTATGAAATGGGAGGGCATTACAACCCTTCTAACGCCGATGAGAGAGGAGACATTGTCTACGGTATTCAAAAGAGTATTGAAGTTTTAGAAAGTAAAGATGCGAGTGATGCAGACAAGCGCTTTTATTTAAAATTATTGATTCATTTCATCGGTGATTTGCATCAACCTCTTCACGTGGGATGGGCAGAAGACCAAGGAGGAAATCGCATTCAAGTAAACTGGTTTTCGAGGACTTCAAATCTGCACCGTGTATGGGATTCTGATTTAATTGATGGGTACAATATGAGTTATGATGAGCTGGCAGAAGAATTAGTGCGATCGACCACTACAGAGGAACGTAATGAGCTAACAAAAGGTACCTATCTAGATTGGGTAGAAGAGTCTCATCAAATTGTCGAGCGCATTTATGCTTCAGCCTCAAGCGGAGATCGATTAGGGTATCGCTATACCTATGATTTTAATCCATTACTATTTGAGCAGTTAGCTAAGGGAGGTTTTCGCTTGGCTAAAGTTTTAAATGAGCTATTTGATTGAGGTCAACGGCGTTTTGAAACTTTATTCATGCTGATGTGGCGTTGTCTGCTGCATTTAAAGCGACTTACATCTTCTGAACGTTTTTTTAAGTGCTTGGTTGCACGGCCCTGAACACGTTCTCTCCACATTCTAAAACTTGAGGCTTTCATCTCGCGTCTCATGAGATCAATAACTTGTCTCTCACTGAGCCCAAATTGAAAGGTTATGGCATCGAAGGGGGTGCGATCTTCCCAGGCCATTTCAATGATACGGTCAATCTCTGCCTCAGATAGATTGAGGATACGCGATTCTTTTTTCATAGCCCTTCAAAGATATAGCGAAAAGTCAAATTGATTCTTGGGGCCTTTGGAGTTTGTGTTTTTGGCAATTGATGTTTGAAGTCTTTTTGACTTGCACCAGCCATTAATAGAAGGCTTCCATGCCTTAGGTCAATAGTTCGCTTAAGGGTTTTATCGCTTTTGTGCTTGATGTGAAATCTGCGAGTTTCCCCTAAACTTAGTGAGGCAATAACGGGTTGAGGGCCTAGTTCTGGCTCATCATCGGCGTGCCAGCCATTACTGTCTTTTTCGTTTCGGTAAAGATTGAATAAACAACTGTTATAGCGATGACGGGTAACATCTTCAATGTCGTTCTTGAGACATTTCATTTTCTCGGTAAAGGAGAAGGCCTCAAGCGTAAGTCCGGCATACGTGTATGATCTTTCTTCATCGGCATAAAGGGCCGTTAGCCGAGGTTGATCGTAGACTTTTCCGAAAACCTTTACCTGCTCAGAGCGCCAGTGCACCGTGGAGTAAAAGTGTTCAAACCAGTGATCAGCATCGGTTTGATTAAGAAAGTTTTCCCAAATCAAAAGCGTAGCTGTGCCTATAGATAAATCGACCATCATGTTGATATGACATTTCTCATTTCATGTCGATAGGCAGAGGGAGACATTCCGGTAAAGGTTTTAAAGAGCCTAGTGAAATGTGAGACATTTTGAAACCCAGCTTCAAAGGCGATGTCGCTGATCGCCATCTCTTTTTCTGCAAGTAGTTTAGAGGCATGCACAAGGCGATACTCGTTCACAAACTGGGTAAAGGTTTTGCTGGTTGTTTTTTTGAAATACCTGCAAAATGAAGGCTCTGTCATTCCAGATAACGAAGAAACGGTTTCAAGGGGTATGGGTTGCTGAAAATTGTTTTTGACGTAGTTAAAAACCTTATTGATTCTGTTTTGCTCACTCACCTCGGTTGAAATGGCAAATTTTTCTGCATTCAGAATAGACATTTCTGTTGAAAGACTTAATTCGTGCAGAATATCTAAAATACTCAAGAGTCGCTTGAATCCATCGAGCTCGTCTAATCCCTCCATAGCAGAACCAACCCTTGACTTTGTATCTCCATAGAAGGCAAGCCCTTGTTCAGCCATACTAAAAAGGGTTTTAAGTTTTTCCATTTCAGGGATGTCGAAAAAGCCTTGACCTAAAAAATCTTCTCTGAATTGAACAAGTGTCTCTTTTCTGTTGCCTGTAGAGCGGTCAGTAAAACCACAATGGGGTAGATTCTTACCTATTAAAATGAGATCGCCATCATTGAAGTATGACATGTGCGTTCCAATCTGACGTTTTCCGGATCCCCCATTGATATAAACGAGTTCAATCTCTGGATGATAATGCCAGCTTTTGTAATGGTTGACATTGTACTCGTCAAAGGTTTCAAGTTTGAAAGAGTTACCGAATACCGGGGTAATAATCTCAAAAGCAAGTTGTTGCATGATGTTTTTTCGTTCTTAGCGCTCAAATAATCGTTACAAAATTAACCTTAAATTGACATTAATTATCAAATCAAACCTTAATTCAGGTTAAAATAGTGCATAAATCTGATAACCGAAGAAAAGTGATGGGGTGAACTAGGGGGGTATATTTGCAGTATCAATCATCAATCAAAAAACGAACTGTCAAAAAAACTGTTATGAAAAAGTCTTTATTTACTCTCTTACTTGTTGCTGTTGCAACTGTTTCTTTCGCAAATGTTTCTTTAGTAAAATCTACAGGGATCTTTGAAAACGTTCTTACAGAGGACCCAACATTTGTTAGAAAAGGTGAAAAATTAGTAATCAGCTTCTTAAATGCTGACCTAGAGCCGGTTGAAATCCGTATCACTGACTCAAAAAATAACCTCGTTTTCAATCAAGAATTCGATGGTGAGTTCATCGTTCAAAAGGCGTTCGACTTCTCGAAAGCACAGCGTGATGACTATAAAGTAGTTGTAGCTTACAAATCAATCGCGGTTGGTCAAATTGTTGAGGTACAATAGTTTAGTTA
>JALQTJ010000027.1 GCA_023264015.1 Flavobacteriaceae bacterium | reverse complement strand
CTTTTTGAATAGTCTCGTAGGCTTTTTGAACCTGCTTGAACTTTTCTTCTGCACCCGCTTTGAGGGCAGCGTCGTCGGTGATGACTTTATCAGGATGGTATTTCTTCACCAGGTCACGGTAGGCCTTTTTGATTTCTGCAACCTCAGCGTCTTTCGTAACACCTAACACTTTGTAGGCCTGGTCACTACTCTCTTCGAAAAGGGCTCTTAGGCGCTGCCAATTCTGAATACGCAAGTAGCCCGCGATCTCTGAGAGTTTTTGAATTTCAGAGTCGGTGATGTATCCGTCGGCCTTGGCGAGATCGATTAAAAAGTAAATGATTTGTTCGCGTGTCGCGTAAGAGGTGTACTGCGAAAATTCTTGACAAATGCGACGCAGGTCAACATTCGCTTTGTTGATTTCTTGATTGAACTGCTTGAAAAGTTCTTGAGCGCGCGCTTGGCCGTAATTGCGAATAAAAAACTGACGCACATAGTCGAGCTCTTTCTGTTCAACCTTGCCATCGGCCTTAATAACGGCAGAGGCTAGGGTGATAAGGTTGAGGCCAAAGTTGAGGGGGGCTGCCTGGCTGCTTCGGTAGACGGTTTTCACAGTGGTTCCGCCGAGCATCCTCCCGATAAAATACCCGATGAGGGCCCCAGGAAAGCGCAGAACCATGTAGCCTAAAAGGGCTCCAATAAACGGTGCAAATCGACCCATGGATGCAAAGATACACTTTTGAAAAGCCTATCTTTGTAGCGTAAATTTTTCTTGCACTATGTATCCAGAAGAACTCGTAATACCCATGAAAGAAGAGCTCACCGTAGTCGGTTTTAAAGAGCTCACCTCGGCTCAAGCGGTTGAAGAAGCCCTCGGTGCTGATGGTACCACTTTGCTTGTCATCAATTCGGTATGCGGATGTGCTGCCGGAAGTGCACGCCCAGCAGCTCGATTGAGTTTAGCTCATGATAAAACGCCTGATCATCTTGCGACGGCTTTCGCTGGATTCGATTTAGATGCCGTTCAAAAAGCACGTGAACTGATGGTGCCGTTTCCGCCTTCATCGCCGTGCATGGCCCTCTTTAAAGACGGAGAATTAGTTCACATGATCGAACGCCACCACATTGAGGGGCGCTCAGCAGAAATGATCGCCGACAACCTAAAGATGGCTTTCGACGAATACTGCTAATAAGATTTTTACCTTATCTCAACCACCTTTGCTAAAAAGGTGGTTTTTTTATGCCATGAAAACAGTCCTTGGTTACCTGCTTACTCCCATTTCTTACCTGTTCTTTGCACTCGTATTAGTCCTCTTTGATCCCATTCAACGCATCACCCTCAATCTATTTGGACATAATACGCACGACAAAGTAATCTCAGTGATCAATTTCTTCCTTGTCGGATGTATGCGCATTCTAGGGGCGTCTATAAAAATTGAAGGGTGCTTCGATAAGTTGCCCTCAGACCGACCCCTAATTTTCGCTGCCAATCACCAGAGCATGTACGACCTTCCGCCTATCTTTTGGTATCTAAGAAAGGTGCATCCCAAGTTTGTGGTGAAAAAAGAGCTGGGTAAGGGAATTCCAACGATTTCGTATAACATCCGTCGCGGAGGGTCTGTAATGATTGACCGTAAAAACCCCAAACAAGCCGTCACCGAAATAAAGAAGTTGGGAGAGTTGATCCAAGAGAAAAAATTTGGAGCTTTTATCTTTCCTGAAGGAACGCGCAGCAGAAGCGGTGCAATGAAACCCTTTAAAGCCGCCGGACTTGAGGCTTTACTTGAATCAGCACCTGACGCCCTATTGGTGCCGCTGACCATCAATCACACCTATAAATTCACCGAAAAAGGGCTTTTTCCGTTGGCCATTGGCGTTCGCGTGTCGTATTACGTGCATGATCCACTCGAAAACAAAGGCGATCATACCGCACTCATCGCTGCAGCAGAAGAGGCTGTTCGCTCTAAGCTAAAGGCCTAAAAAACGAAAACCCCGCAACGTCTTACGACGTGCAAGGTTTTCTGACTTAATGAAAAAAAGTGTAGTGGTTAGGCTAGAGGTTGGCCAATTGCCATCCGTCTCTATACTCCTTGGTTACGAACTGGTTCGCATCGTCAAAGTTAGTCACCTTCATGTTCTCTCCGTCCCAATACAGTTTCGTACGACCGTAGTAGTCGAAACGACCATTTGCGGTTTGACGTCTTAACTGGTTTGAGCGGATCGCTAGATTACCCATAAGCACCGTCTCGGTAAACGGCCCAGCGTAATCAAACGATGAGGTTAACGCCATGTGCTCTTTAGATCCGAATCCGGCCTTAACCGCTTCTGTCCAGAAGGTGTTGTGGGTAAGGTCTAGATTTTGCTGAACACTTGTGTCAAAATGTATTTGTTCTTGTCCTGGAATGAATAGGCGTGGGTTTCCGCCGTAATCTTCGTGGGCAATAACTCCTTTCGTACCGATCAAGAGCGCACCGCTTGAGCTGGCTCTGTATCCTCTCTCAACAAGAAGATCTGGCAAGGCAGGTTGAATTCCGCCATCTGTCCATTCGAAAGTAACGCCCTCTGGATTGAATTCGTCAGCAGGGAAGTCAATGGTTACACGACTTGAGAGTGGGCAAGCTTCTGGAGTGTAGTCAGGTGTCCACATTTGAGAATACACATCAGCAACAGTCGCTTGAACCCCTGTTGGGTATCCTAAGCGAAGTGCCTTGAACGGAGCGTCCATAAGGTGGCATCCCATGTCTCCGAGTGCTCCTGTACCGTAATCCCAGAATCCTCTCCAATCAAAGGGGTGCAATCCTGGTGTGTAGTCACGCTGTGGCGCAGTACCCAACCAAAGATCCCAGTTCAGTGACTCTGGCTTCTCTGAAGGAGCCTCTTTTGAAAGGGCAACTCCTTGTGGCCAAACCGGACGGTTTGTCCAGATCTTCACCTCTTTGATGGTTCCGATACGGCGTTCGTTCACCCATTCGATAATCTTTTGAACTCCGATGTTTGAACCCCCTTGGTTACCCATCTGCGTTACGACTTTCTGAGCCCGCGCTGTTTCAGTCAACAAACGAGCCTCAGCTATGGTATGTGTCAATGGCTTTTGTACGTAAACCGCCTTACCTCTAAGCATTGCTTCATAAGCAATCTTAGCGTGGTTGTGGTCAGGCGTACTTACAGTAGCCGCGTCAAATCGCTTCTCATTGTCGAGTAATTCTCTATAATCTTCATAAAACTTCGCCTTTGGGTGTTCTTTAATGGCGCGCTCTGCACGTTTCGGATCTACATCGCAAATCGCTACGATACGGTTAACCCCGCCATTGTAGGCATTGGTCATGTCAGAATACCCCTTACCTCCTGCACCAAAAGCAACCACATCTAATTGATCACTAGGAGCAACAAATCCAGGGCCTCCTAATACGTTACGCGGAACAATAAAAAAGCCCACTCCTGCAGCAGAAGACTTCTTTAAAAAGTCACGACGACTGTTATTCGACTTTGACATTTTGTTTGATTTTTTTGATTTCAGCAGAGAATGTACTGAAAAATTTAAAAGAATGATAAAATTTAACGCTTTAGCTGTTAAATCTCAGGGTAAAGAGGGTGCCTTCATTCAGAGTAGACTGGCAGTCTATGGTACCACCATTCTCTTCTACTAAGGTTCTAACCACAGCAAGGCCCAATCCCATACCGCTATTCTTTGTGGTGAATCGAGGCTCAAACATCCGCGACAACACTTCATCACTCATGCCCTTTCCGTTGTCTTTGACTTCTAATACCACCGTATTTTTGTCGTTGAAGAGCTTTATCTCAACCTGCCCATTGGCAACACCTTCTGTGGCCTCCAGCGCATTTTTGACTAAGTTATTCACGATCTGGACCAAGTGGTTGCGGTCAATCTTTAGACTGATATTGTCAGATGCGGCCTGTAGCTCTAAGCGCTGGTCTGAGAACAACTGTACAGCCCACTGCACCACCTCTGTGGCATTCAACAACACCTTGTTTGCCTCGGGCATCTTAGCGAAATCAGAAAAGGTCGAGGCGATTGCGCTCAAGGTGTCGATTTGCTGCAACATTCCTTGGGTGAATTCTTTGAGTTGCGCTCGGCGCTCATGATCGTCTGCTGCAAAACTGCGTTCGAATTGCTGTACGCTTAGACGCATAGGAGTGAGCGGATTTTTGATCTCATGCGCCACCTGCTTGGCCATCTCTTTCCAAGCCGTTTCGCGTTCTGATTGCGCCAATTTGCGCGCACTTTCACCTAAGGCGTCTACCATTCCGTTATACGCCTTGATCAAGGTCTCTAATTCGGTGCTCTGCGAGCTCAACTGAATCTTTTCATTGGTGTCAAGCGCTGTGTGAGCGAGGCGATCAGCAATAGTATTCATGGGCCGGCTGATGTAAATCGACACCAAGTATCCTAAGGCCAGGGCCAATACCAATATCAATACGTAGACAAGGCTAAGGCGAATCAAAAATTCGCGAAGCTCAAAGTCGTTAAAGGTGTTGTCTTCAAAATAAGGGAGGTTGACAATGGCTACGGGTTCGCCCTGACGGTCTTTTAAAAAGAAAAATGAACTCATAACCGAAAGGCCGTCGTTAACCTCTTCAACCACAAAGCGCTCATTGTCCATGACCCGACGTAAGAGCCCGCCGAATAGACGCTCTTGAGCGTCTGGCAAAGATGACTTAATCAACGCCCCATCTATGGCATATAAACTAAAGTCAACATCTTGAATATTAGAAATCTCGTAGACCGGTTCGTTAAAAATCCGGGCGAGGTTATTCTGTGTAAGGGCGAGGTAGGTGCTATTGAGCTCATTTTCAAGGCTCTTGAGCACCTGTTGTTCTTTGCGTTCTAGACGGTCGGTATGGTAATCCTTAGACTGCTCTTGATACTGATACCAGGTAATCACCCCAGTAAAAACGAGGGCCAACACGACGATAATCGTCATCGCCGCAAAAATTCTAAAACGCAGACTTTGCAAATACATCAGGCTTCTGGATTCTTATCGCGTATGCGCTTATACAAGCGGATACCTAACATCAACAACACAGCAAGCAAGAATAATGCCACGACTCCAAAGATCCAGTTGAGGGCGCTTTTGACGATGACCAAAAAAACTACCGAGAAGAGAATCAACGTACTCCCTTCATTATAAATACGCATAAAACGCGCCGTATAACGGACTTCATCGCGCTGTAACTGTCTATAAATGCGATGGGTGTATCCGTGATACACAAAGAGTAAAAGCACAAAAAGCAATTTGACGTGCATCCAAGGCTGAGCAAGCCATCCGGGCATTTGAACCAATAGCCAAACCGCAAAGAACGTGCAGAGTATGGCTGAGGGCCAAGTGATAATAGACCACAAGCGCTTACTCATAAGCTTCAGCTGCTTAGAAAGTATGGGTCTTGCTGGTTCTTCTTCGTCTTGGGCCTCAATGTGATAAACAAAAAGTCGAGGCATATAAAAAAGCCCCGCAAACCAGGTCACCACGAAGATGAGATGCAGGGCTTTGATATAAGGATAGAGTTCCATGATAAGCACAAAGGTCTTAAAAACTCAAGGACGTACCTTAATCGAGTTGCAAGAACTTCAGCTGCTTTTCATTGAACGCTTGGTTGAACGTCTCAATTTCTTGATCAATGAGCGTATTGAACTCCTTCAATTGGACCTCAATTGCGGCAGTCAGCTCTTGTTGTACTGCACGGTCTTGTTCCGTAGGTCCGAAATCATCGATTGATACTAAACGGTTCAAGTGTGATAGCTTATTCGTCAATCGAATCGGGAAGTTAAGCGGATCTTGCCCACTTCTATTTTGGGTTTGATACAGCGCCTTTTCTACCGTAGAGAAACGCTCTCTAAGCGACTTCGATTGTTCTACGAGTTCGGCTACCGAAGCGTCGTCTTTGTACTGCGCTTCAAACGCACTTAGCTTCTCGTTAATAGCTCTGATTTTCTTAATTGCGGAATGCGCCTCATTCACTGTAGCGTTAATCTCAGTAATGAAATCGTACTGGGCTTGCATGTCTGCGACGCTTGCCTCAGCACGCGGATCAGGCAAAATCTCAAACGATTGCGATTGCGATGCGCCGTTGTAATTCAAGTGAACCATGTAGCTGCCCGGAATGGCCTTTGGTCCGCTTAGACTCGCAGCCCAAAGAATCATTCCCTTAAGGCGTTCGGCGCCCTCTCCGCGTGTATCCCATACGTGAGTGTTTCCGCCCGTCTTGACCGCTAACTTCTCTTTAGGGTCTTTGGCGTCTGAGCTAAAATGCGCTAGAGTGTCTCCTGCTTTAGAAGTGTAGGTCAACTGCACCTTGTCTGTTGCTTTGAGATCTTTGAAATACAAATGAGTCACCACTCCAGCAGGCATGTTCTCCCCTGCGGTTAACGAAGGTCTCCCTTGGTCTCCTTTGGTGCGATATGCATCTTTTGGCTTAAACAATACCGCGTCTTGGTTGGCTGTAGTACCGTCGAGCTGATGCAGAACAGTGAGGTCGTCTATCATCCAAAGGCTGCGTCCTTGTGTAGCCACGATAAGGCTGTTTTCTTTTACCGCTAGGTCAGTGATCGGAACGATGGGTAAGTTCAACTGGAACGGATCCCATGACTTACCGTCATTGAACGAAATGTACATTCCGGTTTCGGTACCCGCATAGAGTAAGCCTTTTTTGGCAGGGTCTTCACGCAGTACTCGTGTAAAGTGCTCGCTTGGAATTCCTTTGGTGATCAACTTCCAGGTCTTACCGTAATCTTCTGTTTTGTAGAGGTAAGGGGTGAAGTCTCCAAGTTTATAGCGTGTGGCCGCAACGTAGCAGGTGCCTTCGTCGAAAGCTGAAGGCTCAATACTGTTGATCATATTCCACTCAGGCATATTCTTTGGCGTTACGTTCTCCCAGTTTGCGCCTCCGTCTTTGCTGACGTGAATAAGTCCGTCGTCGCTACCTACCCACAGCAAACCTTCTTTGATAGGGCTCTCACCTGCAGCAAAAATGGTTGCGTAGTATTCTACCCCTGTGTTGTCTTGAGTGATCGGACCGCCACTCGATACCAACTTGGTCGGATCATTACGCGTAAGGTCTGGGCTCATCAGCTCCCAGCTTTGACCCTCGTTGGTTGAAAGGTGAACGTGATTAGAGAAGGTGTACAGTTTCTTAGGATCGTGCTTAGAGAAAATAATGGGGAAGTTCCACTGAAAGCGGTATTTCATTCCTTCTGCACCATAGCCCATTGGGTTGTCTGGCCATACGTTAATGGCACGCACGGTATTGTTGGCGTGGTTGACACGGGTCAAGAATCCGCCGTAACTACCTCCATAAACAATGTCGTTGTTGTTCGGATCTACTGCGATATGTGCCGATTCGCCACCAGCTGTTTCTTCCCAATCGTCTTCAGTAATGCTTCTGCCATCTGAACGGTGACGCACACGAATGGTTGAATTGTCTTGTTGTGCCACATATATGCGGTATGGGAAGGCGTTGTCTGTGGTAACGCGATAGAATTGCGCCGTAGGTTGGTTGTAATAGGTCGACCAGTTTTCTCCGGCATCAAAAGACACTTGAGCACCTCCGTCATCGGCGATGATCATGCGCTGGTTATTTTCTGGGGCGATCCACAAGTCGTGGTGGTCACCATGAGGAGCGTTGTAGGTAGAGAAGGTCGACCCTCCGTCAGTTGAACGGTGGTACTGTACGTTCATCACATAAACGATGTCTGCATCTTGAGTGTCAGCATAAACGCGTGAATAGTACCATGCACGCTGACGTAATTTGCGCTCGTCGTTCACCTGCTTCCATGTGGCTCCACCATCTTCTGAGCGGTAAAGCCCTCCTTTTTCTTTGTGTTCAACGATCGCCCAAACCCTGTCTTTTTGAACCGGAGATACGGTTACCCCAATGATTCCAAGCGTTCCTTTCGGAAAGCCATCGTTTGATGAGATCTCTGTCCAGGTTTCTCCTGAATCGGTACTCTTCCACAGAGAAGAACCGGGTCCGCCACTGCTTAAACTATAAGGGGTACGCTGCACGCGCCAGGTTGAGGCGTACAACACGCGAGAGTTAGTCGGATCGATAATCAAATCAACCGCTCCGGCCATATCATTGACATAAAGTACTTTGCGCCAAGTGTTCCCTCCGTCTGTTGACTTATAAACACCGCGCTCTGTGCTGGCTTTGTAAATATTACCTAAGACTGCGGCGTACACCACGTCTGGGTTGTCAGGATGGATGCGCATACGCGGAATGTGTCGGCTCTCAGGCAATCCTTTTGATTCCCAAGTTTTTCCTCCATCAACCGACTTCCATACGCCGTATCCTGAAGAAACGTTCCCACGCACAGTAACTTCTCCTCCTCCAACGTAGATGACGTTGGGGTCGCTCTGTGCGACTTCGACAGCACCGATACTTCCGCCAAAGTATCCGTCAGAAATATTTTTCCATGTATTACCGGCATCGTCTGACTTCCACACTCCTCCTCCGGTCGCGCCGAAATAATAGGTGTTAGGTTGTCCTGGAACCCCGGTTACCGCGGCTGAACGCCCTCCTCTAAAGGGTCCGATCAAACGGTAATCTAAACTCGAATAGGCATCTGCAGCTTGTTGAGCCACAAGTGAAGTGAATGCTGAAAGTGCGAAGAAAAAGGCTAAAAAACTAGCCGAGCGCAATGGTCTCATAAGGTCTTATTTAGTTTAAGGCCTTACAAATTAGAAAATATCGCGAAACGCAGCTGTCTTAGTATAAAAAATTCGACGGGGCGTTCACCAATTTTTAGACCGGAAGGTGGCCGCTCTCTTCCCAGTGATGGATCCAGCTCGACATCAAAGTCACCCAGTTCTCGTCGTCGTTAAGACAGGCAATGTGTTTAAAGGTTGATCCGCCTGCTTCAAGAAACTCTTCTTCTCCCTCCATCGCAATTTCTTCAAGCGTCTCAAGGCAATCGGCCACAAAGGCAGGAGTGATCACAGCAAGACGTTTTTTTCCTTCTTTAGCAAAGCGCTCAAACTCGTAATCGGTGTACGGACGCAGCCACTGATCTCCAGCCAATCGCGACTGAAATGAGCTGCTTACCTTTTCGGCGTCTAGCCCCAGGTACGAGCGAACAGCCTCTGTGGTGGCAAAACATTGGTGGCGGTAGCAGGTATGGTGCGCAACTGAATTTACGCTGCAGCATTGTCCGTCAATTTTACAGTGAAATTTGGTCGGATCTGATTTGCGGATATGGCGCTCAGGGATTCCGTGATAAGAGAATAACAAGTGGTCGTATTCGTAGTCTTTTAATTGTGCTTTAATGCTATCTCCTAACACCTTAATATAATCAGCGCTTTTGTAGAAGGCTCCCAAGGTGTCCATCTTCATGTGTTTGAAATGCTTTTGCTGCTCTTCAAGTGCCTTAACCACAACCGTTTCATAGCTACTCATCGCGTAGTGCGGATAAAGCGGCACCAATAATACCTCATCTACCCCTTTAGCGTCGAGCTCGGCCAATGCTTTATGAATGCTCATGCTGCCATAGCGCATCCCCAAAGCCACCGGAAGCTCGGTCTGCTCTTGCACTTTCTTCTGAAAACGCTCAGAAATAACAATAAGCGGAGACCCCTCTTCCCACCAAATCTTAGCGTAGGCCTTAGCCGAACGTTTTGGGCGAACGTTTAAGATGATTCCTCTTACCAACAAGGCTCTGAGTGCCGCTGGCACATCGATCACACGCTTGTCCATGAGAAATTCATCGAGATAAGGCTTCACCGCTTTTTTGGTCGGTGCATCTGGTGAGCCCAGATTTACAAGTAGTACTCCTTTCTTCACAATAACAATTTTTGGTGGTACAAAAATACGGCCTAGCGCTTGAAATCGGCCAGGTACTTCTTAGGGGTAGTGCCGAATTTCTTTTTAAAGGCCGCAATAAAATGACTAGCCGTGCTGTATCCGACCCGTGCCCCCACGTCTGCTACACTATGCGTGTTGGTCAATAACAGCTTGCGCGCATAATCGAGTTTGTAGTCGAGTAAAAAGGCATAAACCGAATCTCCGTAGACCTCTTTAAAACCTTCTTTGAGCCTTCCGATCGGTAGGTCAACCTGCTCGGCAAGGGCCTCTAAACTGGGCGGCTCAGCCATAGAGCCGATGAGCACGTCTTTTGCCTTTCTGATCTTTCTCATATTCTCATCGTCAGCGAGGTACGGACATTTCTCAAGGTCGGCATCGTCGACCCTATTGAAATAGAGCGCCATAATCTCAAGCACTTTGGCCTTGAAGTACAGCCGTTGCACCGAAGAATGCAAGCTGTAGTACATCAACTGATTGAGCGGAATAGCCATCGCCGGACGGATTTCATCTTGGCTGTAGTACTTCTTCTCAGGGGCATTGCCTTCAAAAAACGGAATCACTTTGCTCTCTTCTGAAAACCAGGTGTGTAATTGTTCTAGATCAATTACGATAGACAGCACAGCGCCGCCAGCCGCTAATTCAAGGTCAATGGGTAATGCCTTCTGTGTATTAAAAAGCAAGAGCATCTGATCTTCTTGCGCCTCGAGCTGATAGCTTCGGTTGTTGTACCAAAACTGCGCATGACCTTTGAGCACAAAATGAAACTGTACTGCATCAAGCGAGAGCTCATTGTGCTGATAGTTGCTGCGTTCGTTTTCGTTCTCAAAACGGTAGACCGAACAACGGTCGTTAATTTGAAAAACTGAAGGCTTCATCTAGCGTTATTTTTTTAAGAATCAAAGATACTTCAATTCGTGATTTGCTAATTTAAAAACAGTCTAAATAGAAAATAAACCTCTTAAACAACTGTAAACCTGTTACTTATAAAAAATACCGCTGGCCCACGATGTCAATTATACCTCTTTAATACGAACGCTACCTTTAGCGTTATTTTAAGCTAGTTTCTACACTTAATTTTGTGGTGCTTTTGAAGCAGGCAACCTATAAGATGCTCGAGAACTTTTACGCCATTGGTGTTAGCTATATTAAAACCGACGCTGAGACGCGAGGTAGATTCAGTATTGACGGAGCCCGTGGCGAATATTTAAGCCAGGATGCCCATGCAATGGGTATTGAAGCGCTACTCGTTATTTCGACCTGCAACCGCACCGAACTCTACGGATTTGCCGCATCACAAGAACAACTCATTGACCTGTTGTGTAAACACACTAAGGGAGACGCCACACTCTTCAAGGCTGAAGGCTATGTGTTTCAGAATGAGAATGCCGTAAGCCATCTCTTCAGAGTAGGTACGGGACTTGACAGTCAAATCTTAGGCGACTTTGAAATCATCTCTCAGATCAAGCAAGCTTTTAGACGGTCAAAGGCCTTGAAATTGAGCAACGTGTTTTTAGAACGCCTGGTGAACGCTGTAATTCAGGCGTCGAAGCGGATCAAAAATCAAACTGAAATTTCAAGTGGAGCCACTTCAGTATCGTTCGCCTCAGTGCGTTATTTACTCGAGAACATCCCTCACATTAGCGAGAAGAATTTGCTGCTTTTTGGAACAGGAAAGATCGGACGCAACACCTGTGAGAACCTAGTCAAACACACAAGCAATAAGCACATCACCCTCATCAACCGCACCCGCTCAACCGCTGAAGAAATTGCCGGAAAGTTTGAGCTCAATGTGAAAGGTTACGAAGATTTGCAAACCGAAATCCGCAAAGCCGATGTATTAATCGTCGCCACAGGAGCTCAGAGACCAACGGTGACCAAAGCCTTGCTGTATCTCAAGAAACCCCTAACCATTCTTGATCTTTCAGTACCTAAGAATGTAGCCTCAGAGGTGGCAGCACTCGACCAAGTAAACGTGGTAGACATTGACGACCTTTCAAAGATTACCGACGACACCTTAGAGCGCAGAAAATCTCAAGTGCCTTTGGCAGAAGCAATCATTGCAGAAATACAGGGAGAGTTTTTGACCTGGGTAGACACCCGCAAATTTGCCGCTACAATAGCGGCCTTGAAGGAGCGTCTCAGCCAATTCAAAGAAGAAGAGCGTGCCTACCTCCTCAAAAAATCTAAAAATACTTCTGGAACAAAACACAGCGAAGTCATCGACGATTTTGGCGACCGACTCGTGCAGAAAATCACCAAGCAATTTGCCAATTTCTTGCGCGCTAGCGACGACGATCTGGAGCAAAAGATGCAGCTTATAGAAGCCCTTTTTGAACTCGAAAAAGAAGGCGAATGAGCACTGCACTTCGCATAGGAACACGAGATAGTGCCTTGGCCCTTTGGCAAGCCGAGAAGGTAAAACGCGAACTAGAATCGCGCGGGACTTCTTGTGAAATCGTAACGATTAAGTCAGAGGGAGACCTCAATCTCACCACCCCCATTTACCAGATGGGACTGACAGGTGTGTTCACCAAAACCCTCGATGCGGCGTTGTTGAGCAATCGTATTGACTTGGCGGTACATTCTCTTAAAGACGTCCCCACCCTTTTAGCAGAGGGGCTGAGGCTCGCTGCCACACTTAAACGGGCCAATCCAAAAGACGTGCTCGTAAAAGGCAGTGACCCCAACTCAAATACCATAGCAACAGGAAGTTTAAGACGCAAAGCGCAATGGCTTCATCGCTTCACTGAAGATCAGGTGATAGGTCTGCGGGGCAATGTTCAAACCCGCTTAGGCAAGGTTGCCGAGCAACGCATTAAGGGCGGAATCTTCGCCGCCGCAGGGCTCGAGCGCCTAGGCCTCAATACCTCGGCTGTGGAGCCTTTAGACTGGATGATTTCTGCTCCCGCACAAGGCGCCATCGCCATTGCCACACGTGAAGATGACGAAAAAGTAAACGACGCTTGTACGCGGCTAAACGACCAGAATACGGCGCTGGCCGTAACTCTAGAACGTGAGTTTTTAAGAAAGCTTGAAGGCGGATGCAGCTCTCCGATCGGAGCCTACGCCGCTATCGAAAACGACACGCTTCACTTTAAAGGCGGTCTTTTCAGCCTAGACGGTTCAGAGGCTATTGTTGTTGAACGCAGTTTCGCAAAAGCAGCTGCCATAGAACAGATCGATGCCTTGGTTCAAGAGGTGCTTGAAAATGGCGGAAGAGCAGTTTTAAAAAAGATTCGTGATGGCCAAAATTCTTAGTACCAAAATACTAGAAGACGCCGTTTACGAGCGTCTCTTGGCTGCGGGCCATGCGCTCACGCAATACAATGCGCTTGAGGCAGAAAGCTTTCCGTTCAGTGCGGCTCCTTATCCGGTTTACGTGTGCAGCAGTCAAAACGCAGTTGCCGCACTCAGAGAATACTGGCACCGCCAAGACCAAAACACCCTTCAGACTGCGAAGTGGTTTTGTGTGGGCGAAAAGACAGCCGAAACCTTAGAAGCGCTGGGCATTCAAGTAACGGCCACAGCAGAGAATGCAACCGCCCTCATCGAAAATTACCTCAAACCACTCGACACCAAAATATTATGGTTTACTGGTGTTCGAAAAACACCAGCTTTAGAAAACTTTATTCGAGAAAAAGGCTGCGATTACATGGATTGCTATATGACCCGTGCGGTTCAAAAATCGTTCTCTCAAGACTTTGATGCCATTTTGTTTTTTAGTCCGAGCGGGATCGAAAGTTATCTTAAAAGCAATAGCCTACAAAGCACTACGCTAGCCTGCTGCATCGGTGAGACCACCGCTGAGGCTGCAAAAGCACATACCACAGATCTGCTGGTCTCAAAGAAAGCAAGCAGCATGCACCTCGCCGTTGAGGTGATTAACCACTTTAAAAAAGAACTATGACAACTCCTAAAAACGATCTTTATCTCAAAGCCCTTCGCGGAGAAACCGTAAGCCGCCCCCCCGTGTGGATGATGCGTCAGGCTGGACGTTATTTGCCTGAATTCATGGAGCTAAGAGAGAAGTACGACTTCTTCACGCGCTGTCAGACACCTGAGTTGGCCTCTGAAATCACGGTTCAACCCCTAAGGAGATTCGGAATGGATGCCGCGATTTTATTCAGCGACATCTTAGTGGTGCCGCAGGCCATGAACATTGAAGTTGAGATGCGCCCAGGCTTTGGTCCTTATTTGCCAAACCCTATCAGGACAAAAGAAGACCTTGGCCGCGTCGTGGTTCCGGATGTACACGAGACCTTGGGATATGTTTTTGACGCAGTGAAAATGACGCTTGAAAAGTTAGACAACAGTGTTCCGCTGATTGGATTCGCCGGTTCGCCTTGGACCATTTTGTGCTACAGCGTTCAAGGACAAGGAAGTAAGAACTTTGACCTTGCCAAGTCGCTTTGCTTCTCTCAACCCGAGGTGGCACATGCGCTATTGCAAAAGATCACCGATACGACCATCGCCTACCTCAAAGCCAAGGTAGACGCAGGCGTTCACGCACTCCAAATATTTGATTCTTGGGGAGGCATGTTGGGCCCAGAAGACTACAACGAATTTTCGCTTCAGTACATGCGTCAAATTGTAGATGCGCTCAAAGATCTGGCTCCGGTAACCCTGTTCGGAAAAGGTTGCTGGTTCGCGCTTTCAGACATGGCCGAAACAGGGGCTTCGGCACTTGGAGTAGACTGGACGTGCTCTCCACGAAATGCACGCTACCTCAGCAAAGGAAAAATTACACTTCAAGGTAACTACGACCCAGCAAGACTCCTTTCTCCGGTTTCACGTATCAAGGCGGATGTACGCCAAATGATAGACGGATTCGGTAAAGACCGCTACATTGTCAACCTAGGGCATGGCATACTGCCGAACATACCCGTCGAACATGCCAAAGCATTCATTGACGCTGTAAAAAGCTACCACTAACCGACAGCCTAAAGCCAATGAGCACCCTGAAAGATCAATTCTACGCTTATATCCAAAACCTGCAAGACCAGATTTGTGCCGCCCTTGAGGCCGAAGACGGTAAGGCCACCTTTCAAGAAGACTTGTGGGATCGGCCCG
>JALQTJ010000026.1 GCA_023264015.1 Flavobacteriaceae bacterium | reverse complement strand
TGCGCTCTTTTTTAAATTGTTTAGAAGGCTTATAAAGCAGGCGATCAGCGCCAAGGGGATGGTAAAAGGTAGTCGCTAAAAAGTGATCAAATGGCATTTGATACTGTGCTTCAATAAGAGATGGAAGTAAGAAAAACCAAAGGCCAGAATAACGGTAAGTGCCTACATTCTTTACCGGAGTGCGCCTGATCCGTCTAAGGATTTTCTCAGGATACTTATGATGAATGAATAGTGAATCGTTCAGCTGTAAAGGATATTTTTCAGATAAGGCTGTATTTAAGGTCTTCGAGCGGTAGGCACCATTTTTCTTAACCACCTTATATTGGTGGGCGATATATGGAATCCATCCGGCCTGATGTGCCAAAATTTCTCTATACGTTGTCTTTCCTTTTTTCCCTTTAAGTATTCGAATGTCATCTTTTAAAGGAGCATCCAAGTCAATTCCTCGGTCTTCGTACCACTTCATAAAACTTAAGGTAGAGGCTAACACCTTGGTCATAGAGGCAAGGTCGTAGAGGTCTTCTAAAGAAACCGCCTGTATCGAATCATAGGTGTGATAGCCATAACTCTTATGATGCAGTATTGTTCCAGATTTCGCAATCAGTAGTTGCGCACCCGGAAAGGCCTTTTGTGCGATAGCGTGTTCAACAAGGTCATCGATCTGATGAGAAATTTCAGATTGCGCAGAGGCCAATGAAGTGGCACCCATGGCGATGAGTGCTGGCAGTAGTATTCGAGTTTTAAACATTTAATCAAGAATTCATACGAAAAGTACTAGATTCAAAGAGAAGTCCGAGTATCTTTCCTCTAAAAGTAGTTGTATGATGTGTTCTTCTCTCTATCGATCTCTTGTTCTCATCCTAACTTTAGGTTGTTCTTCGGTTGTTTTCGGACAAGGAATGGCTGCGACTCAAGACGCCGCGGTTTCAATAGACACCCTCGGCTACAGCACCGATACTCGTTTAAAAGAGATCAGTGGATTAGTGGTTTCTCGAAAAAATCCAGGAGTATTTTGGGTACACAACGATAGTGGTGACGCTCCTGTGTTGTATGCATTAGATCAAAGCATGTCGATTCAATCGATGATCACCATTAACGGCGCTAAACATATCGATTGGGAGGATATAACTCACGCCACCATCGACCAAAAAAATTACCTCTTTGTAGGGGATATTGGTGACAACCGGGCGCTTCGTAAGTCGATTACAGTTTACAAAGTCGCAGAGCCTGATCTCAACTCTCAACGACCTAAAGAAATCGATGTGCTTCAATCTATTGAGCTATTTTATGAGGATGGAGCACGTGACGCAGAAGCCCTTCTCTATGACGCTCAAACCAATGAATTGATCGTCATCACTAAGAGAGATCAAAGGTCAAGAGTGTATGCCGCTGCCCTAAAGGATGCTCAAGGCCCTATAACTGCTGAATTAAAATTTGTAGGAACCCTTCAAATTGAACCCCTTGCAATCGATATTCCTCAAATGCGCAACTACCTGCATTATATTACAGCAGCAGATCAGCACGAAGACGGCAGTGTGGTGATCAAAAACTATTTTAGAACCTGGAGGTATGCAAACCCAGATCGCTTGCCGCTAAAGAATTTACTAACGCAAAGCAAACCACAACAGCTACCTTATCTCTTAGAACAGCAAGGAGAAGCCATAGGGTTTGGTAGTGATTCAAATACTTATTTTACCACTTCAGAATGCGCAGATGACGGAACATCTCATATTCCTCAACCTCTTTACCGCTACACGCTAAACAGGTCTACGCCTGAATAGGTAGTGCAACAAGTGTTTCGCCCCATGCAAAAAATAGGGTGTAACCTGATTCGGTTCGCTCAAAACTTATAGAAAACACTTCAACGGGGTTATCTGTGGGCAACACTTCAGCACTAAATCGACCTACATCTTGGGTTTCATCGTAGGCATAGGCCCCCCACGTATTGAGTTTTCGATTGAGTACGATCGTCCAATTTCGATTGCCTGGAATGGTATATAAAGAATAGGTGCCGGCCTCGATGCGCATGCCTTCTATTAGGACAGTTTTGTAGAAGGTGATCTCGGTGGTTTCATTCGCACCTGTACGCCAAATTTTTCCTTTGGGTACGAGGTCTTTCACCGCTCTTCCTTTAAGTTGAGGGCGTGAATAAATGATTCGGATATCTGGGTCGGCCACTCGTTCAGGACGCGCATAACTAATGTCTAGTGGACTCCGATCAAGATTCGTAAAGTTTTGAGCAGTTAAGGGTATGCTAAAACCAATCGATAGCACCAACGCTACAAGAGATTTCATAAGATTGTGTTGATTTTTCGGTAATGAATATACAATTTAATAACTGTGTTCGTCTAGCGTAACTTTACCTGCAAAGGTTTTGTAGACGAAATACGTATATCCTAGCA
The DNA here is from genome assembly GCA_023264015.1 of Flavobacteriaceae bacterium. Classification (GTDB taxonomy): domain Bacteria; phylum Bacteroidota; class Bacteroidia; order Flavobacteriales; family Flavobacteriaceae; genus UBA3478. The sequence goes on along the minus strand of JALQTJ010000026.1, from coordinate 13,269 downwards.
CAAGAGGTGTGCCAATCACTGCGATAGTCAACATTATTTTTAAAGCACCTTGACGATTAACCAGCTTTGTAGCGTATTCAAATGAATATTCTCACCACCTCTTCGAGCCAAAGTATGTCTGTACCCGCTTCTAAACATGAGGTGCTCTCCAATCGGAAATTGAACGCCTACAAACGTCCAATTTTGATCAAATCCGTTAAAACTCACATTATTGGTATGCACGAAATGCTCATTAAAACTAATGGCGTCAACTTTCAAGCCGGCAAATAGAGGTACAGGGGTTGAAAGTGTGAGTCGGTACCGAAGTCTCTGGCTATACCCTGCAACATTGTGCCGTTGCTCAGTTCTAATCCAATGAAAGAAATTAAATCGTCCTAGACGGTGATGAACGCCGACTTGTTCCCAACTATTAAACTCTTCAGATGAATCACTTGGACCATCGCTGTAACTGGTATTGTAGAGGTACGAGATTCCTCCACTGACCTCTACATGATTAGAAAGCGAGTAGGTAGCCGATGGGCGAAGAATATATTGTCTCGCCTCTTTGAGAAAGTCGCCCCGCACGAAATGTGTTTCGGCTTGATAAGACCAAGAAGAATTTATTTTTCCTACCGCAAAAACTGAATTTTGGGTAATAGTTTCTTGTCCGACTGCAAACTCTAGTACTCCTAGAACAGCAATCAGCAGAAAAACTGCATTTTTCATGAGCTTATTTTCTATTCAATCCAGAATAGCCTCCCTTGAGATCGTAAATCTCTTTGAATCCGATGGACTCTAGATATTTCGCTGCCTTTTGACTGCGATTACCTGAACGGCAATAGAGATATACAGGCTGAAGAGTGTCCTTTCTCTTAAAAAACGACTCAAATTTTTCAGGTTGTAAAAAGTCGACTTGTTTTGCCCCCTTAAGATGTCCTTGTTTGAACTCTGTTTTTGTGCGTACATCAATAAGCAACACATTTTTTTCTGACGAGCCTTGAAGAAAAGCTATTGAATCTAGCCTAGTTAGGGTTGATTCTTGTGCATTTGCGCTAGAGCACCATAATCCAAGTAATGCACAGCTGAGCAAGAAAAAAGATCGTATCATAGATTTGAATTCTTATTTGAATGCGAAGTAAGCACTTTGTATTGGTTAAATATGTGCTCTAAGTTACATAGATTAGCCTTTTAGAATTCTTAAATTCGCTTTCTGCATTTACAGTACTATGGATAACACTACAGAACACATAAAAACCTTAATTATTGGATCAGGACCAGCGGGCTACACCGCTGCTATTTATGCCGCACGCGCTGATATGAAACCGGTTGTTTACACGGGAATGGAGCCTGGAGGTCAATTAACGACGACTACAGAAGTAGATAACTTTCCTGGGTATCCAGAGGGCGTTGATGGCCCTAGCATGATGGTTCAATTGCAGCAACAAGCAGAGCGATTTGGTACTGAGGTTCGCATCGGTCATGCTACAGCCGTGCAATTTGCTACTGAGCCAGGAGGACTCCATAAAGTGGTGATTGATGGAGCTAAGCACTTGACGGCAAACACAGTGATTATCGCTACAGGAGCGTCGGCAAAATATCTCGGTATCCCTAGCGAACAGCGTTTGCGTGGGGGAGGTGTTTCGGCTTGCGCCGTTTGTGACGGCTTCTTTTATAAAGGCCAAGAGGTGGCGATCGTAGGAGGAGGTGACACGGCAGCAGAAGAGGCCTCTTACTTAGCAAATATTTGTTCAAAGGTGACTATGCTGGTTCGCAAGGACCAAATGCGCGCATCAAAAGCGATGCAGCATCGCGTAGAGAGTATTGAAAACATAGCTATTCGCTACAACACTGAAGTTGATGAGGTGCTTGGAGAGCAGGTGGTAGAAGGACTGCGTATGGTCAACAACCAGACGGGTGAAAAAGAAGAAATCGCTATCACAGGATTATTTATTGCGATCGGACACAAGCCCAATACGGATATCTTTAAGGGTCAGCTTGAAATGGATGAGGTCGGATACATTCAAACCAAAGGGAAATCGACTAAAACCAATATTCCGGGGGTGTTTGCATGCGGAGACGCTCAGGATAAAGAATACCGTCAGGCCGTTACAGCGGCAGGAACGGGATGCATGGCTGCACTTGATGCAGAGCGCTATATGGCAACACTAGAAGGATAACTAACGTGTCTTTGACCCGCCTACACCTTTTTCTCTTTTTTAAACTCCCAAGTGCTTTTTGGAGTGGTGTGCGTGTACAGAAGTGTACTGAAACCTATTCACTAGTTACTGTGAAGCACAGCTGGTTCAATTCTAATCCGTTCAAATCAATGTTTTGGGCGGTACAAGGAATGGCAGCAGAGCTAAGTACGGGAATTCTTATTATGCAAGAAATTAGGCGTTCAAACCACAGAGTGAGTATGCTAGTCGTTCAGAATAAGGCCAATTTTTCAAAGAAGGCTAAGGGTAAGATCCGGTTTCAATGTGAAGCTCAAGATAGTATTCAGAAAGCCATTTCTCAGGCCATTGAAACTAAAAAAGGAGTCACGTTTTGGCTAAATAGCCAGGGTGTTGATGAATCGAATGATTGCGTTTCATCTTTCGATTTTCAGTGGTCAATTAAAGTGAAGCGTTCTTAGAATTTTAACGATCCCTTAGCAGTCTTTTTTTGAAGTAGCATTTAAATTCATAGTGCTAAAAATGTAGTTCATGAGAAATAAAATGTTACGATACACCCAATCGATTTTAGAAAAGGTAAGCTTTGATCGTGATTTATTCTTAAAAGAAGTACAAAAGGCCAAGCGCGTTCTTCAAGCGCACGAATGGTCTGCCTTAGTAGAATGGCTCAGAGATTACGTCAATGACAAGCCCCTTTTGAAGCACGCCTTAATGGCTACACCTGCCTTGATCGCTGTTTAGGCGAAATAATTTTTACATCGTGAAAGCTAATCGCTCCTCTAATCACTGCGCTGATTACTTCTTTCAGTGCCGTGGTGATTTGAAGCTTTAGTTCGCTTTTGTGATAGATCAAACTGATTTCTCGAGCTGGCTCAGGTTTTTCGAAGTGTTTGAGGCGTTGTTCTTGTACCTCTTTAAGTTGGAGTGTGTGTAAATAGGGGAGAAGGGTCATACCCATATTCTCGTCTGAGAGTTTGATGAGTGTCTCAAAACTTCCACTCTCAATTCTAAATTCACTAGGATCTAATTGTTTAGGAGCTCCACACAGATTGATGACACCATCTCTAAAGCAATGTCCGTCTTCAAGTAGCAAAACCTCATCTAAACGCAAGTCTTCACTCTTTAGGATAGACTGTGCATTGAGTCTGTGATCTTCAGGAATATAGGCCACGAAGGGCTCGTAATACAGCGGACGTTCTACAATGTCATCAAAACCTAAGGGGGTTGCTGCAATGGCTCCATCTAGTTTTCCTTCTCGCAGCTGAACCGCGATTTCTTCAGTGGTCATCTCTTTGATAATGAGCTTAACCTTTGGGTATTTTTTGATAAAAGTCGCCAAGAACATAGGGAGCAGGGTAGGCATAACTGTAGGTATAATCCCCAGATTATAAGGCCCTCCAACGAACCCTTTTTCAACAGAAACGATGTCCTTAATGCGCTCGGCTTCTATAACAACACGTCTGGCTTGCTCGACAATCTTTTCTCCCACTGCTGTTAGTTTAATCGGTTTAGTGCCGCGATCAAACAATCTCACATTTAGCTCTTCTTCAAGTTTTGCGATCTGCATACTCAAAGTAGGCTGAGTGACAAAAGATTTTTCTGCAGCTAACGTGAAATTCTGATGTTCTGCTACGGCAATGAGATAATGAAGTTGGGTGATGGTCATTGAATACTGCTTTGCTTCTTGATGTCTTGAGCTACACGTTGCTCTTCTGCTGTACCATTTTCTAGATGACCGATGACGTTTTGTAAATCTTCAGTCCGTTCTTGAGATAACTTTTGAGCAAAATAAAAATGGGTGGGATGTAATTTAAATCCGAGTACTCCTCTGTATTGAGAGAGGGTACTCTGCTTATAATCTGACATGGGTTTTGGATTTTTCTGACCCGATTCATGTCGGTCCATAAGCACCTCTAAATCTTTTAAGGTTTCTTCTGCATCTAACAGTTCAATTTTTGCATAGAGATGCAGCGCAGAATAATCATAGGTTGAAACCTCTTCATGGAGATACCAAGACCCTGAAATATAAGCACCTGCGCCCTTAAAAATGCACATTACCTCATTGGGTGTTTCTCCTCTTAACCACTGCTGCGCCAATGGATTCGACCTCGCCATGTGTGTGCTCAAAGAATGGTCTTTATTCACAATAAAGGGTAGATGTACCCCCCATGTTCGACCTGCAACATCACTGACCAGCACACCAAACGAAAGTGTTTCTATAAAGGCAATTGCCTCTAGAAAATCAGAATTAGTATGCTGGTCTCTGATGTACATGAGACGTTTAATCGATTGACGAAAGCACTGGCTCTTGTAGCGGACTCATACGCTCAACAAATCCCTTCCATTGCGCATCAAAAAAGGCAGTGACTTCTTGAGTGTACGCTTTTACTGCTTTTTCAGCATAATCTATCAATTGTTCTTCGGTTGCCGTGATTCCAGTTTTACGACTCTGAACATAGCGCGATGCATTTCGGATGCGTGTAAGTACCGTCATTTCGGGATTACGCGTAATACCTTGACGCTTGTCTTCTTTTCCGAAAACCTTGTCTTGGAGATTGGTAATCTCTGACTTTATGGTTTTGAGCGCTTCTTTAGCCTCGTCTTCGAGATTTGTTTCGTTTGCCTTTAATTGAGCCTCAAATGTTTTGAGCTGAGCATTCGCCTTCGCTAGACGATTGGTTGAAGCCGTTAATTCAGCGGTTAAATTTCCTAGCGATTTGGTGGCCTGATATACAGCTTTCGCATCCTCTATAGAAGCGTTAAGTCTAGGATCAAGTTCGACTGCAATTGAAGCTTGAGATACGTGATCTCCAATTTGTGCGATTAGCGTGTACGTGCCCGGAAGTACATCTGCTCCCGAAGGCTCACGTGAGCTTTTGCGCAAATTTCTTGATGGGTTGGCTACACCCTTTTCGTCTAACCTCCAGCTCGTGCGATGAATACCTGGCTTTTCAGGACGCTTTATCTTGAGATGACGGATGGTGTCTGATTCCTTCAATACAAAAAGATGAATACTATCTTTGGTTTTCATTCCTTCAGCACCTTGTTTGATGTAATAACTGATACGACCTCCTGAAGGGCGATTTTCGCCATTGAAAAGGGCATCAGCTCCAAATCGAGATCCGGTGGGTTGCTGGTATGCGGCGTGGTAAGCCGTCGGTGCATCGAACACTACAATTTCTGAATCGAGTAAGTCGGGTCTGCTAGAGAGTTGCTGCAACGGTCTAATGTCATCTAAAACCCATAGGGCTCTTCCGAAAGTACCTATTACAAGGTCTTTTTCACGAGGATGGATGAGGAGGTCTTTGGTAGATACAGTTGGGAATCCATTAGTGTATTTGGTCCATTTTTTTCCTTTATCTAAAGAAAGATAAAGACCGTCATCTGTGCCTAAAAAGAGAAGATTTGGGTGCTCTGGATCTTGAATGATAGACAGGGTGTAACTGCTTACATCTGATTCGTCTACAATGCGCTCCCAAGACTTTCCATAATTGGTCGTGTGATAGGCGTACGGGGTATAGTTGAATCTTCTGTAATCATTGGCGATAAGAAATGCTTCTCCAGGAGTGGTTTCTGAAGCCTTAATTTGAGCAATCCATGAACCTTTTGGAAGACCTTTTAGATTTGAGGTCACCTCAGTCCATTGATTTCCGCCATCTTTAGTGTAGTGTACGCGTCCGTCGTCAGTCCCTACCCATAAGAAGTTCTTTTCGGCTTTGGATGGCTCAATTACTAGTATGGTACAGTGATTTTCTGCTCCAGTGGCATCCATAGTTAATCCACCACTTTCACTTTGCTTTTGTTTTTCGGGGTCGTTTGTAGTGAGGTCAGGAGAGATGACGCTCCAGGTTAACCCCTTATCGGTACTCTTGTGAACAAACTGACTGCCGAAATAGACGGTTGAACTGTCAAAAGGGTCTTGTCCAATTCCTGAGTTCCAGTTGAATCTAAGTTCTGTTGTCTCGTCGGCTGGTGTAGGGCGTACACCATAATTGTTTCCGGTTAAATAATCGTAGCGCACTACGTTTCCTTGTTGACTCATTGAATAGCCATAGCGTGAATCATCCGGATCAGGAACTACATCGAACCCGTCTCCAAATGATATTTCTTGCCAGTAACTGTTTCGAATACCTTGAGCCTTCCAGACATAGGCCGGTCCACGCCAAGATCCGTTGTCTTGCATTCCACCATAGACGTTGTACGGAAATTCATTATCTACGGCTACATGATAGAATTGTCCTACCGGAATGTTATCGGCAAATCTCCATGACTTGCCGCGATCTCTCGTAATATTCAATCCGCCATCGTTTCCGTTGATCATGAAATCTGGGTCGTTAGGATGAATGTACCAGGCATGGTGGTCTGGGTGAACGCCATTGGATACATTATAAGCTGGCATGAGTTCTTTAAAGCTTTTTCCGCCATCTTCAGAGACATTTACGTAGGTAAACACACTGTAAATGCGATTTTCATTTGAAGGATCTACTGCGATATCTGAATAATAGAATGGGCGGTTTCCGATCTCTTCTTTGTCGTTTACCTTTTCCCATTTCTCTCCTCCATCAGAAGAGCGATAAAGGGCGTTTTTCTTTGCCTCTACTAGGGCATAAATTACATTGGTATTGCTAGGAGCTATAGCTAAGCCGATACGGCCCAATTCACCTTCTGGGAGTCCTTCTTTGTCAGATAGCTTCTTCCAGGTTTCTCCGCCATCGTAAGTGAGGAATAAGCCACTACCTGGGCCTCCAGACTTGAAAAACCATGGATCTCTCTTGTGTTCCCACATTCCAACCAATAGCTTATTCGGGTTCTTCGGATCCATTACCATATCACCTACACCACTCAAGGTGTTGGTGAAGAGCACTTGCTTCCAGGTTTTTCCACCATCGGTGGTTTTGTATACACCGCGTTCTTTATGCGCGCCCCATGGAGATCCAATAGCTCCGACATAAACGGTATTCGAATCACTAGGATCTATAAGGATACGGTGAATGTGCCTTGTTTTTTCAAGACCCATTGAAGTCCAGGTCTTACCTGCATCTAAAGAGCGAAATACACCGTAGCCACCATTTAGACTATTTCGAGGATTTCCTTCACCGGTACCCACCCAAACCACTGAAGCATTGGAGGGGTCAATAGCAACGGCCCCGATCGATGCGGTTGATTCGTTGTCGAATATGGGGGTCCATGTGGTTCCGCCAGAGGTAGATTTCCATAACCCACCAGAGGCTGTACCTGCGTAGATAATATCTGGATCTTCTGTTACCACATCTATAGCTGTAACACGACCGCTCATACCAGCTGGTCCAATATTTCGCGGCTTTAGATCTTGTGCTAGATCCATAGTAAACTCTTGAGCGAAACTGAAGACGCTGCTGAGTAGTAAACCAAAGAGTAGACTGTTTTTCATAAATCGAAAATGTATAGTTGAAATTGAATTATCGGATGATTTCATTCGGGAAGACCACGAGGCTTTCGTGTCCGTCTTTATTTACTGCTGAGACTCCGAAGAAAAAATTATCAATCACAACCCCTTCAAGGGTGTGCTCGGTAGCATTGTGTATGGCTCTAGAGCTCATCCACTGGGGTGCAGTAGTAGGGCGCCAATGTACTTTATAATGTGAAGCCCCCGCTACGTTTGACCAGTTGAGTCTGGCGTTTGCCTCGACAATACCACCAATTCCTACTTTTTCTGGAGCCAGAGGCGCCCAAGCTAAAGAGGCCAAAGTGATGGCATTTACCGCAGTTAACTTAGCCGCATAGGGGAAATTGACGTGCTCAAAGGTGTCACCGTAATTGATCCCATTTTCAGTGCGAATATCTTGATGCTGTTGGGTATAGTTCTCATGGGCCTCCATAATTCGTATTCCCGCAAATCCTGCGTCGTTAAACGGTCTGTGATGTCCTCCTCTTCCGAATCGGTCTAAACGGTAGATCATCATCGGGTTCATGTCGGGCATGTAGGTTGTGGTTAGGCGATGAACGTAACGTGCGAGTTGACGTGAGTGGCCATCCACCTCTCCGCCGTAGAAGCGACGTGCTCTGCGGGCCCGTTCAGATTCGGTTACAGGGACAGGTTCAGAAAAAATTCTAAAATCTTTATTGCTGGTATAACCATCTACTCCTGTGATATTACCGATCATGTCGTTGTTGAGGATCCCAATGATGTTCCAGCCCTTATCCTTGGCATAGGCAGCTAGTCCCTGCCCACCAAAAAGCCCTTGCTCTTCGCCTGAAAGCCCAACAAAAATGATACTATTGTCAAATTCGTATTGTGAAAGGACGCGAGCAGCTTCTATAGTTCCGGCCATTCCACTGGCGTTGTCATTTGCTCCTGGACTAGTTGAGGTGTAATCCGTTGGATCACTTACTCGAGAGTCAATGTCTCCACTCATGATGATAAAGTGGTTCGGATTTTTAGTTCCTCGTTTAATAGCCACTACATTAACAATATCAACGTCTTTTACAATGCGTTCGTTGGTGCCTTTTGGAAAGAAGTTATGTTGATAAAATACCTCGAGGCAGTCTCCGCACTCAGAAGAAATGTTGTCAAACTCCCCTTTGATGTACCTGCGTGCAGCCCCTATACCCCTTGTGGTTGAAAGGGTGTCGCTCAAAGTGTGGCGCGTACCAAAACCCACCAAATTTTTTACCGTATTCTCAATATGTTCTGCACTCACAGCCTCGATGATCTCATAGATCTTGGGGTCGGTTTGACCGAAAGCCGAAATGGTGCTCAAAAGAAGACCAAAAACAATGCTGTAGCTATACTTTTTCATAGAAATAAGGTTTCTATAAATATAGCGGTTCGTCATGAATCACAATAAAAAAAGGCCACATTACTGTGGCCTTTGTTTCGTTGTGTAGGGCCATGCACTAAGCGATGGCATCAAAGGTATATCCGTCTTTTTCTTTAATGTTTTCTGAAATCACCTCCTTGAGTGCACCAATATTGGGCAATTGATGGTATTTCGTGAAACGTTTTAGACCCATAAGCATGCCCTTTTGTTCGTCTCCCTCAGAAATAGAGGCGATACCTTCTTTTGCTTTAGTGGTAATGGTTTCTACAGCTTTAAATACATAGAGCTCAGTCATTGCGATTTGCACCTTCTGCGCTTTAGCACCATAGCGATCGATGTTTTTTAGGGTGCGGTAAACCGCAGACTCAGCCATATAGATTTCGATCAGAATATCAGCGGCTGCCATAAGTAGCATTTGATGTGATTCTAGTTCGGTTCCAAATTTTTCAACTGCAGCACCTGCGACCATAAGGAAGACTTTTTTAAGCCTTTTAACAAGGTCTACCTCTTGGCTTAACGGAGCACTAAAATCAGGCACTTCAAAATCAGGAATTCCCATCAATTCTTCTTTTACGGCATAGGCAGGAGTCAAGAGGTCAACGTGTCCTTTCATAGCTTTTTTAATCAGCATTCCTACAGAAAGCATACGGTTAATCTCATTCGTTCCCTCATAAATTCGAGAAATTCTTGCGTCTCTCCATGCAGATTCCATAGGCGCATCTGCACTGAATCCCATTCCTCCGTAAATCTGTAGCCCTTGATCGCTACAGTCTTGTATGTGCTCTGATACAATTACCTTCAATATAGAGCACTCAATGGCAAATTCTTCTACGCCTTTTAGTTCGGCATCTTGATGCGATTCTCCCTTTGCGAGTCTCGCGTTGATGCTGTTTTCGATATCACTTGCAGCCCGGTAACAAGCCGATTCATCGACGTAACACTGAGTGGCCATTAAGGCTAATTTTTCTTTGATGGCTCCAAAATTCGCAATAGGAGTCTTAAACTGTACGCGCTCCTTTGCGTATTTCGTAGCCTCTCTAATTACACGTCTCTGTGCGTCTAGGCATGCTGCTGCAAGTTTGATACGGCCTACATTGAGGGCATTCATAGCAATCTTGAATCCGTTACCTCGTTCGGATAACATGTTTTCAACAGGTACCTTGGTCTCATTAAAAAAGACTTGACGCGTAGAAGAGGAGTGAATTCCTAGCTTCTTTTCTTCTTCTCCGTAACTGATCCCGTTATTGGGGTCGTTCTCAACGATGAAACCGGTAATGTATTTGTCGTCTTCAATACGGGCGAATACAATAAAAAGATCGGCGAATCCGGCGTTCGAGATCCACATTTTTTGCCCCGTGATGAGGTAATGCGTCTTGTCTTCAGAGAGGACCGCCTTTGTTTTCCCTGAATTTGCGTCTGATCCAGCACCTGGCTCTGTGAGGCAATACGAACCAAACCATTCTCCGCTGGCGAGTTTAGGAACATACTTTTGCTTTTGCTCTTCGGTACCGTAAAGGGTAATCGGCATGGTTCCGATACCTGTATGTGCTCCGAAGGCTGTGCTAAATGAACCAGTGACTCCAGAGATGTAGTCGCAAACGAGCATCGTTGAAACAAATCCCATTCCCATACCTCCGTAGGCTTCGGGAACCGCTATACTCAATAGGCCAAGTTCACCTGCTTTTTGCATGCATTGCTTGGTATATTCGTAATCCTTTTTCTCAAAGCGTTCCCAGTGAGCCCATAGCTCGCGTTCGGCGAATTCTTTGGTGCTTTCGCGCATCATTTTCTGGTCTTCAGAGAGATCTTCTAAGGTAAAGATCGCCTCTGGAGTAGGGGTTTTGACAATGAACTGTCCACCTCTAATGTGTGCTGTAGTTGCTGTTTTCTCTTCCATATCTATAGGTTTAAGCAATAAATTCAAATATTCCTGCTGCGCCTTGACCTGTTCCGACGCACATCGTAACCATGCCGTGTTTTCCTTTCAAAGAGCGCTTACGCATTTCATCAAAGAGCTGCACACTCAGTTTGGTTCCTGTACAACCTAAGGGGTGACCAAGGGCTATCGCTCCACCGTTGACGTTTACGGTCGAAGGATCTAATTCGAGTTCACGGATAACGGCCAACGATTGGGCAGCAAAAGCTTCGTTGAGTTCGGTAATGAGCACATCGTCCTTTTTCAAGTTTGCCATTTTTAAGGCCTTTGGAATCGCCTCAACTGGACCGATTCCCATGATTCTTGGTGGGACACCGGTGGCCGCATAACTTACCAAGCGTGCAATAGGCTCTAGTTGGAGCTCTTTTACCATTTCTTCGCTCATTACTAGCGTAAATGCTGCGCCGTCACTCATTTGAGAGGCGTTACCGGCGGTAACCGTTCCTCCATCTGCAAATACCGGGCGTAATTTTGCAAGCTTGTCAAGACTAGTGTCGGCTCTTGGCCCTTCATCGGTATCGACTACATAAGTGCGTTCTGCGCGTTTCTGGTTGGTGTCGAGATAAGTTTCACTAACCGTAATGGGTACAATCTGATCTTTAAATCTGTTTTCAGCTAGTGCTGCTAATGCCTTTTGGTGTGACTCGTAGGCAAATTGGTCTTGATCTTCGCGATTGACCTTGTATTGCTTGGCTACCTCTTCGGCAGTGAGTCCCATATTCCAATAATAATCAGAGTGTCCGGTGATGGCACTCTGATAATCAGGAGAGGGTTTGTATCCTCCCATAGGGATGTAGCTCATGCTCTCCATTCCACCCGCAATGATGCAATTGGCCATTCCAGATTGAATTTTCGCCGTGGCGAGTGCAATGGTTTCAAGGCCTGAGGCACAATAGCGATTAACGGTAACTCCCGCAATACTTTCTGTGTCAGACCCCATTAATGCCACTAATCGGGCTACATTAAGGCCTTGCTCTGCTTCAGGCATTGCGCTTCCAAGAATGACATCGTCGATGCGATTCTTGTCGAGCTGCGGAACTTGATCGAGTAGGTAACGCATGGTTTCTGCAGCGAGTTCATCGGGTCTTTTAAAGCGGAACAATCCTCTAGGGGCTTTTCCGACTGCCGTTCTGTAGGCTTTGACTATATATGCTGTTTTCATTGAATTAATTTCTTAAGGGTTTACCTGTTTTAAGCATATGCTGGATGCGTTCGAGGGTTTTGCGTTCTCCGCATAAAGACAAAAAAGCTTCACGCTCTATATCTAGTAGGTATTGCTCACTGACTGCGGTAGATGCAGAGAGATCTCCTCCCGACATCACATAGGCCAATTTGTCGGCCATTTTTCTGTCGTATTCAGAAATATAGTTTCCGGCGACCATGCTGTCTGTTCCGACTAAAAAGGCACCTAAGGCTTGTCTGCCCAATACTTTTATGTCTTTTCTGTGGATGGGCTGTGTGTAGCCTTGATCCGCCATAATACGGGCATAGGCTTTAGCTGTAGCTAATTGTTGATCGCTATTGTGCACCACTATGTCTTTACCCTTTTGAAGAATTCCTAAGTCGTAGGCTTCATAAGCCGAGGTAGATACTTTCGCCATGGCAATGGTTAAGAAATACTCTCTTAGCGCGTTTAACTCGAGGTCTCCTTTCTTAAAGGTGTCGGCCGCCCGTAGCGCCATTTCTTTGCTACCTCCACCTCCAGGTATGACACCTACTCCGAATTCTACGAGTCCGATATAGGTTTCAGCAGCTGCAACCACACGATCTGCGTGCAAGCTGAGCTCGCATCCTCCTCCTAAGGTCATTCCATGAGGGGCAGCAATCACTGGAATTTTGCTATAGCGCATGCGCATCATGGTGTCTTGGAAGTATTTGATGGCCATGTGGAGCTCGTCGTACTCTTGCTCTACTGCTAGCATAAATATCATTCCTAGATTAGCGCCTACCGAGAAGTTTGCGCCTTGGTTACCTACGACGAGGCCTTCGAATTGATTCTCGGCTATCTCCACTGCCTTGTTGAGGCCAGTGAGCACTTCAGCTCCAATAGTATTCATTTTTGAGCGGAACTCTGCACATACGATTCCGTCTCCGAGATCCAATAATTCGAAATCTGAATTTTTATAGACGCTACTTGTCTTGCGCGTGTTGTCGAGAATGATAAAGGCATCTCTTCCGGGAATGCGCTCAAAGGCGTTAGCCTCTTGATTGTAATAAGTGGTGTGTTGTTGGTCGAGCGCGTAAAAGCCCGAGGCTCCACTTTGATGAAGTGCATTGATCCATTCGGGCAATTGATGTCCTTTTGCTTTGGCGAGCTCGATTCCTTTTTCTAAACCTAGAGCCGTCCATATTTCAAAGGGCCCGTGCTGCCAGCCAAAAC
>JALQTJ010000025.1 GCA_023264015.1 Flavobacteriaceae bacterium | reverse complement strand
CGAATTTTTGATCCTCGTCAACAATCGTGGTACTCTTTGCGTAACTCTCTTCAAGCTCCACTACATCGCGCACAACCGCAACCTCTTCAACCACACCGGTGACCCTTTTCACGGTCAGAAAAACATTGGTTCCTTTCGGGCCCTTGATGAGTAGAATAGCATCATCTAATCGCATTCCAGAAATATCGACCGCGTCACCCTCTTCTTGGCGCACCTTGAGAATCTGGTCGCCTACCTCGAGCAGCTTTCCACGCCACACCGGTCCGCCTGAAATCACTTCTACGATCGTAGTCCCCTCAGGCTTTTTCTGTAGACGAGCCCCGATTCCTTCAAACTTGCCCGACATTGAAATGTCAAATCGGTCTTTATCTGAAGGTGCCATGTAGCTCGTATGCGGGTCAAAGGTCTCAGCCACCGCTCCTAAAAACGAGGCGAAGTAATCGTCGCGATCTAATTCATCGATAAAGGTGTAATATTCATCAAGTGTTTTGATTAACTCTTGACGCGCCTCTTCTTCAGCTTCTTTTAAAAACTTCTTGTCGAGTTCTTCCTTCTCAACCGATTGCTCGCGAGCCAGTCGTTCGAGTTTTGACTCATAGGCTGGCAATAAATTCAGTGACAGTTGATCGAGCCAACGCTCTTCTAATTCTTTCTTAGTGCTGACATACACTAGGCCGTCATAATCGACCTCTATTTCTTTCGACTTGAACTTGATCGGATCTGCTAAAACCTCTTTATAGGTAGCCTTAGCCTCTTCTATGCGTCTCACTAGCGTTTGGTGCACCAGGTCGAAGAATTCGAGCTCCTTATTTTTGAGTTGATCGTCAATGTCTAAGCGATAGGCTTCAAAACGCTTTAGATCTTCTTCTAGAAAATAACGCTTGAGCGGATCGAGTCCGTCAATAAAACGTTCGTAAATCTCAATAGAGAAGGCGTCGTCTAACTGTTTCGGGCTGTAATGCCCTTTTTCTAGTACATAGGTAATCAGATCGATAAGCAGTTTGTCTTTGTTATCGGTCTCAAAATCTTTAGACTCGGTAAAACTGCACGACGCAAAAGCGAAAAGCAGAGCGAATAGCCCCAAAACCACATTCTTTTTCATACTACGATAGCATTCTTTTAGCTTTCTAAGTTAATTAAAATGAGAGGTGTAAACCCAATATTCTCGCTACATTTGGAATAAAATTAACAGCTTGAAGAAACCACTCATCCTCATTTGCAACGACGACGGAATCACCGCCCCTGGAATTTTAAATCTCATTGAAAGTGTAAAAGACCTTGCAGAGGTAGTAGTGGTCGCTCCTGACAGTCCACAATCTGGAATGGGCCATGCCATTACCATCGACAGTACCCTTGAGGTAAACAAGGTGCAGCTCGACTCAAGTCTCTCTCATATCGAAGCCTATTCGACTAGCGGAACCCCTGCAGACTGTGTCAAATTAGCACTTCACGAAATCTTAGACCGCAAGCCAGATCTCTGTATCTCAGGCATCAATCACGGCGCGAATTCTTCGATCAACGTCATCTACTCGGGTACCATGAGTGCTGCCATTGAAGCAGGAGTAGAAGGGATTCCGGCCATTGGCTTCTCGCTACTTGATTTCTCTTGGAATGCCAATTTCTCTGCATGCCATGCCGTAGTACAAACACTGGTTAGTGAGGCCCTTGAGAAGGGAATGCCAGAGGGCACCGTGCTGAATGTCAATATTCCAAAAACCGATGGCGCAGCCGTCAAAGGCATTAAAGTGTGTCGTCAGGCACGTGCCAACTGGAAAGAAAAATTCGATAAGCGCGTGAGCCCCTCCGGAAAAGAGTATTACTGGCTTACTGGAGACTTTGTTTTACTCGACCAAGGCGAAGACACCGATATCGCGGCACTCGAGGCCGGATTCGTCTCTGTGGTTCCTACCCAGTTTGACCTCACGGCGCATCATAGTATGACGCATATCAATTCTTGGGATCTAAAGATCTAAGCCGCTTACCGCAAGATAGCTGCAGCGGATTAGGCTATCTTTGAGTCAACCTAAGAAGCAATCATTGAAGTATTACCTCATTGCCGGCGAAGCCTCAGGTGACCTGCACGGGTCTAACCTCATCAAAGCCCTAGCCCAAAAGGACGAAAATGCGTCTTTCAGAGCTATGGGGGGTGACCTCATGCAAGAAAGTGGTGCCGTGCTTGATTTCCATTACAAGCATATGGGGTTCATGGGGTTTTTCGAGTTGCTTCGTCACTTGCTTAAAATCAAGAAACGTATTGCCGATTGCAAGGCCGATATCGAAACGTTTCAGCCTGACGCCCTTATTTTAATCGACTTTTCAGGGTTCAACCTGCGCATCGCCAAATGGGCCAAAAAGGCCGGATTCTTGGTGCACTATTACATTGCTCCTCAGGTTTGGGCCTCTCGTCCGAAACGCGTAGAACTTATCAAAACAAGCGTCGATCACTTGTATGTCACCCTACCTTTCGAACCCGAATTTTACGCCAAGCACCATTACAAGGTGGAGTTTGTCGGACATCCGCTTTTAGATGCCTTAGACGATAAGCCTCAAGAAGCCGAAGCATTTAAAGTACAGCATCACCTAGACGAGCGACCTATTGTGGCGTTGCTGCCCGGGAGCCGCACTCAAGAGATTAAACGCATGCTACCCGTAATGCAAGCGGTGGCCGTGGAGCTACCCGCCTATCAATTCGTGATCGCCGGAGCACCAAGCCAAGAGAAAGGATTATACGATGCGATCACTAGCAATCAAGTTAAGGTGGTATTCGGGGCCACTCAACCCCTTATTAAAGCAGCCCATATGGCAGTGGTCACAAGTGGTACAGCCACGCTAGAAACTGCCCTGCTCAATACGCCTCAGGTGGTCTGTTACAAGACAAGTCCGCTGACCTACGCCCTTGCTAAGAGGCTGATTACCCTGCGTTATATCTCGCTTGTAAATCTCATTCTAGATCGAAGCTGTCTGACCGAACTCATTCAAGACGAATGCAACCCCATGAAGCTTAAAGAGGCGCTGAAACGATTAGAAAACGCAGAGGTTCGCACTGCCATGCTTCTACAGTATACCGAACTCAAAACCCTGCTCGGAGAAAAAGGAGCCAGCACCCGTGCGGCAGCCGCCATTTATGAGAACACCCATTCTGCTCATCTACAGGCTTCTCGCCTATCTCAGTAGCGGAATTCTTCTCTCCTCCTACTTCGAACCCACATTTTATTTTGTACTGCTTTGTTGTTGCAGTTATGTGGTCGCTTGCTATTACACCAATGCACTCGTTGAAGAAGTGACCCTAGCCCTTTTTTGGGTGGCAGTCGGGGCCTTTCTAATGAGCGCAACGCCAACGAAACCTCAATGGAACGGTCTGAGCCTTATTGAGGTCACCTCTTATGAGGGGCAAAGCCCCAAACGCTATCGATTCCAGGCCAAGGGAGCCGCGGGAAACATTGTGATTTACAGCAAAGATTCGCTAGAGACGGGTGCCCTCTACGCCGCAAAACTCCGCTTTATGGAGGCCAAATATACCGAGTACATTGAGCGGGCCTTTCTAGAAGACTACCTCCTTGTTGAACCGGCTAGACAGCCATCGCTTCGACAGCGACTGATCCAGCGTTGGGCCGATCTAGGCATTAAAAAGAAAGAGAGCGGGTTTCTGGCCGCAGTACTTTTGGGCGACCGCAGTCAGCTTGATGAGGACTTAAAATCTCAGTTCAAACTCTTAGGAGCCACTCATGTACTAGCCATCTCAGGGCTGCACGTAGGTATTATTTATGCCTTATTAAGCGCCTTACTCTTTTGGCTACCTCAACCCTATCGCAGTGGATTTATTGTTCTATTGTTATGGGGATATGCTGCGTTAACAGGGCTCAGCCCTTCGGTAGTTCGAGCAACACTGATCTTTAGTCTCTATGCGCTTTCACTTCTTTTAAGGCGCCCGCAACAGAAGCTTCACCTGATCGCGGTTTCGGCCTTTATGAGTTTGCTATTGCAGCCGACATTACTTTTTAATCTGAGCTTTTTGATGAGTTATACGGCGGTTACCTTTATTGTGCTTAGCCTCAAGCCCCTAAAGGCCTTTGAGCCTAAAAACAGACTTTTGAGGTATTTGTATTACCTCATAGGCGTGAGTCTAGCGGCCCAACTTGGAGTGAGCCCCATCAGCTTGGTGGTATTTCAACAGTTCTCGTATTGGTTTCTGATCGGCTCCTTGCTACTCATCCCTTTGATGCCTGGGGTACTTCTGCTCGGCATCTTTGCCCTTATAGGAGAATGGGGTGCTACAGCCTGTCAGCACCTTCTCTCTTTGCTATTTAAAGGGATCGTATGGACCACAACTGGGCTACATCCGCTTGTCGAGGTGAACGGATTTGAAAAGCGAGATACCCTTTGGGTTTACCTAGCCGTGCTACTCTTAATGTACTTCGCCCATAAGGCGCTTGATCAGCGGAGAAGCGACTAGTACCACCACTCCGGCGATCAGTGAGTACTGTGCGATGAGTGCGAATCCTTCAGTATACAGCGTCAAGGTTTGCAACGGATCTGCCGCATCTGAGCCCGACTCTACAGAGAGCTTCTTACCGATGAATCCGACCACCTGAAAGGCAAAGGCCGAAGACAAGAACCATACCCCCATCATGAAGGCAACGATGCGCTTCGGTGAAAGAGAGGTAATCTTTGAAAGCCCAACCGGAGACATAAAGAGTTCACCAACAGAAAGCAGCAGGTACATCACTAGGAGGTAACTGAAAGGAACGAATCCTTCTTCATTTGCGCTCACTCCTGAGATGGCCAAGACGTAAAAACTCAATCCTGCGAACACGAGTCCTAACCCGAACTTGTAGGGGGTGCGTGGGTTAAGCCCGCGCTTTGAAAGCCATGTCCAAAGCATCGAAATCGGAATCGCGAATAAGATGATGAACATCGGGTTCAACGAATTGGTTTGCGCAGCAGACATAATAGTCAGTTCTACATTACGGGCCGAAAAGAGCGTAATCACACTACCCGAGAGCTCGTGAAAGCCCCAGAAAATAGTCATGAATAAAGTGATTAAAATGGCCACAAAAAGCTTTTTGCGCTCGTCTTCCGATGCCTGGTATAAGATATAGGCGAGGTATCCGATGATGAATACTCCGATGCCCTTAAAGATCAAGTTAACCAGGGTGTCTTCGTTGTAAATAGGATTGTAAGCTGATATCAAAAGGGCGATTAGCGGCACTGCGATCACACTCAATAGGGTGATGACGCGCTCCTTGCTCAGTCCGAATTGCCTTTGTTCAAGCAGTTGAGGTTCTGGGGGTAGCCCCTTGTCTCCGAAGACTCCCTTTTTGATTCCTGAGTAGAAAAAGACCAATCCTGCAACCATTCCGATTCCTGCGAGACCGAATCCGTAATGCCATCCATATGAAGCGGCTAGCCATCCGCATAAAAGAGGCGAAACCCAGGCGCCTAGATTGATCCCCATGTAGAAGATGGTGAATCCTGAATCTTTGCGCGGGTCGTTGTCTTCGTAAAGCGTCCCTACAAAAGTTGAGATGTTGGGCTTGAAAAAGGCGTTCCCCACGATGATAAAAGAAAGGGCCAAGAAAAAGGCAATGTTGTGTTCTATGGCCAATACAAAGTGACCGATCGCCATCAATATTCCTCCTAAGAAAATAGACTTGCGCATACCGAGTAAACGGTCTGAGATGCGTCCTCCGATCACGGTACCCGCATAAACCAAAGAACCGTAAGACGAGTAAATCGCCGCCGTCACAAAGTCTCTATTGCTAAGGGCCTCGAACACCACTTCAACCATGTACAGGGTGAGCAATGCACGCATTCCGTAGAAGCTAAAGCGCTCCCATAATTCGGCAAAAAAGAGGTAGAAAAGTCCCTTAGGGTGACCCCATGTAGTGGCTTGATCGTTCATGGTCTAGAGGTTGTTGAGTATGAATTGTGTCATCTTAGTATAGAGGTGCAGGCGGGTGTTGCCTCCATAAATTCCGTGGTTGCGATCGGGATAAATGGCCCAATCGAAAGGCTTATTGGCCTGAACCAAGGCCTCAATCATGCGCATAGAATTTTGCACGTGTACGTTGTCGTCGGCGCTACCATGCACCAATAGAAATTTACCCTTTAAGAGTTCAGGATAATTGAAAGGCGATTCATTATCGTACCCCC
Source organism: Flavobacteriaceae bacterium (assembly GCA_023264015.1). Taxonomy (GTDB): domain Bacteria; phylum Bacteroidota; class Bacteroidia; order Flavobacteriales; family Flavobacteriaceae; genus UBA3478. The sequence goes on along the minus strand of JALQTJ010000025.1, from coordinate 10,120 downwards.
CAGGATTCTCTTGCGGAGTACGCAAGAAACGCTCGGTGTAGATGGTATCGTAGAACCTCCAGCTGGTCACGGGAGCCACCGCGATAGCCATTTCAAAAACATCGTTCCCCTTAAGTAGTGCGTTGGTGCTCATGTGGCCTCCGAAGCTCCACCCCCATATTCCGGTGCGATTGGCATCGATATAAGGCAATTCGGATAGTTTTTTGGCTGCAGCAATTTGGTCCTCGGTTTCAAGTTTCACGAGATTGAGGTAGGTCACTTTCTTAAAGTCACGCCCTCTGAAGCCTGTTCCTCTAGGATCGACACAGGCGATCACATAACCTTGTTGTGCGAGCATCTGGTGCCAATAATCGTTGGTTCCCATCCAGCGGTCGGCCACCTGTTGAGAGCCCGGTCCTGAGTATTGGAACATCAAGAGCGGATACTTTTTATTTGGGTCGAAATCAGCCGGACGAATCATGTACATATTCAAGGTGCTGTTTCCGACGCGGAGTGTACCATATTCTTTTGGAGACATTACGTAATTCTCAAGTTTAGACTCAAGCGCTTTATTGTCTTTGATGACACTGATCAATGCTCCGTTTCTAGGATCTCTTAGGCTAAATTCTGGAGCTGTAGTCGAACTCTGGTAGGTCGCAATGAAGTACGAATAATCTGCAGAAAATTGAGCGTCATAGGTTCCGGCCTCTTGCGTCAATCGCGTTTTGTAATTGCCGCTCAGCGAAATGCGATAGATGGCGCGCTCAATAGAAGAGGGCTCGGTAGACTGATAGAATAAGCGGTTGCGCTTTTTGTCGTAACCGTAGAAGGCAGTCACCTCATAGTCTCCACTAGTGAGTTGGCGTTTAAGTGATCCGTCAGCATTGTAGAGGTACAAATGGTTGTATCCGTCCTTCTCGCTGGTCCAGATGAAATCATCGTTCGACAAGAAGGTCAGGTTATCGTGTATGTCGACATAGGCCTCATCTTTTTCTTCAAGCAACACCGAAGTGGCACCCGTATTGAGGTCGATCTCGTGCAATTCTAAATGATTCTGATGACGGTTCAGGGTTTGAACGACCATCTTAGACGCCTCGTTTTTGGCATAGATACGCATGGTGTACTCACGAGCTTCAAGCCCAACCTCTTGATCGTTCCCTGAAGACAACTCAATGGTATGGACCTTAACTACGGCATTCTTCTCTCCTGCCTTTGGATACTTAAACTTATACCCGTACGGATACAGGTTTTGACCATAGATATCCATTGAAAACTCAGGAACCTCTGACTCGTCAAACTTGAGATAGGTCAAATGCGATCCGCTTGCATTGAACTCATAGGCGCGAACCAGCGAAAATTCTTCTTCATAAACCCAATCGGCATGGCCGTTAATAATACTGCCATACGCCCCGTCAAAAGTCAATTGCTTGGCCGTTTCAGTGTTCGAATTGAACAGATAAAGGTTATTGTCTTTCACATAAGCCACATGTATTCCGTCAGGTGAAAAGGCAGGAACACGGATTTTGTCGCTACTGATTTGGGTAAGGCGCTGATTGGCGCGCTCGTAGATATAGTAAACTGCCTCTGAAGAGCGACGAAAAATAGGGGTGCGCTCTGTGGCAATCAGAATCTTGGTTTCATCTCGATTGAAGGCATAGGTGCTGAATCTAGGAACCTCTCCTCCTGAAGAAAGCAACACTCCTTGCTTGCTCATGGTCTTATAGTCGTAGGCCACGATCTGACTTTGACCCTCGTTGTATTCAAGGGTTGTGTATTGCTCTCCTGAATTCAGAGAGCGAATTGAAGCAATCCCCTTAGTAGAGAAGGCTCCTGACCATATTTCTTCTAGAGTAATCTGCTGCTGTTGTGCATTGAGAACAAGCGTAATACTTGCAAGCAACCATATGATGCTTTTTTTCATGTAAAGAGAACTTATAAGAGCGTCAAGTTTACTAATTAATTTCGAGAATGTGAAAGCACGCCTAATGCGTATCTTTGATCAGAAGACCTGTCTATGAAAGAGATTATCAGCGGCTTTTCTAAGAAATCGAAAGAAGAAAAGGCTCAATGGCTGGCACAGACCTTTGCCAGCGATCCTGAAAAGGCATTGGCCCTTTTTAAAACCTACACCCACCCCGATCCTCAGATTCAAGAAATTCACGATGAGTTCATCGAGAATACCCTAGCGAATTACTATTTGCCTTTTGCTATTGCTCCAAACTTTTTGATCGACAAGAAGGTGTACGCCATCCCCATGGTGATCGAAGAAAGCTCAGTGGTGGCTGCCGCCAGCAAGGCGGCCAAGTTTTGGCTCGACAAAGGCGGATTTCACACTGAAATTGTAGGTACCGAGAAGGTCGGTCATGTACACCTGAACTACTACGGAGAAAGCGAACGTCTCTTTGACTTCTTCACTACCCATCGAGATTCCTTTTTAAAAGGCCTACAACCCCTCAGTGCGAGTATGGAGAAACGCGGAGGGGGCATCAAGCGTCTTGACCTTGTCGATAAAACGGCTGCCTTAGACGGATACTACCATATCGCACTCACCTTCGAGACGAAAGACGCCATGGGCGCGAATTTCATCAACTCTTGCCTCGAGCAATTGGCTCAAGATTTTCGCTTAAAGGCACAAGAAACCTTTACCGCCGATGAGGCCCCAGAGGTGGTGATGAGCATATTGAGCAATTATGTACCAAACTGTGTAGTGCGCGCATGGGTGCGATGCCCTATTGAGCAGCTAGGCTATGAAGGCGTAGAAGGTGTAGAATTTGCCACCAAATTTTGCCGTGCTGTGGCGATCGCCCAGGCAGAACCCTACCGCGCCGTGACCCACAATAAGGGCATCATGAATGGGATAGATGCCGTCGTGATTGCGAGCGGTAACGATTTCAGAGCGGTAGAGGCCGGAGTGCACGCGTATGCGAGCCGCGACGGCCAATACAGATCTCTTACCAAGGCAGAAATTACTCCAGATCGAGAGCTGCATTTTGAACTTGAGATCCCTTTGGCGTTAGGAACGGTTGGAGGGCTAACTGCCTTGCATCCGATGGTAAAGTTGGCGTTAGACCTCTTGGATCATCCTTCGGCCGAAGAACTCATGAAAATCACCGCGGTGGCCGGTCTCGCCCAGAACTTCGGAGCGGTAAGTTCACTGGTAACCACCGGAATACAGAAAGGTCATATGAAGATGCACCTACTCAATCTCTTAAATGCAGAAGGGGCAAGTACTGCAGAAAAAGAGACCTTAGTCGCACATTTCAAGGATAAAACGGTAAGCAGCGCCGCCGTAAAGGAGGCCCTTAGCCAATTGCGCCAATGATCCAAAATCGGCAGCTCTATACCCACGGAAAATTGCTGATTACAGCAGAATACGCCGTGCTCGACGGGGCACTGGCCCTTGCGCTACCCACCCAACTAGGGCAGCATTTTAGCTTTTCGACGCAACAAAAAGAGGGCATTCATTGGGTAGCCAAAGACCTCCACCAAAAGATCTGGTATGAAGGGCAGTTCGATGTAGAACATCTTATCGCGGTAACACCCAACGAAACGGCAGATCGCCTGACTCAAATCTTTCAAGCGATACGCCACTTAAATCCACAGGCTTTGAGGTCAGGTTTATCTATTGAAAGTACTCTTGAATTTGACCGCAAATGGGGGTTGGGTACCTCATCTACCCTCATCAGCGCTCTAGCCTCGTACTTCGAACTTGATCCGTATACCTTGCTAGAAAAGACCTTTGGGGGTAGCGGCTACGACATTGCTTGTGCCGTTGCCAAAGGGCCCATAAGTTACCGTAGGTCTGAAAAGGGTGTGTCGGTAGAACAAATCGATTTGAACTGGCCTTTTCTAGAGGAGCTGTACTTGGTCTACCTCAATCAAAAAATGGACAGTAGAGAAGCCATCAACCATTACAAACAACGTGGCATCGACAAGGCGTTCATCAATGAGATCAGTGCGCTCACCAAAGCAGTTATTCGGGCCCAATCACTCAAAGATTTTGAGAAGCTCATGCAGCAACACGAAGATCTAATTGGCAGTCAACTTGAGCTAGATCCTATCGGTCAAACGCTTTTTGATGGACTTTCAGGAACCTTTAGTTCACTTGGGGGCTGGGGAGGAGACTTCGCCCTATTTACCCGAAAAGAAAATATCCCTTCTCTAAAAGAAAAGGGATATCATACTATTGTTAAGCTTTCAGAGCTCTGTATGCTCTGAGACTTTATTCATCTTAGTAGACGATCGCTCTATTGTCTACAACATCTGCCGCTTTCTTGAGCGCTTCATAGGCAGATTGAGAACCTTGAGCCACACGCTCTTCAGCAAGTGAACGGGCAAACGGATCAACTGACGGAAGTTCCATTGCAGGCGTCTTCGACGTCACACGTACTTTGTACAATCCTAATCCGCCTTTTAACCACTCAGACTCTTCTTGCTCAGCCATGGTCAGCGCTTTACCCACTACGAAAGGCTCTGTACCCAGACCCGGAATAACGCTAGCCTCTGTGCTTAAAGCAGAAGCACTCCCCGATTGAACTTGAGCATTGCCCTCTGCAGCCGTCCAGCTTTGGTTCGCATTTTGCTTCAATAAAAGTGCCGCTTTTTTCTCATCACGAATCTGTGCGATAACCAGAGGAGAAACATCTTCGGGAGCCTGAAGACCTTCTTTGCGTTCTTTCACCACTTGAACGATGACGTATCCGTCGGCGAGGTCAAATCTTCTGATATCGCCGATGTTCGTATCATTATTAAAGGCCCATTTCACAATGCTGCGCTGTGCCCCAAGAACTGGAAGATTCTCAGTAAAAGCTTTAAGCTTAGTGATTGGGTTGAAGGTGTACCCTAAGTCATTAGCGATAATCGGAAACTGTCTCCAGTCGCTCTCTTTCGTCTTCATTTCGAATGTAGTCGCATCCGTAAAGAGCTTGTTCAAAGTAGTTTCTGAAGCCTCGATATTGCGAACGAGGGTAGCTACTTGATATACATCGCGCTTATCTTCTACTTTTACTACGTGAAATCCAAGAGGAGTCTCTACCATTCCGATGGCTCCGATAGCGTTAGCAAACACAAAATCATTAAAGGCGTCTACCATATCACCGTTAAGGAAGTATCCAAGATCTCCTCCACGGCTAGCGGTTGGCCCATCTGACTCGTCTCTTGCTAATTGTGCAAAAACTACTTCTTCACTGCGGGCTTGACGCAATAATTCACGTGCCTTTGAACGGGCCTCTTCTTTGGTTCTTGTAATCGTTGACGCTGCACGCTCAGCACCTTCATAGGCGATAAGAATGTGACGTGCTCTTACGCTACCTCCTTTAATGTAATCCATCATACGGCTCACCTTGTAAGCATCATTGTGCTTGTAAGGTCCGTAAGATTCTCCGACTGCTAGCGCCGTAATGGCATCTGCGTGTTCTACTGGCAACTGAATACGTGGTCTTGGAACGGAGTCATAGGCGACATCAGAATAACGGCTTAAGAAAGCGGCTACATCATCAGTGTCTTTAAAGCTCTCACGAACTACATTGGTATTGCTGTTGCTATCAAATTCTTCTGAAGGCTCTAAAAGCGCCGTGATCGCATCGAGTACGGCAGCATCATCTTCTTCAGAAGGAACATCTTTGAAATACACATAACGCAAGTCACGCTCAGCCTCTTGCTTAAAGCGATTAGGGTACTTGCTCACATAAGCCTTAATGTCTGCATCGGTAACTTTCACCAATGAATCAGCCACGGTATTGTACGGAAGATGTAAGTATTCAAAGCTTACTTTATCGTTTTCTACTTTAAAGGTGGTTGCGGCCTCTACTTTAGTAGCGGTAAGACCGGCCTGTACCAAGGTGAAATAAATGCGCTCTTTTGCCGCTTGCACGAAACGCGACTCGTCGTTTAACCATGCTTCGTATTGAGCCGGGTTGGTCGCACGCCACTCTGCAATAGCTGCTTTAAACTTGTAGCGATCAAACTGACCGTATTCGTCTTGAAATTCAGGAACGTCTGCATAAGCCGATGCCTCAATGTAATCTAACAACTGATCGCCTTCAACCTCTAAACCGAGTTTGTCGAATTGTTGGTCCATTAAAACGCCGCGAATTTCTTGCTCTACTACCATCGAAATCATAGCAGAATTCGATAAAGCAGAACCGTAAGTGCGGTTTGCCAATTCAAGACTTTGTTGGAATTTTTCAATAGGTATAGGGGTGCCGTTTACCTCAGCAATCGAAGAAACGTATCCGCCCTGACCTTGGAAGGTGCTGCTAGTAAAGATACCCGATATCACAAACGAGAAAAGCGCTAATCCAATCACAATGATCAAAACGGTAGTGCGCTTACGAATGGTATTTAAAATCGCCATTATTCAACTGTTTTCAAAGAGGAGCGAAAGTACCCATTTTCTGCGAAAAACAGAAATGTTTACTCCTCGTCTTCAACACAGTGAACGCGGATTTTCTCAATACGTGTTTGAGAGACTTCAACGACGGTAAAAACAAAGCCTTGACTGCGAATTTCGGCACCCGTTTCAGGAATCTCTTCGGTGAAGCTCATGATCAATCCGGCTAGCGTTTCGTATTCGTCGTTTTCGGGTAGGTCAAGCTTGTATTTTTCATTGACATAATCCACGTCTAACCTTCCTGAAAAGAGATAGGTATTCTCATCAAGCTGTTCTTCGGTGTACTCAACGGTGTCGTGTTCGTCTTCAATCTCACCGAATAACTCTTCGACAATATCTTCAATCGTCAGCATACCTGATGTTCCCCCATATTCATCGAGTACCACTGCGATTCCGCGACGCTTTTTAATGAGTTGGTTGAGGATGTCGTGAATCAACATCGTTTCAGGGACATATTCGACCGGACGTGTGATGGTGCGAAGTGCACGTGGTTTCTTAAAGAGATCAAAAGTGTGGACCTGCCCAATAATATCGTCTATGGTTTCGCGATACACGAGAATCTTCGAGTACCCTGTTTCGATAAAGAGTTCTTTCAATTCATCAATCGGATCGTGCAGTTCTATTGCTGTGATCTCATTACGCGGAATCATAATCTCGCGTGCCTTGACTTCTGCAAATTCAAGGGCATTTTGAAATATTTGTATTTCAGAATCAAGCTCTTGATCATCGTTGGCGGATTGTATCTGCTGCGATATGTAATCTCCAAGGTCGACCTTACTAAACACCTCGGTCTCGGCAATCCCGTCTGCCTTAAAGAGCCTTAAAAGCGCATCCGAAAAGCGGATTACCAGCCAAGAAAATCCAGAAAAGAGCAAGAAAAACGCATAAGCCGGAACCGCCAAGGCCTTAAGCAGCGTGTTTGCATAAATTTGAAAAAACACCTTTGGGGTGAACTCTGCAGTAAAAAGAATAATCAAGGTAGAAATCACCGTATGGGTGAGCAGCTGAAACTCTGAAAAGACCAATTGCTGCCAATACGGGTCTAAAGGACCTCCTTGGGGCAGGATCGACAAGAGCACCCTACCCATAAAATAACCATAGACTACCAGGGCCAAATTGTTCCCAATAAGCATGCTGGCGATAAACTTAGCCGGAGAAGCAGTCAATCGTCTGAGAATGTTTGCCAAGAAGCCCTCTTGCTTCTTTTCAATCTCTATATGAATGCGGTTCGCAGAAACAAAAGCGATCTCCATACCCGAAAAAAAGGCAGAGAGTAAAAGGGATACTACAATGACTAAGATGTAAGAGCTCAAAGGGTAATGCGTTTAGCGGTCTTGCGCTTCGCGCTCGCGCTTTTCGAATTTCTTGCGGTAGTTGCGTCTAAACAAAAACATCCCAATAGAGACTACGAAGAACAGCCCAAAAATGAGGCGTTCTTGGCTATCTGAACCTAATAATTCTATGAGCCTATAGCCTGCAAAAAAGGCTACGATCAAGTAAAGGTATTCGGTGTAACGTAAGAGTCGTATCATAAGATAAAGATACTAGTCTTCTTGGATCTCAGACGGAGTTTCTGAAAGTTCGAGCACACCACTCGTTTGAAGGGCCTCGAAGGTCGAGAAATCACGGCTAAACTGCATGCCTTTGCCTGTCATCTCGGTTTTCTCTTCGGGGTTCTCGTATCGAAAATTACTCTCGCTATACACCCAGGCCAATTCTCTATCCCAGTAGAGCTGGTCGGTAAAGAGCCTCTTTCCATCAAAGGAGTACACCTTTACGTCACCCATAAGATTCAGAATGCCCGTTTCTAGGTAATACAAAGCAGAGTCTGCCACCACTTCGGTAGGCTGATCTTGGTCGTTGAACAACGTGATCTCGATCCCTTCAGGAAAACGCTGAAAACGAAATGCACGATTTTCATAATTCTCATTGCGTTTGCTCTCAAGAACCGCGACGATTCGCGTTGAATCAGATTCGATAAGATCTATAGGACGAACCGACTCGGTGTAATACAACTTGAGGTTTTCTGAAATCGCCGCAGGTAAACGGCGTTCTTCACTGCTCAATTCAGGATTTTGAAACGAATCGGTACAGCTTAAAAGAACGCAAGCCACGGCGAAAGCCGTGGCTTGAAATCTTATTGATGTAGACACGCCCTTAACGAGCATGAGCTTATAATGACGGGATGGTCACAGAACCACCTACCCAACATGAGAAGCTAATTACTTCACCCGCTCTTCCTGAATTGAAGATGTCGGTTTTAGAAGGAGCCTTAGCATTGTACGATTCAACGGCTTTGGCAGCAGTACTTCTAAGGGATGGATCTACACGTCCGGCACGATCAGCGGTTTTCGCTGCCAACCAGTATACTGCTCTCTTATCAAACTGCGTTTCACCGCACTCGTTCGCACTATCAGCATAAAGTGCCGCTTGTAACAAGTATGCTCTACCATTTGATGGATTCGCTTTGATTGCCTGATTCAAGTAATTACGCGCCTGAACCTTGTTGTTTCTGCGAACGATAGTAGCAATCTTGTAAAGGATGTTTGAACGCTTGTAGGCATCCGTTTCTAGCTCTGCTGATTTGTTGAAATCTGCAAGAGCCCCTTGGATGTCTCCGGCTTTTTGCTTCAAGGTACCTCCGTACAGGTAGGCATCAGCCGATGGTTCTAGCGCGATCTGCGCTTCAAATAGCTTTCTAAACATCGGTGAGTCGGTACAGTCTTTACCGAACATACGGCCCACAGCACTCTTCACCCAACCGATATCTGTCTTACGCGCCTCGTAGCTTTTCTCATAAAGCGGAACAAGGTTCTCGCAATCAGCAAGCGCCCCTAGCTTCGCGTCGACACTCGCGGCAACCTTACCAAACGAAGCCGAATTGGTACTGTACACCTGAAGGCGTCTTTTGTCTTTGGCAGAGATCGATCCGTCTTCTTCTAGCGGAAGCAACTTGGCAATCTGATCTGTTAATTTTTTATTCTCTTCTTCGAGCTTGGCCACTACCTCATCGTAGACCTCAAAAACGTCTTGTAACTCGCGCTTTCCAGAAGCATTCAAGTCTACAAGGCTTGAGAAGTACAAGTAAAGGGCTTGAGGGTTTGAGAAGTTCGCACGATCTGCCTTAAAGGCTTGATCGAGTTGACTGAAGATCTGCTCATCGTCGATGAGTTTTTCTGAACGCTGAAGCAATACTTTGTCAATGACAACTGAGGCAAGCGGATAACGACTCGGAAAATACTTCATCGCGTCATCGTAAACCTTTAGAAGCATTGCCGTGTGGGCTGCACGCTCTTCTCCTTCAGAATTTTCAATCTTATGCTTTAAGATGCGCTCTCCATAGAGGTAGTTTGCACGGTTGAGCTCTGGACAGGTTTCATAGGTAAACTTCCATGGCTCATAGGCCGCATCGTAATTTTTAACTTTTGCACTTTCTACGTAAATAGAAAGATTGGTCAAACACTCTTGATTCTGAGCTTGGCCAAAGGCCATAGAAAAGACCAACGACAAAGCCATGGCAGCAAAAAATACATTCTTTCTCATAACGGTTTGTGTTAGTGATTTTAAGGTCGTGAAAATACTATTTTTTGAGGTTAATTGATTCTTCTTTTAACAAACCAGCGATCACTTAACGATAATCCAACATTTATGCCAAAGAATGACTCTTTCAATAATGCATTATCGGTGGTTCCTCTACTTCCGTATTCTAATGCCACATTGATGCTAGAAAAACGATCTGCTGCGGTGCTT
>JALQTJ010000024.1 GCA_023264015.1 Flavobacteriaceae bacterium | reverse complement strand
CTGGGCTACCAGGTCTGCCGTTGAGAGTGCAACTTCATCCTCAGCAAGCTTAGTTTCTTCTATAAAATGTTTAAAAACCTTTGAAGCCTCGTTCACTGGAAAGAATTCAGGAACACCCTTAAGCACGATATCAGACTCTTGGAACTCGTAGTCAAATCCTAAATCCGAAAGCGTATTGCCTATCTCTTTAAGTAGTTCAATTTCGTGAGGGTCAAGAGATAAGGTTTCAGGGAATAAAAGCTGTTGCGATCCTACATGGTCAACCGTCATCTTTTTCAGTAAGGATTCATATAAAATGCGATGATGAGCCCTGTATTGGTCCACCACAAGAAGTTTCTCTCCTTGAGGAACAACAATAAATTTTGAGTCCCATTGAAGCGGCACAACCCCATCCAACTGCAATAGCGCTTCATGTTGTCCCATCTGGTGATCTAAGCGAATCTGTTCAGCCTCTGTCTCAATGTAAACCTCACTAAAATCTGCCTTTTCGAAAGTTTCATTTTGAAAGGGATTATAGGTCGAAGAGACGCTAATTTTTGGAAATTTAGCTTCAGAAATGGTTTGCTTGTAGCTAGGGTTAAGTGCCGGATTTAAATCAAAATCAATTGGTGCATTAATCTGGTAACGTCCTAAACTGTGACGGATCGCTGCACGAAGCACCGAAAACACATGATATTCGTCATCAATCTTAATCTCAGTCTTAGTGGGGTGAATATTAACATCAATCGCAGCTTTTTCGATTTCGATTTCTATGAAATACCCCGGATGGTATCCCGAGAGCAACAGTCCCTCAAAGGCTTCAACCACCGCACGATGCAGGTATGGGCTACGCACAAAACGCTTATTAACAAAGAAAAATTGCTCGCCTCTAGTTTTGCGCGCAAACTCTGGCTTGAGGATAAAACCCGACAATACAAAACGCTCCGTTTTCTCTTGAATCGGAACGAGGCGCTCCGCATACTTTGTACCAAACAGGTGTACAATTCTTTGGCGTCTAGTACTTATCGGAAGGTCGTAAACAAGGGCATCATTGTGATAACATTGAAAGTGAATTTCTTCGTGTAAAAGTGCTACCCTCTGAAATTCATCTAAACAGTGTTTTAACTCAACAGATTCAGATTTCAAGAAATTCTTCCGTGCGGGAATACTATAAAACAGATGATTCACACTCACTGAAGTCCCCGTTGAAAAAGCCGTCTCTTCAATCCCTTCACTTTTGCCCCCTTTAAACTTAATCTGAAAGGCATTTGTACGGCCTTCTCTCTTAGACACTAAATGGACATCGGCCACAGCGGCAATACTTGCCAGTGCCTCCCCTCTAAATCCCTTGGTACTCAAGTTAAAAAGATCGTCTGCAGTACGCAGTTTCGAAGTGGCGTGACGTTCAAAAGCTAAAGCCAATTCATCAGATTCTATCCCAGAACCGTTATCGAGTACTGAAATGAGTGCAATTCCACCAGCCTTGAGTCGGAGTTCGATTCGATCAGCTCCTGAATCAATGGCATTTTCGAGCAACTCTTTGACGATTGAAGCTGGTCGCTGCACGACTTCACCAGCAGCTATTTGATTGGCAATATTGTCAGGAAGTTTCTGAATTTCAGCCATTGCTTGAAAAGAATATCCCGAAATCAAACCCCATGATCCAAAAGAAGATAAAAAACAGAATTACCGCGATGAGCAGCACTCTTCGATTTGATTCGCGTGAGGATTCTTTGTTACCAAGATCTTCGAGCGCCCACAAAAGCTTATTCTTTAAGCCTCTCGTTTGTTGAGCAGTAGAGCGATAGGCATCAAATCGATGCGTCATTTTATAGGGAGATTCTTTACCCTTATAATACCGCGGTTGGTATTCAAACTTCTTGTTGGATTTCATTCTTAGAAAAGCCATAACTAAAGATAAGAAACTCCTGAGAGGAATCCGTGAAAGGGATAAACAACCTCTTAAATAAGACTCATTTTAAGAGCGGCAAGAGCAGCTTCATCACCTTTATTTCCAAGGCTACCCCCACTTCTAGCTCGAGACTGCTCAATGGTATTGTCTGTTAAGACGCAGAAAATCACAGGGATTTCACCTCTTAAGTTTAAGGCGGTAACCCCATCAGTAACCGAGTTACACACGTAGTCAAAATGAGAGGTCTCTCCTCTTATTACACAGCCAATAACCACAATAGCATCGTAGGTCTTAGCATCGTAATGCTTTGCAGCGGCATACACCAGTTCAACAGCTCCAGGCACTTGAATTTGAGTTATACCTGATGCATCAACGCCTTGGTCAAGCAAGGTATCGACACAACCCCTCGTTAAATTATCAGTGATCTCTTTGTTCCACTCAGCGGTAATGACGAGTATACGTTTAGCACTGAAGTCTTCCCCTTTTAGCTGATGATATTGCTCATCAAAATTTCGCTGGTGGGTGGCCATAATTTATTTTGAAGCCAATCCGATTAATCCATCAATATTTACACTCTCAGGACTATCCGGAAAACGCTCCTTCAAGTCTTCAGCTAAAGATTTAGCCTTTGACAAGTCGTTTATTTGGTAGGCCAATAGCGCTGCCTTCTTCAAATAAATGGGAGTAGAGAATTCATTATCTGCATGAGCGATGGCGGCTTGATACGAGGCCATAGCCTTATCGTAAGACTCAAGTTCGGCATACGCATCACCTAAAGCGCCTTTTGCCAGGGCTCCTAAAAGATCATCAGAAGCCGAAAATTCTGACAGATAGGCAATCGCATCCTGGTATTGATTCAAATGTAAAGACGCCATTCCAGCTCCGTAATAGGCGATGTCAGCAGCCTTAGTGTTCGAGTATACAGAGGTGATATCTAAGAATCCGTATTTTCCTTCAGCTCCGTTCAAGGCAAGATTAAGAAGAGAATCCTTTGCGGCACCAGGTTCAAGGGCCTGCTCTAAATAGCGCTGTGGATAGTACAATTCGTTTGCCGCTTCTTTCTCTTTGGGCGCCTGAATAAATTCTGTGTACCCGAAGAATCCAAGAGCCACTACTGCCAATGCAATAATACCTCCTAGAATCGGACGCTGATTTTTTGAAAACCAAGCCTCTGTCTTAGAAGCTCCAGAATCTAGTGCTGAAAATACCTCAGCGGTTTGACTGTCTTGAACCTGTGCTTCTGAAGCTACTTCTTCTTGCTTTGATTTCTTGTATCCTCTGCGTTTATAACTGGCCATTTGAATTGCGTTTTGATGCGCAAAAATAGAATTTTTATCTGAATCGTTCGCTTGAGTAACAATGCTTAATTTTACGCGATTCACCACCTGCGATGCACCTAAAACGATTAGAGCTTATTAATTACAAAAACATCGAAATCGGCAAGTACGATCTCGATTATACCATCAACTGTTTCGTTGGGCCTAATGGTATAGGTAAAACAACTCTAATCGATAGCATCTACCACCTTGCCTTTACCAAGGGTTATTTCAACCCCATTAGCACTCAAAACATCAAACACGGTCAAGATTTCTTCACCTTAGAAGGGTCGTTCGATCGTAACGGAGAAGAACAACAGATATATATTGGATTCAAGAAAGGCACTAAGAAAACCGTAAAACGAAACGGAAAGATCTATGAACGTATCACAGATCATATTGGGCTCATCCCTATGGTGATTATTTCACCAACCGATAGAGACCTCATCCTTGAGGGAAGCGAGGTGCGCCGAAAGTTCATGGATAGTATTCTTTCACAGCTTTACCCCGATTACCTAGAAGCACTTCTTAATTATCAGAGAATCCTATCACAGCGCAACGCCCTCCTTAAGTATTTTTCAAGTAATCACACCTTTGATGATACCACTCTTTCGGTTTACGACGAGCAATTAATTGCTCCAGCTCAACTTATACATGAAAAACGAACGGCTTTCATTTCAAAATTCAGTGCCTTTTTTGAAGCCCAATACAGAGCGATCTGCCCGCAACCCAACGAAATCGTATCTGTAGAATACCATTCGGCCTTGAACACTCAAAGCATGGAGACCCTCTTACGTGATTCTCGAGCAAAAGACCGCATGGCGCAATACACCACAGAAGGGATACACAAAGACGATCTTTTGTTTCAGTTGAACGATCACCCAGTGAAGCGATTCGGGAGCCAAGGTCAGCAAAAAACCTTTCTCATTGCTTTAAAATTTGCGCAGTACGATTTCTTGAAAGAGCGCAGCGGAGAGAAGCCCATTGTTTTGTTAGACGATATTTTCGACAAATTAGACGACCAACGCGTTGAACGCCTTGTAGCATTGGTAAAAAATGGTTCCTTTGGACAACTTTTTATAAGTGACACCAATAAAGAGCGTACCGAAAGTGTGGTAAAACGCACTGAACAATCTTATCAAATGATTGAGCTAGATTATGCGTAAGGACGAAGAACAATCTATTGCAGACGTACTCAAGCAGTTTATCGCTACCAACAAGCTAGAAAAAGGTTTGGTGGAAGCAGAAGTTATACGTCTTTGGCCTGAGGTGATGGGTTCAGGAGTCGCACACTACACCAACAGAGTTACTTTGAAAGGAAAGGCGTTACACGTATACCTCAGTTCTTCTGTGCTTAGAGAAGAACTCAGCTATGGGCGAAAAAAAATAATCGCCATGCTCAACGAGGCGTTGGATGGCGACTATATTGAAACAGTACAGTTGTATTGATTAGAACTGCTCTCTACCTGAAAAATGGAATGCAGCTTCTATTTCTGCGTTTTCATCACTGTCAGATCCGTGTACGGCATTTTCTCCGATCGAAGTAGCGTACATTTTTCTGATTGTCCCTTCAGCTGCCTCAGCAGGATTGGTTGCTCCGATGAGCATTCTGAAGTCATCAACAGCATTTTCTTTTTCTAATATCGCGGCCACGATTGGACCACTACTCATGAAAGAAACCAATTCTGGAAAGAAAGGACGCTCTTTATGCACCGCATAGAAAAGTGAAGCGTCACGCTCACTCATCTGCGTAAGCTTCATGGCTACTATTTTGAATCCAGAGCTTGTAATACGCTCTAAAATGGCTCCAATATGCTGGTTTTTAACCGCATCTGGTTTAATCATTGTAAAAGTTCGGGTACCCGACATAGTGCTTAATTTTTCTGCAAAAGTACGGCGATTTTAGAATTCTATTTCTAAGGATTCGAAAACCTCACCTTGATCTCCGACAATGTAGGCGTGAAGCGCCTTCGAATCGAAGTCAAAATCAAGTATACCAAAACTCGTTGTAGAGACTACTTCTTTTACACGATAGGTATTAGGCTCGCCAGAAAATCCGCTGTACGAATGCGTCAAACCACTTGAAGTAAAATCCAAGAGTGGAAAATTTCTTTTGGCATCTGGCTTTAGGAGTGAAAACTCAGAGATATGTCGGTCGCCAGATAAGATGACTACAGGAACTGGCGAGCTTTCAATGAGCTCTAGTAATCGATCCCGCTCGTGTGGTAGGTTGTTCCATTTTTCAAATCCGTGCTCTGCCGAAACTACTTGGATGCTAGAATTAATTACGATGAAGTCGTCTTTGCTGTTCTTAATTTCATTGCTCAACCAGGCCCATTGAGCCTCCCCCAACATCGTACCTTCTCCATAAACGCTTGGTTTATATCGCATATCGCCTTCGCCTTCTGTGAGCTCTGATCTGAAATAGCGCGTATCTAGATGAAGAATAGCCATAGTGTGTGACTCATACGAAATCTGCTGCTTGTGGTACACTCCGGGGTGACTTCTTACCGGATGATCTTCTGGGATCTTTAAAAAACGAAGCAAAGCCTCTTTGCTCTCATCTTTTATTTCAAAGGTGGCACCTCCGTCATTTAAACCGTAATCGTGATCGTCCCAGGTTCCTGAAATAGGCACCTCAGACGCCAATTTCGCATAAGCAGGTAGTTGTGCTAGTTCGCTGTAATAGGATTCTATTTTATTCACCTGATCGGTATCGGCGTAGATGATATCTCCACCCCATACAAAAACCTGAGGTTTGGCATTGTAAATATCGTCCCACAGCGCATTGGGCTCAAGATGGTTGTTGCAAGATCCAAAGCTGAGTCTAAACACATTTTCAGCTGGCGGTAGCATGTCTAGCTCAGCCTCTTTTTTGTTGGCGGTACATCCGATTATAGCTGTAACCACAAAGCATAGTAAGCAGACCTTTTTAAATCGGTTTTTCATATCGAAGCGCTTTTTAAAGCTGCTCAATTTACAAGAGCAGACTCAAATTAATTGTATCTTCGAAGTTATGAGTTTATTACCCTTAAGGGAACTTCAAAGTGCTTTAAATGCGCCCAAAAAAGCGGTGGTGATTCCACACAAAAACCCAGATGGTGACGCCCTAGGCTCATGCCTCGCCTTACAGCACTTTCTAAATACCCAACAACACGACTGTACCGTTGTTTCGCCGAACGATTTTCCGGATTTCTTAAAATGGCTACCCGGAGCCCATGAGATTGTTATTGCTGAGTCAAACCTCGATAGCGCTTCTTCGCTGATACGCGCTGCAGATTTGGTGTTTACGTTAGATTTTAATGATTTATCTCGCGCCGGACTCCTAGAGAGCGTATTGGCAGAATCTGAGGGCAAAGCCATTATGATAGATCACCACATCGATCCTAAAGCCTACGCCACGATCACTTATAGCGATACCGCTATGAGCTCAACCTGTGAAATGGTATACAATGTAATTACACAGTTAGGGGGATCCGAAGCGTTAACACCTGCTATTAGCAGTTGTCTCTACACCGGGATCATGACAGACACAGGCTCCTTCAAATATCCGTCAGCTACTGCAACGACTTTACGCGTAGCCGCAGAACTTGTAGATCATGGTGCCGATAAAACATCCATCGCACAAGCCTTGTACGATCAAGGTCATCTCAGTCGTTTCAAGTTGATGGGAAGAGCAATTGAAAGTCTCGAAGTCATTACCTCTCATGCTACTGCTTTGATGTATATCACTGAGAAAGACAAAGCAGAGTGTCACTTTAAAAAAGGTGATACTGAAGGTTTTGTGAACATGGGATTGCAATTAAAAGGAATTTCTTTCTCTGTCATCTTTATTGAAAATGCCGAAGACCAAATGATCAAAATCTCTTTTAGATCTTCGGGTGACTTCGACGTCAATACCTTTGCGCGAAAGCATTTTAACGGGGGCGGACACAAAAATGCTGCTGGAGGTCGTAGCGAACAATCATTATCAGAAACATTAGCGTATTTTAGGTCTTTATTACCTGAATATTTATCCACTCTAAAATCTTATCAATGAATTTAAACTTCCGAAAAATTGGACTCTTATTAATGCTAGGGACCCTCATTATATCTTGTTCTAAGTATGGTGACCTAGAAAATGGAATCTACGCTGTGATGAATACAAGCAAAGGCGAAATGATTCTAGAGCTGCATGCGGATAAAACTCCAGTAACGGTAGCCAACTTTGTATCCTTGGCTGAAGGTAACAGCAAATACGTAAGCGACAATTACGCCAATCAGCCGTACTACAACAATACCGTATTTCACAGAGTTATTAAAGACTTTATGATTCAAGGTGGAGATCCTACAGGCACAGGTCAAGGAGGTCCAGGGTATCGTTTTAAGGATGAGTTTGACGAAAGTCTAACCCACAGCGGTAAAGGAATACTATCTATGGCTAACTCAGGGCCTTACACCAACGGAAGTCAATTTTTCATCACGCATAAAGAAACCCCGTGGCTAGACCAAAGGCACACTGTTTTTGGTAAATTAATCAAAGGAGAAGCCGTTTTAGACTCTATCGCTACTGTTGCCACCGATCCGACCGACAAACCTCTTGATAGTATTGTTTTGCAATCCGTGGCAATTGTTCGCGTAGGTAGCGAGGCAGAGGCATTCGATGCCAATGGTATTTTAGATGACTACTTCGGGGCCATTGAGGCCGAAAAAGAGGCCTATGCTAAATTTAGAGAGGAGCGTGCCTTGAGCATTAAAATGACCTTCGAATCTGATGATGTAGTCACCACTGAAAGCGGATTACAATACACGGTTCTCGAGGCGCCAACAGGCGGAAAGCCAGATTCAGGAGCTCAAATTGGTTTGAATTATGCCGGCTGGCTTGTTGACGGACAACTCTTCGATACGAATATTGCAGGAATCGCTGAAAAAGATCAAAATTTTGAGCAGATCAATGCGATGCACCGAGGTCAGTTCATGCCACTAATGATGACTGTAGACCCAAGCGCTCCGATGATTGCTGGATTTAAAGAAGCTGTTTTTAATATGTCTTACGGTGAGAAAAGACTTATCAAGATTCCTTCAGGCCTTGCGTATGGATCTCAAGGTGCCGGAGGAGTTATTCCACCAGATGCTGATCTCATTTTTCAGCTTGAATTAATTGATCCAAATCAAAATGAAGATTAAATCTTTACCTATGAAAAAAGCCTTTGTTGTAGCAGCCCTTTTCTTTTCTTGGGCTGCCTTTTCTCAAGACTATTTTCCTGTCAGTGAAGGGGTTAAATCGGTTAACTCTAACTATCATGCGCTTACAGGAGCCACTATTCAAGTAGATCCTGATACGCAATACACTAACGCCACATTATTAATCCAAAATGGAAAAGTAATAGCTGTCGGGAAAAACGTCAAGTTACCCCCAAACACGGTAATCGAAGATGCGACCGGGCTTTACATTTATCCATCATTCATCGATGCCTTTAGCACCTTTGGCGTAAACAAACCTAAAAGCTTGTCTTCTAACGGAAGATCTCCCCAATACGAGCCTACCCGTGAAGGCTTTTATTGGAACGACCACATTAGACCCGAAGTGCAAGCTGTTGACCATTTCTCTTATTCTGAAAGGGATGCTAAACAACTTAGAGAGGCGGGAATCGGTGTAGTGAACACACATCACGCCGATGGTATCGCTCGAGGTACTGGGTTAACGGTACTTTTGGATGACGAAGGATCCTTGGCACAGCGCATTCTTGACACCCAATCGAGTAGTTTCTTTTCATTTCAAAAAAGTGTTCAGTCAAGACAATCCTATCCCTCGTCGCTCATGGGGGCGATGGCGCTACTGCGTCAAGTAAATCACGATTTAAAATGGTATCAGTCAGGTGCTGCTGAAACAAGAGATCGGGCCCTAGAAGCTCTTATTTCGCAACAAAAACTACCTCAATTTTTTGAGGCAGGCGGAAATGGAAATGTAGTGAGAGCACTTAAAGTAGCCGATCAATTTGGGCTGAATATGGCAGTTCTCGGAGGAGGGGACGAATACGAATACACTAGAGAACTAAAAACGCTTAGAGGCACGGTTATCGTTCCTGTGAATTATCCAGATGCATACGATGTGTCAGATCCGTATTTGGCAGAGTACATTAGCATTAGAGATATGAGACATTGGCACAATGCGCCCGCTAATGCCAGCATTCTAGAGCAAGAAAAAATCCCATTTGCGTTTACCTCTCATGGATTAAAATCTCCGAAGGATTTAATCCAAAATGTTTCTAAGGCCATTGAAAGAGGGCTTTCAGAGCGCACGGCCTTAGCGGCTTTGACTACCGTTCCGGCCTCTTTACTCGGTAAACAAACGATTCTTGGAGCACTTAAACCGAATATGCAGGCCAATTTCGTGCTTAGCTCTGCCCCTATTTTCAATAAAGATGCTACGCTGTACGAGCATTGGGTTGGAGGACACAAACATATTTTAGAAAACCGAAATACGCCAGATGTACGTGGATCTTATGAATTGAATCACAGCGGGGTGACCTATAGCCTTGAGTTTGGAGGAAAGCTGACCAAACCAAGCTTAAAGGCTACTCAAGGAGAGGATAAATTGAACACAAAAGTTTCGTATTCCGATGATCAACTGCAGTTTTCGATCAGCACCGATAACGGAACGCTGCTGCGTTTCTCAGGAGTTCTAGACGGTGAAGTACTGAACGGAAAATTGTTAGACACTTCTGGTGAAAGCCATGAATTAGCCCTCACAAGAGTAGCGGCTTACACTTCAAGCGAAAAGAAAGAATCAACTTCTTCGTCTCCTGAATTCTATGTGAAGTACCCTAATGTCGGTCACGGATATGAGGCGCTCCCTGAAGCGCAAGAGGTGCTTTTTAAAAATGCTACAGTTTGGACAGGTGAAGAGATCCTTGAAAATACAGATGTTCATATTAGGGATCAGAAAATCTATAGAATTGGACAAAATCTAACGTCAAAAAAGGCGCAAATCATAGATGCAACTGGAAAGCACTTAACGGCAGGAATTATTGACGAACACACCCACATCGGTGCCCTCTCTGTCAATGAATCAGGTCATAACTCGTCTGCCGAAGTACGTATGGCTGATGTAGTAGACCCTAAAGATTTAGATCTGTACCGCAATCTCGCTGGAGGTGTTACTACCGCTCAGTTACTTCATGGTTCAGCAAACCCTATCGGAGGACAATCGGCCCTTCTGCGCTTAAAATGGGGAGAAACTGCAGACAATTTACTCTTTGAAGGAGCTGATGGCTTTATCAAGTTTGCTTTAGGAGAAAATGTGAAGCAGTCGAACTGGCAATCGTTCAGCAGATTCCCACAAACGAGAATGGGTGTTGAACAGGTCTTTGTGGATTATTTCACAAGAGCCAGAGAATACCAACAGCTCAAAGCCTCTAAACAGCCTTATCGCTACGATGAAGAACTTGAGACACTTGTTGAAATCCTTGAATCAAAACGTTTCATTACCAGTCATTCTTACGTTCAGAGTGAGATTAATATGTTAATGAAGGTAGCAGAACAATTCGATTTCAGAATTAACACCTTCACCCACATTCTTGAAGGATATAAAGTCGCTGACAAGATGGCTGCTCATGGTGTGGGCGGGTCAACCTTCAGTGACTGGTGGGCCTACAAGTATGAAGTGAAAGATGCTATTCCGTATAACGCGGCAATCATGACGAATGCCGGTGTTACCGTGGCCATTAACAGTGATGACGCAGAAATGTCGCGTAGACTGAACCAAGAAGCCGCTAAAACGATGAAATACGGTGGGATGACCGAACTCGAAGCCTGGAAAACAGTAACCCTAAATCCGGCAAAACTCTTACATATAGACGACAAGGTCGGGAGTATTGCTGTAGGCAAAGACGCAGATGTAGTGCTATGGTCTGGACACCCTATGTCTGTGTATTCTAAGGCCGAAAAAACGCTCATCCAAGGGGCAGTATATTTTGATATCGAGAAAGATAGAGCACTAAGAGAAGCCATTGCTAAAGAGCGTATGTACCTTACCAAACTAATGCTCGAGGTAAAGGCATCCGGAGGTGCTACTACCGTTCCGGTCCAAAACAAGAAAGAACGCTTTACGTGTGATACTTTATAAACGATAGAACATGAAACATATCTATACAATTATTCTAACCGTATTGAGTGTTGCGATTTACGCGCAACAAACTCCTGCTCAACCTCAATCAGAAGCCATAGCCCTTGAAGGTGCCACGATTCATGTAGGTGATGGTTCAATCATCGAAAATGGTTTAATCGTATTTGAAAACGGAATCCTAACACATGTCGGAGAAGCCTCCGCTAAAATTGCACGACCAGAAACTGTAATTCAAGTTGACGGAAAGCATATCTACCCCGGATTTATCGTTCCAACAAAAACCTTAGGACTTGTTGAAATCAATGCCGTTAGAGCCTCTGACGACACAGACGAGATCGGAGAGATGATTCCTCATGTGAGAAGTCTCATTGCCTACAATGCAGAATCACAGGTAGTAGAATCGCTGAGGCAGAATGGTATTTTACTCGGGCAAATTACTCCCGAAGGAGGTAGAATATCAGGAACTTCATCAATTGTTCAGTTCGACGCATGGAATTGGGAGGATGCGGCTGTTAAAAGCGATGATGCGATACATCTTACTTGGCCGTCTGCCTTTCGCAATGGAAGATGGTGGGCTGGGGAACCCAGAGGAATACGCGCCAATAACAACTACGGTGAGCAAGTCAATGAGGTTATAGCCTTCTTACAGCAAGCCAAGACCTACCTTGCAGGAAGCCAATCACCGGTAAATCTGCCTTACAAGGCAACCGAGGGACTCTTTGATGAATCGCAACGCCTTTATGTATATGCAGACGGCGAGCGCGAAATTCGGGATGCGGTAACCAAATTAAAAGAACTAGGTATTGCTCATATTGTACTGGTCGGTGGATACCAGGCTGAAAATGTTTCAGATTTTTTACTAGAACATGAGATACCAATACTTGTTCATAACGGTCATGAGATTCCAGAATTAGAAGATGACGCTTATGATTATGTTTACGGATTGGCCGCACGACTTCATCAGAAAGGGCACCTTGTTGCCATACAAAACGCTTCTAAAAGCAATTTTCAAGTGCGTAACCTCCCCTTTTATGCCGGTCACAGCGCCCAGTATGGAATTGATAAAGAAGAGGCACTTCAGTTAATTACCCTTAATACCGCTAAGATATTAGGGATAGCCGATCGCTATGGTTCTTTAGAGGCCGGAAAAAGCGCTACGCTATTTGTTTCTGAAGGTGACGCCTTAGACATGAGAGGCAATCAATTAACGCACGCTTTTATTGACGGAAGAGGAATATCATTAGAAACCCATCAAACTAAACTTTGGAAGCGTTACAGCGAAAAATACGCGAACCAAAACTAAATACTACGAGCCCTTTCAAGGGCTCGTTTTCTTATGACCCCCCTCAGCAGTACATCAAACAAACACGTCAAAGAATTTAAAGCACTTCAAGAAAAAAGCCGCTTTAGAAAATCAGAACAAAGGTTCACAGTAGAAGGCGTTCGTGAGTTGTCTATTGCCCTTAAGGCAGGTTACCTATTGGAGAAGCTTTTTGTTCAGCCAGAGCTAAACGATCTATCCTCATTAGTACTCCCTGAAAAGGATCAATTCGAACATTTTGAGGTAGATCAAAAGGTGTATCAATATATGGCCTATCGTGCATCAACTGAGGGCATTGTAGGAGTTTTTCATCAGAAAAGACACAGCCCTCAACACGCAACAATAGCTTCGGATAGAAAATTATTGGTCCTCGTGCTTGAAAATATCGAGAAGCCCGGAAATCTTGGGGCTATTTTCAGAACCGCAGATGCGGCAAAAATTGACATGGTCTGTCTCGCCAACTGCAGCACCGATTTATACAATCCAAACTGCATTAGATCTAGTTTGGGATGCTGTCTTAGCGTACCCAGTATTGCAGGGAGCAACGAAGAAATACGCGATTGGCTCCTCAGTCACAACGTCCGCTCCTATGCGGCCACCTTACAGAACAGTAATCCCTATTTTCAAGAGAATTTTAGAGCGTCAACAGCATTTGTTATGGGATCAGAGGCCAATGGTTTGAGCTCATTTTGGAGAACTGAAAGTTCCGCTTCAATCGTAATTCCGATGCAGGGGCTCATCGACTCTATGAACGTATCAGTAGCTACTGCTGTTTTAACCTTTGAGGCTCTTCGTCAACGGAATGCCTGATAGAATTAGATAGTTTGTATCTTTAATATATGCTATCAGAAGCGCAAATAGAGCAAGAAAACAAAGAGATTGTATCTCGATATAAAGACCTTCTGCGCACCAGTTATCAAACACTGAGTGAAGAAGATAAGGCTCAAATTCGACTTGCCTTTGAAGTTGCAGTTGATGCGCATAAAGACCAGAGAAGAAAGTCAGGAGAAGCCTACGTATTTCATCCGATTGCCGTAGCTCAAATTGTAGCAGAAGAAATTGGGCTCGACGCAACCTCTATTATGGCCGCCTTACTTCATGATGTGGTCGAAGACAGCCATTACACACTCGATTATATTGAAGAACAGTTTGGTCCAACTGTTGCGAGAATTGTCGATGGGCTTACTAAAATAGCAGGGTTAAAGAAAGACGCCAACAACTATAGTCTTCAAGCTGAGAACTTCAGAAAGATGCTACTCACCTTGAACGATGATGTAAGGGTGATTCTAATCAAGATAGCCGATCGGTATCACAACATGCTGACGCTTGGGTCTATGCGTCCAGATAAGCGCGTCAAGATTGCCTCTGAGACCTTATATATTTACGCTCCCCTCGCCCACCGTGTAGGGTTATACAACATTAAAAACACTTTAGAGGATCTGGCCTTAAAATACATCGAGCCAGAGGTCTTCACCGCTATAGAACAAAATATTGCAGATTCTTCTGACAACAACGAGCAGTACATTGAGCATTTTAAATCAATCATTAAAGATGCACTAGATCGAGAAAAAATCAAGTTTCAGATCAAGGGTAGAATGAAATCAATCAGTAGCATTCATAAAAAAATGCTCAGCCAGAATGTTTCGTTTGATGAAATCTACGACAAGTTTGCCGTTCGCGTTATCTACAAGTCAAAACCCGAAGAAGAAAAGTTCTTAGCCTGGAAGATTTATTCCATAATCACCGACTATTTTACGCCCAATCCTGTCCGACTTAGAGACTGGATCACTTCTCCAAAAAGCACCGGATACGAAGCATTACACATCACAGTGATGGGTCCTGATCGCAAGTGGGTAGAGGTTCAGATCCGTTCAGAGCGCATGCACGAAATCGCTGAAAAAGGCTATGCAGCTCATTATAAGTACAAACATGGAGAGCAGAAAGAAGTAGGTATAGAGACGTGGTTAAACCGCTTGCAAGAAGCTCTTGAAAGCTCGAATGGTAATGCCGTTGATTTTGTTGAAGAGTTTAAATTAAATCTTTACGCGAAAGAAATATTCGTCTTCACCCCCATGGGAGACCTTATATCACTCCCCAAAGGTGCCACTCCACTGGACTTCGCATTTCATGTACATACCGAGGTAGGGCTAAAAACGAGAGGAGCTCGTGTAAACGGAAAACTTGTACCACTGAGTTCTGTATTGAAAAGTGGCGATCAAGTTGAAATCATAACTTCAGAGAACGCTAAACCCACTTCGAACTGGCTTGACTATTGTCATACAGGAAAGGCGCTATCCAAAATACGCTCAAGTCTAAACGCAGAGAAAAAGTCTATAGCAGATGAGGGGCGTGAAGTATTGCGAAGAAAATTGAGAACGCTAAAAATTAAGTTTAATGAAGACACCGTCAATAAACTGGTGAATCATTTCAAGCTAAAAACCTCTCAGGACCTCTTTTATCGCATTGGTAGTGGATCGATTACCAACAGTATGATCAAATCGTTTGCTTCTAGTTATAACAACACCTTGATCAGTTTTTTTACCAGTCGTATTCGTAAGTCTCCTAAAGAAAAATCAGAGGATTTTATTGACGATCAGCAGCTATCACAGCAATTCGATATGCTCGTCTTTGGTGAAGAAGAAGAGCGGCTTAATTACACCCTGGCAAGTGATTGTTGCAAACCCATTCCGGGAGACGAAGTGTTTGGATTCTTAACAGTAAACGACGGCATTAAAGTCCACAAAAAAAATTGCCCCAATGCGGTGGCACTTCAATCCAAGTTTTCCTACAGAATTATGCAGGCAAGGTGGATTGATTCAAGTCAGCAAGATTTCTTTGCCGATATTAATATTAGCGGAATAGATCAAATGGGACTGGTGAGCAGTATCACTCAAATCATCTCTCAGCAGATGCATGTCGGGATGAAATCCATTAGTTTTTCTGAAAAAGGAGGAACCTTTTCGGGATCTATCCGTGTTATTGTGAAGAACAATGACATTCTCAACTCAGTTATAAAAAAACTCAGACAAGTAAACGGAGTAGATAAAGTTATTCGTACTTGATTTTAAGCTATTTTTGCCTTTTAGCCAGCGTTAGAAATGCCTCTAAATAAATCCTCAAATCAAGAAGTCGTTAAAAAGGTATTTACCCAATTTCTAGAAGAAAATGGGCACCGCAAAACTCCTGAGCGCTACGCTATTTTACAAGAGATATACGAAAGCAACGATCACTTTGACATAGAGTCGCTTTATCTCAAAATGAAGGAAAAAAACTACAGAGTTTCAAGGGCAACACTGTACAATACCATCGAACTTTTATTAGACTGTAAACTAGTGCGCAAGCACCAGTTCGGAGGTACCCAGGCCCAATATGAAAAGTCTTATTTCGATCGCCAACACGACCACGTGATTCTCACAGACTCAGGAGAGGTGATTGAATTTTGCGATCCTCGCATTGAGTCCATAAAAAAAACCATAGAAGAGGTTTTCGACATTAAAATCTCTAATCACTCTCTCTATTTTTACGGAGAACGCAACACTGATAAAAACAACTAGACACCTATCCATAAAATTCATGATTGATTTACTGCTTGGACTCCAATGGGGAGACGAAGGAAAAGGAAAAATCGTTGATGTCTTAACCAAAAAATACGATATCATCGCACGGTTTCAGGGAGGGCCAAATGCAGGACATACCCTGGAATTTGAAGGAAACAAGCACGTTTTGCACACGATACCTTCTGGAATCTTTCACGATGAGGCGATTAATTTGGTCGGCAACGGAGTGGTCATCGATCCGGTGATTTTTAAAAAGGAACTTGAAAAACTCGAACCCTACAACCTCGATCTTAGAAACAAACTTCTAATTTCTCGTAAGGCACACCTCATCCTCCCCACCCATCGTTTATTAGACCAAGCTTCTGAGGCAGCAAAAGGGAGTGCTAAAATCGGATCTACTTTAAAGGGCATTGGTCCTACCTACATGGATAAAACGGGCCGAAAT
>JALQTJ010000023.1 GCA_023264015.1 Flavobacteriaceae bacterium | reverse complement strand
AGAAAGCCCCACCTAGATGTGGGGCTTTTTTATTGAAACCATTACCTTTAAGAAGTTTAGCATACAAACGATGAATGAACATCTTGATCCTTCAGGAGCCCACTACGGGAAAGAGGACTTTGACATAGAACGCGTTTTGCGTCCTCAAGGATTTGATGACTTTGCAGGACAAGATTCGGTACTCGAGAACCTCAAGATATTTGTAGAGGCCGCTAATCAGAGAGATGAGGCTTTAGACCACACATTGCTCCATGGACCTCCCGGTTTAGGTAAAACCACTTTGGCTCACATCTTGGCTAATGAGTTAGATGTTGCCATCCGCGTCACCTCTGGCCCTGTACTCGATAAACCAGGCGACTTAGCCGGATTGCTTACAAATCTTGAAGAACGCGATGTACTCTTTATTGATGAGATTCATCGATTGAGTCCGGTGGTAGAGGAATACTTGTACTCTGCTATGGAAGATTTCAAGATTGACATCATGATCGAAACTGGGCCCAATGCACGTTCGGTACAGATCCACCTAAAACCTTTTACACTAATAGGGGCCACCACCCGCTCAGGATTACTTACCGCCCCTATGCGTGCTCGTTTTGGTATTCAGTCAAGACTTTCTTACTACAGCACAGAACTTCTGTCTACCATTGCGACCCGCAGTGCTGAAATTCTAAAGGTCGAAATAAAGGAGGATGCTGCCATTGAAATTGCGCGAAGAAGCCGAGGTACCCCAAGGATTTGTAATGCCCTACTCAGGCGAATTAGAGATTTTGCTCAGATCAAAGGGAATGGAATAATTGACCTTGAAATTGCACGATACGGACTTAAGGCCTTGAACGTTGATGCCTATGGATTAGATGAGATGGACAATAAGATCCTTTTGACTTTAATCGATAAGTTCCAAGGAGGACCTGTTGGAATCAATACCCTGGCAACCGCGGTTTCAGAAAACGCTGAAACGCTCGAAGAGGTCTATGAACCCTTTTTAATTCAAGAAGGATTTTTGGTCCGTACCCCAAGAGGTCGTGAGGCAACAGCACTGGCCTATAAACATCTTGGTAAAGACAGGGGAGCCACCCAAACCGGCCTATTTTAACCCCTAAGCCTACCTCATGCAGAAAGACGAACAGCTTGCTCATCGATCGAGGTTGATTAAACAGGCGGCTGAACGCCATGGGTTCATGGCCTGTGGAATTGCTAAGGCAGCATTTTTAGACGACCATGCGCCTAAATTAGAACAGTGGCTAAAAGACCAGCGTCAAGCTACAATGTCTTATATGGAGCGAAATTTTGACAAGAGGCTCGACCCGCGCAAACTGGTAGAAGGTTCAAAGTCGGTCGTTTCATTGCTTTTCAATTACTATCCTCCTGAATCGGCTCGATTGGGTCAAAGCCATTTTAAGATTTCAAAGTATGCTTATGGCGAAGACTATCACCGGGTGATTAAAGACAAGCTCAACGCTATGCTCAGTGAACTTCGAGATGAAATAGGTCAAATCGAAGGAAGGGCTTTTGTAGACTCTGCCCCTATATTAGAAAAGGCATGGGCAGAGCGATCAGGTCTTGGATGGATTGCTAAAAACAGCAATCTTATTCATAAGCGTAAAGGTTCCTTTTTCTTTTTAGCAGAATTGATTATCGATCTTGAATGTGCTTACGACACTCCAATTACCACCGATCATTGTGGTAGTTGTACAGCATGTATAGAGGCTTGTCCGACCGAAGCGATCGTCAGCCCAATGGTCGTAGATGCCGGTAAGTGTATTTCGTATTTTACCATTGAGCTGAAAGAAGCTATTCCTTCTTCATTCAAGGGTTCTTTTGATGATTGGGCGTTTGGCTGTGATACCTGTCAAGACGTGTGTCCGTGGAATCGATTTTCTTCTCCTCATAGTGAGCCCCGATTAATGCCCACTTCTGCATTACAAGAGTTAGATGAAGGGGCTATGATAGAGCTCACCGAAGAAACCTTTAAACGGGTGTTTTCGAAATCAGCCTTGAAACGCACCAAGTTCAGTGGCTTAAAGCGTAATATCGATTTTTTGAGGCATTAAGGCTGCCAAATTCAATTATCTTTGAATACTCAATTCTATAATTGCATTCGATATGAGCAAAGCGCGATTAAGGCGCGAAGCTTTGGTCTACCACGCCAAACCTCAGCCCGGTAAAATCAAGATTGTTCCGACTAAGCCCTACCAAACGCAAAGAGACTTGGCGTTGGCCTACTCACCTGGAGTTGCTGAGCCTTGTCTAGAAATAGAGAAGAACCCGAATGATGTGTATAAATACACTGCAAAGGGGAATATGGTTGCGGTGATCTCTAACGGAACAGCCGTTCTAGGCTTGGGCGATATTGGCCCCTTGGCTTCAAAGCCCGTAATGGAGGGTAAGAGCTTATTGTTCAAGATTTTCGCTGATATAGACGGAATCGATATCGAGGTTGACACTAAAGATGTTGACGCTTTTGTAGAGACGGTTAAACGCATCTCTCCAACTTTTGGAGGAATTAATCTAGAAGATATCAAGGCTCCTGAGGCCTTCGAGATTGAGCGCAGACTTAAAGAAGAGCTCGATATTCCGGTGATGCATGACGATCAACACGGAACAGCCATTATCTCGGCAGCAGCCCTGTTGAATGCCTTAGAACTTGCCGAGAAGAACATAGAAGACGTGCGTATTGTCGTAAGTGGAGCAGGAGCTGCGGCTATTTCATGTACTAAGCTGTATAAGGCCTTTGGTGCGCGCAGTGAAAATATAGTAATGCTTGACAGCAAAGGCGTCATCCAGAAGACTAGAGAAAATCTAGATCCTTCAAAACTTGAATTTGCGACCTCCCGTTCTATTGAGACTCTAGAAGAGGCTATGGTAGATGCAGACGTTTTCATTGGCCTATCTATTGCAGACATTGTTTCTGAAAAAATGCTCTTAAGCATGGCAAAGAATCCTATAGTGTTTGCCATGGCAAATCCCAATCCAGAGATTGACTATAATCTTGCTGTACGCACACGTGAAGATGTTATTATGGCCACGGGAAGATCAGATCACCCGAATCAGGTCAATAATGTTCTAGGGTTTCCTTTCATCTTCAGAGGTGCACTTGACGTTCGCGCCACTAAGATCAATGAAGAAATGAAGATGGCGGCCGTTCGTGCGTTGGCCGAATTGACGAAAGAGCCTGTACCTGAACAGGTTAATATTACCTATGACATCACCAAACTGAGTTTCGGACGTGAGTACATCATTCCGAAACCATTTGATCCTAGATTGATAACAAAGATTCCTGCTGCGGTTGCAAAAGCGGCGATGGACTCAGGGGTCGCCCAAGAGGATATTACGGACTGGGACCGCTACGAAGATGAGCTTATGGCTCGTTCTGGGACAGATAACAAATTTATTCGCTCGCTTCACGATAAGGCCCGCTCAAACCCTAAGAAGGTTGTGTTTGCTGAGGCCGATCAGATTGATGTGTTAAAGGCAGCTCAATTCGTGTTTGACGAGGGTATTGCCATTCCTGTTTTGTTAGGAGACAAAGAGGTGATCACAAGTCTAAAAGAAGAGCTAGAGTTTGATGCTGAGCTACTCGTACTAGATCCGGGTGAAGACGAAGAGCAAGAAAGACGAGATGCTTTTGCTGATCTACTGTGGAAGCGAGGAGAACGCAATGGAGTTCAAAAGTACAGTGCAGGTGTGCGTATGGAGCACCGCAATTATTACGGCCCCATGATGGTATTAAGCGGAGAGGCTGATGCGATGATCTCAGGTTATTCTCGTTCGTTCCCTAAAGTGTTGCTTCCGGTGCTTGAAACCGTAGGTAGGGGGCCTGGTGTAAAACGCGCTTCAACCATGAACATCATGATTACGCCAAGAGGACCGATGTTCTTGGCAGATACCGCGATTAACATCAATCCATCAGCCGAAGAGTTGGCAGAGATCGCCGTCATGACAGCGAAAGAAGTAAAGGCCTTCGGATTTGAGCCAATTGTTGCCATGTTGTCTTTCTCGAATTACGGTTCGTCTAAACATCCAGAAGCCAAGAAGGTGAAAGAGGCCGTTCGACTGTTGCATCAAAATCATCCCGACTTAGTGGTCGATGGAGAGATTCAGGCAGACTTTGCGCTTAATCAAGAAATGGGAGCCAATACTTTTCCTTTCTCGAAATTGGCCAATCGACGCGTTAATACCCTTGTATTTCCAAACCTAGATGCCGCTAACATTACCTATAAGCTGCTCAAGGAATTACACGGAGTAAAATCCGTTGGACCTGTCATGCTTGGACTCGAAAAACCTATTCACATCTTGCAACTCGGTGCTAGTGTAGAAGAAATTATTAATATGACCGCTATTGCCGTAATCGACGCACAACTCAGGGAAAAATCTAAATAGAACCCCCTCATGATCACGCATTTATCAGGTAAACTTGTAGAGAAAAGTCCAACCCATGTGGTCATAGAATGTGCTGGAGTTGGATATCACCTAGACATTTCGCTCTATACTTTTCAACAGCTAAGAGACGAAGAACAGCTCCGATTGTTCACCCATCTCCAAATTCGAGAAGATGCTCACACCTTATTCGGATTTACTTCCGCTTTCGAGCGCAGTGTATTTCGGTTGCTTCTTTCTGTAAGTGGAATTGGGGCGAACACGGCTAGAACAATGCTTTCTTCGCTGGCTCCAGAAGAGATTCTTGAGGCTATCGTCAATGAGCAGGTGCAGAAGATACAATCGGTAAAGGGTATTGGCCAGAAAACGGCACAGCGCGTATTGTTAGATCTTCGTGATAAGGCCGTCTTGCTCATGCACGATCAGCCGAATGTGGTTATGGCGAGTGCCTCTCAAATGGCACAAGCTGAAGAGGCAATGGCTGCCTTAGAGGTCTTGGGCTTTTCTAGAAAAGCCGTCTTCAAGGTTGTTGAGCGCTTTGCAAAAGAAAACCCATCGGCTACGGTTGAAGAGCTGATCAAAAACACCTTAAATGCACTTTGATTGGTAAGAGAGTCCATGCTGTTATAACTTTAATTTGTGTTGCTTTAGCAGCCTACTCTCAGTATACCTATAGCCAAGAGCTCCCAGTTTTATCTCCTTACCCTATACAGGAGATCTACGAATACGACCCGGTAAATACTCGATTTGTTAAACGTCCTGTGCTGGTTGAGCAAACTTCGGGTTACCCCATGTATTTGTCAGTTACCGCTTTTTACGAAGCCGTAAGAAGACAAACCATCGCCTCTAACTATCGCAACAAAACGGACGCCTTGTCTAAAGCGAACGATTCGCTTAATGCAGCTAAGAAAGACTTATTGCCCACCTATTACGTGAATTCTGATTTTTTTGAATCAGTGTTCGGAGGCAATACCATAACGGTTGCTACAAGCGGAGGATTCAATTTTGATACCGGTGCTCTGGTTCAGCGCACTGAAAATCCAGGATTGGCTTTGCGCAATCAACGCTCAACTTTACTTGATATCGACCAGCAATTTGACTTTAATCTCGATGCGCAAATTGGCGAGCGTTTAACCGTAAGCGCAGCCATCGATAGCCGATCAGCCTTTAGTTTTGAAAATCTTTTCAAGCTCACCTATACACCTCAAGAAGACGATTGGCTGCGCTCTATTGAATTCGGAAACGTAAGTCTGCCGATTCAAAGCACACTCATGTCTGGTGCTCAAAATGTCTTTGGAGTAAAGACTGAATTTCAATTTGGGAGAACTCGTCTCTCTGCAATTTATGGTGAGCAGCGTGCTCAGCGTACTTCTATTCGTTCAGAAAACGGAAACGTGGTCAATCGCTTTGAATTGAGCGCTATCGACTACGAAGAAAACACTCACTTCTTTCTCGCACATTACTTTAGGGATCAATACGATCAGGCCTTAGAAAATTATCCTTTCATTGCTAGCAATGTTCAGATCACCAGAATAGAGGTATGGGTGACCAATCGCCAACAGCAAACAGATAACGTTAGAAGTATCGTCGCTTTTCAAGATCTCGGAGAAGCCTCTCCTGAAAACGTGTCGTTTGAGGCTCCGGAATCTTTTTATACTTCAGCTACCATGCTCCCAGATAACGGGGTAAATGCCTTAGATCCCTCCTTAATCGGGGGAACCGGAATTTCTGCAGCGATTCGTGCCCCGCGTTCTAATCTTGCCGAGTTAAACGTACTTGGTCAACGCCTTACCAATGGAGTGCATTTTGCGAATTTGAATAACGCAAGAAAGCTTGAGGCCGGAGTGCACTACAGTTTCAACACACAACTTGGATATCTGTCTTTAAACCAACCCTTGGGCACCGATGAAGTGCTTGCCGTAGCCTTTCAATATACCTATAACGGTCAAGTGTACACGGTAGGAGAATTCTCTAACGACAACAGACTCGGATCTGAAGAAAGTTTGATGTTGAAACTTTTAAAGAGTACAATTACAAGGGTAGAAGATCCGATATGGGATCTGATGATGAAGAATATATACGCCATTGGTGCTTTTGGATTGACAGCGGCTGATTTTCAGCTCCAACTGCTCTACAAAGATCCTAGCCCACGAAACTTTCTATCACCCGCCGATGAGAATCTGCCATGGCCAGATGCCTTCAAAGATCAAAGTCTTTTACGCATCTTCAACTTCGATCGCCTGGATGCTTATGACAACGTCTCGGCTGAAGGAGATGGCTTTTTTGATTTTGTTGACGGTATAACCGTAGATGCCGAAAACGGGAGGATCATATTTACAAAAACGGAGCCCTTTGGATCCTTTCTTTTTTCAGCCCTTAAAAGTTCTAGTGAAGAGGCGTATGACAACTTGACCTCTTATAATGCAAACCAGCAGAAATTTGTCTATCAAAGCCTTTATGGGTTGACTAAGGCTGCAGCACTTCAAGATGCGAGTGCGAATCGATTTGCTATTAAGGGTTCGTATTCAGGTACTCCATTGGATGATCAAAGTAGTATCCCGTTAGGGGTACTTTATGCCGTGCCCGGATCTGTTCAGGTAAGGGCCGGAGGTCGACTTCTTACTGAGGGTATTGATTATGAGGTCGATTATACTACCTCTTCGGTAATCCTTCTAGATCCTAGTCTTGCAGCTTCTGGAGTTCCTATTGATGTGAGCGCTGAAGATGCCGGACAGTTAGGGCAATTGACTAGGCGATTTTTTGGCTTAACGGTAGACCATCAGTTTTCAGACGATTTCCAAGTCGGCGGAGCATTGATGAATTTAAGAGAGCGACCATTGACTCAAAAAGCGGCCTATGGGGTTGAACCCATTAATAATACAATGATAGGCGCTACCCTTAAGTACCGCAAAGAAGTTCCTTTTTTAACCCGACTGATCAATCAGTGGCCGACTATCGATACCGAGGCTCCCTCTGAGATTGCTATACAGGCAGAGGTTGCAGCTTTGATTCCAAGCGCGCCTGCAACTACTTCATTTAACCAAGAGATCACTAGTTATATTGACGATTTCGAAGACACTCAACAATTTATTGATCTCACCGACCCTAAAGAATGGGTGCTTTCGAGTCATCCTGACGGGTTGACTGGTGTTGAGGCCATGCGAGATCGCGCGCGTCTTGCTTGGTATACTATTGATCCACTTTTTTATGGCAGATCTAGGCCTGCTGGGATTACAGAGGACATGCTTAGGGACAATAGAATGCGACGGGTTTTCATTAATGAGGTTTATCCTGAAACCGACGTTGTTCAGGGTCAAACTGCAGTTCAGCGAACCTTAGATTTAGCCTACTTTCCGAATGAAGCGGGTCCATACAATACGGCCTTCGATTTCAATCCAAATGCAACCTCTAGTCGTTGGGGAGGAACGATGCGTGCTTTTACCAACACCAATTTTGAACAGAGTAATATCGAGTACCTGCAGTTCTGGATGATGCATCCGGTTGAACCGGGATCTACTGTTTCAGGAAAGCTAGTGATTGACCTCGGAAACATCTCTGAAGATATTTTACCCGATCAGGCGGCTCAGTTCGAGAATGGACTTGATGCGCAGGCAACGGCAGTACCCTTTGGAAGGGTTCCCTTGAGAAACGCGCTGATCTACAATTTTGACAATGATCCCGCCTTGAGAGGAGCTCAAGATTTGGGATTAGACGGAATCGATGATACGCAAGAGGCATTGATCTATCCGGGGCCCGCTGAAGACCCCGCCCGAGACAACTACCAGAACTATCTCGAGACTGATGGATCTATCATCGAGCGCTATAAATTTTTCAACAACACCCAAGGAAATTCTCCGGTAGAGGCTTCAGACGTGACCAGAGGATCAAGCGTGCTGCCGGATGTCGAAGATATAGACCGTGACTTTGCCACCAATACAGTCGAGAGCTATTTTCAATACGAGATTCCAATTCAGGCGGTGGTCAATGAGGGCTCGCCTTATGTAGCCACAGTGAGGACTATTGAAAACCCAACCAAAACGGTTTGGGTGCAATACAAAATTCCACTTCGAGAATTCACTGCTGCGGTAGGAGGCATTCAAGACTTCAGGTCTATTCCGTTTATGCGTATGGTTTTAAAAGACTTTGATGCCCCCGTGGTGTTAAGGTTTGCAGGGGTTGATTTGGTGCAAGGTAGCTGGAGGATTTATGATAAACCGCTAGAGTTAGATGCACCTCCGCCAAGTGGAGCCGCTGCTCAACTTGAAATAGGAGCTGTCAATATCGAAGAAAACAGCAACAGAAGCCCTATACCTTATGTGCTTCCTCCGGGAGTAGTTCGTGAGCGCTTGAATAACACCAATACGATTATAAGAGAAAACGAGCAGTCGTTAAGGGTTTATATTGAAAACCTAAAACCTCAAGAGTCTAAGGCGGTGTTCAGAAGAGTTCAGTTTGACATGAGAAGGCATGATCGCTTAAAGTTGTTTGTTCACGCCGAGTCTCCTGAAAATAGTCTTCAAGAAGAAGTGCTAAATGCGTTTATACGCATGGGTACAGATTATTCGGAGAACTATTATGAGATTGAATGGCCTATTCGGTTTACCCCTCATGGAGCTATAGATCCAGAACAAATATGGCCGGATGACAACGCACTAGATGTAGACTTGAAAGATCTTAGTCGAGCAAAATCGCTACAGTTGTCAAGTGGTTCTCTAGACCACACCGTAGCCTTTGAAGGATACACCATTCGCGTCAAAGGAAACCCTTCTATTGGAAGTATTAGTTCGGCTATGCTTGGGGTCAAGAATAAGAACGCACCTACTGCGGTTAACGCAGAGTTGTGGTTCAATGAATTTCGTTTGAGTGGAATTAATCACAGAGGCGGATGGGCGATGAATGCTAGTGCTCAACTGAGTCTTTCTGATGTGATTAGCGTGGGGTCAGGCTATTCAAAGTCGACAGTAGGTTTTGGTGCTATTGACGACAATCCGAACCTAAGGAGTTTAGATGACACCCAGAGCTTTGATCTCAACCTCCAGTCAGATTTAGGTAGATTTCTGCCTCAGGGGTTGCGATTAAGGGCTCCGTTTAGCTTTTCTTGGCTTGATGCGAGAAGCACACCAGAATACGATCCGGTCTACGAAGACCTTACTCTAGTTGATCGAATGAATGCAGCGGCTACTCCACAAGAGGCAGCTGCGATTAAGGAACAAGCCGAGCAACGCAATGAAATCAAGAGCTTTGCGCTTCAGGGGTTAAGTGTCGCGCGTAAACCCGATAGTAAAGAAGATTTCTTTGATCTTGAAAATTTTTCAGCCTCTGTCAACGGATCTAAAACGTTCCAGAGCGATTTTGAAACCGCCTTTTCAGAGCGTTCTTCGGCAAACGCGAATGTGTCTTATGCCTTTGCAGGTAGAGTAGTTGGTGCCTCTTTACAAACGGCTATCAACCGCTTGTACAGTCAGCAGCAGTACCGACAACTTTATGATCCATCCATTGAGTTCATTGCACCTCCTGTGCTTGTTCAGCAAAATTTCAGAACGAATTGGCAAGGATCGCTTTCGGCCAATCCATTAGAAGGCCTTTCTGTGGTATTGAATGCAACGCAAAGCAACATCGTGCCAGTACGCTCAGAGGATACGCCTACATCGACTACCGTTTGGAGTTCGTTTTTAGATTGGGGCCAACCCAATACCTACAATCAAACGATAAGAGCGTCATATGCATTTCCATTTAATGCCGTCACATGGACTGATTTTTTATCAGCTCAATTAGATTATACCGGTAGCTTTAATGCACAACGCGGATCTGACGCACTCTTTCAGTTGGCAGGTGAGCCCGTAAATACCATACAAACCGCTAGCACCGTTAATGCTTCGGGCGCATTGAATGTCAATGGCTTTTTGGAAAAATTAGGACTGAAATGGGAAGGCTTTTCAGCAAATGTGAGATCCAATTGGGTACAAAATGAAGGCCTTGCTCTACCTGGATATAATCGCGTAGTAAACGATAGAAGCCTTTTTGAATTAGATCCAATGCTCACTTTTGGAAGGCCTGGAGTAGACCTTAGGTTTGAGGCGGCCCAAAGGGGTTACCTGACCCAGTTCGGACAATTTAATAGCCCTTTTATTTTTGATTCGAATACTACAGTAAATACAGATGCCACGATAAATTTGGGAAGTAAGATAGTACTTAATTTAACCTATCAGCAACGACAAAGCGATCGGATTCAAGAGCAGTTTAGAGTGTTAAATGGGAGTCAAGGGTTGAGCTTTGAATCACTACTTGCCAATGAGCAAGGGAGTTACAGTAGTACAGCCGTTTTGCTCAGTTCGATCTTTAGTTCTGGGTTTTCTTCGACAGAATCGGCCGTGTTTGAAAAGTTTAAAAGTTTGCGCCTTGATGCCGCTAGAAGACTTGCCGATGCGAATGGATTAGACAACGGAAAGGTTGATGCAGAGGGCTTTCCTGAAGCCTACAGTTCACTACATCCAGAGGTGTTGTTAACTGCTTTGGTTTCTGCGTATTCAGGTAAAGACATCAATACAACTTCACTATCGCCATTTCATCGCTTTGGACTTCCGAATTGGACGCTTTCTGTAAATCAAATTTTACCTGAGGTGTTTTCACGATTTACGCTGAACCACGGGTATCGCTCTGCCTACTCTGTCAATCAGTACCAGAATAACCTCGCCAAGAACGATGGATTGTTCAATGCCGAAAATCTAGATATAAAACCAGACTACATTATAGGCTCAGTAGTTTTAAATGACCAATTCAACCCCTTAATCGGTGTTGATTTTGAAACTAAAGGACTGTGGCAGTTTCAGTCAAGTATAGTACTAGATCGCATGCTCAACTTTAGCTTTTCAAATAATCTGTTGACCGAGATCAGGGGACAAGAATATGTGTTTGGAATGGGCAAGCGTTTTTCGCAACTCAAATGGAGTATGATGCTCGGCGGAACTAGACACTATTTTACGGGAGACCTGGTACTCAAAGGAGATATCTCATATCGCACCAATACAACCCTTTTAAGGGCTTTAGAGGAGGCCTTGGCTCCTCAGGTTACCGCAGGACAGGAGCGTTTTTCAGGCCGTCTCACTGCAGATTATGCCTTTACCAATCAGTTGAATATCATGGCCTATTACGATCACACCTTTTCTAGATTTAAGGTTTCTACAGCCTTTCCTCAGATGACCCTTCGCGCGGGCCTAAGTCTTCGATACCGTTTTGGTAATTAGCATAGAATAAGTCACCTAAAACCTTACATTTGTCGAAAAGAAAAAGTGACATGAATATTCCAGCAGATTTGAAATACACCAAAGACCACGAGTGGGTGAAGCTAGAAGGAACCATCGCTACCATTGGCATTACTGATTTTGCTCAATCAGAGCTAGGGGATATCGTTTATGTAGAGGTAGAAACCCTTGATGAGTCTCTTGATCAAGACGAGGTATTTGGTACTGTTGAGGCCGTGAAAACAGTTTCAGATCTCTTTTTGCCTATGAGTGGTAAAATCATTGAATTGAATGAAGATTTAGATCAAGAACCTGAGCTTGTTAACAGCGATCCTTACGGTAAGGGCTGGATGATTAAGGTTGAGGTGAGCGATCCTTCACAATACGATGGACTTCTAGATGCGGGAGCCTACGAAGAACTCGTTTCTGCGTAAATGAAAGAGCTTAGCACCTATTTATTTAGAATAGGTTTTGTGCTCTATGCTACTCTCATTGCGGCCTTAAGCCTCATTAACTTTGAGGGTAGCTCATCTTCTGATTTATTTTTCGATGGGTTCGACAAGGTGGTGCACTTTTGTTTCTATCTAGGTTTCAGTGTATTGCTAGCCCAAGCCTTTATCGAAGGCTTTAGAGAGGTTAAAAAACTAACGCTTCGCTTTTGGGTGATTGTTTACAGTCTATTTTATGGCGGTATGATTGAATTCGCCCAAATGTGGCTAACCTCCTACAGACAAGCCGATTGGAATGACTTTTATGCCAATGCGCTCGGTGTAGCAGTTGGTGTTGCATTGCATCCTTATTTATCAAGGGTTTTGTTAAATGCAAAAAGCCGAAATAATTAGTTCCTTTTTCGAATTAATATTTAAATTAGCGAACATCAAAATGTAGTCTATGGAACCAAAAAAGAATCCAAAAGCCGATATAAACCGTAACAGTGGATTGTATTTCGCAATAGGATTGGCTTTTACTATGTTCGTCGTTTGGCGTGCCCTCGAATGGAAAAAATACGATGAGGTAGTCAACTACGACATTGCTTTAAATGTTGAAGATCAATTAGATGAGGAAGTTCCTTTGACCGAACAAATTAAAACTCCACCACCTCCGCCGCCTCCAGCTGCGCCTGAAGTGATTGAGGTAGTTGAGGATGAAGAAGAAGTGGAAGAGACTGTGATTGAGTCTACAGAAACTTCTCAAGAAGAAGAGGTCATTGAAATCGAAGAAGTTGAGGTAGAAGAAATAGACGAAGATATTTCGGTTCCGTTTGCTGTTATTGAAGACGTACCTGTGTTTCCA
Source organism: Flavobacteriaceae bacterium (assembly GCA_023264015.1). Classification (GTDB taxonomy): domain Bacteria; phylum Bacteroidota; class Bacteroidia; order Flavobacteriales; family Flavobacteriaceae; genus UBA3478. The sequence goes on along the minus strand of JALQTJ010000023.1, from coordinate 3,999 downwards.
GGTTGTGAAGGGGCTAGTGATAAAAAGTCTTGTTTCCAAGAGCAAATGCAAAAACACATCCGCAAGCACTTTAGATATCCTGAAATCGCTCAAGAAATGGGCGTTCAAGGTCGTGTAAATGTGATGTTCGTAATTCAAAAGGACGGAAGTATCGGAGGAATTCGAATGAGAGGTCCGGATAAAAATCTCGAGGCAGAAGCGTTGAGAATTATCGAGCTTCTCCCTGATATGACCCCCGGAAAGCAGCGCGGTAGACCTGTGAAGGTGCCGTTCAGTATTCCAATTACCTTTAGGTTACAATAAGGTAAAAACGCTTTTTTAAATTAAAATCCGGACCAACGTCCGGATTTTTGTTTTATGCCTTTTATAGGGCTTATCTTTGCGCTTTGAATGGTAACAGTGGATCGATTTGCGTTTACTTCTTTTAGTGAATTCTTGGCCGAATTAAAGGTCTTGATCAAGATCCGTTTATCTATTAGTGTCGTCTTTTCGGCAGTGGCGGGCTATCTATTGGCCGCTGATCCTATTGACCTCAAAAACTTGCTTTTTTTAGGTGTTGGGGGAATGTCATTAGTCTCTGCTTCTAATGCTTTTAACCAGGTGATAGAAAGAAGGCTAGATGCCCTAATGAAGCGCACCCAAACAAGGCCTTTGGTCACTGAAAGAATGACCGTTTCATTTGCTTTGGTGGTTGCCTTTAGCTTGACATTTCTGGGAGGAGCGATGCTGTTTGTTCTCAACTTAAAGACAGCGTTGTTCGGACTATTATCTGTATTGCTTTATGTAGCCCTGTACACGCCTTTAAAGACGAGAACGCCACTCTCTGTTTTTGTTGGTGCTTTTCCAGGAGCGATTCCGTTCATGCTGGGATGGGTAGGTGCCACCAATCAATTTGGTATAGAGGCCGGTACGCTATTTATGATTCAGTTTTTTTGGCAGTTTCCTCATTTTTGGGCTTTGGGTTGGATTCTGCATGAAGACTACACTAAAGGTGGCTTTAAGATGCTCCCCACAGGATCTAGAGATAAGAAGACGGCCTTTCAAATTGTGGTGTATACCATTTGGACTTTGGTCACGGCGGTGATACCGGTTTTTGGATTTACAGGAAGACTGCATTTATCAGTAGTTGCCGCTGCATTCATTTTTTTACTTGGAATCTATATGTTGATTCCAGCTTTGAAGCTGTTTCAAACCCTTGACCAGCGTCATGCTAAGGCACTCATGCTTAGGAGTGTCATTTATTTAACTCTAATTCAAATTACTTTCGTTGTAGATCGTTTTATAACCTCTTAAAATTTTTTAATGGAAGCTGCTGAAGAACTCAAGAGACAGAAACGCGCGAAGAAAATGATGCTATGGTTTTCTTTGGTCAGTCTGGTAATGGGATTTGCCGGATGGACAAGTGCTTATATCGTGAGCAGTAAACGCAAGGATTGGATTGCTGAGATTGACCTCCCTTCTTCTTTTTGGATTTCGACTGCTGTGATTCTAATAAGCAGTATCACCTTTTACATTGCTCGTAAAAGACTGTATAAAGAAGACTATAAGTCTGCGGTAGGCCTTTTAGGGTTTACGGCTTTACTAGGTATTGCTTTTGTATTTCTTCAATTTGCCGGATTCAGTACTATGATTGCCAATGGTTATTATTTTACAGGTCCAACCAGTAGCATTAAAATTTCATACATCTTTTTGATCGCCTTTGTCCATCTCATTCACTTATTTGCCGGACTCATTGTACTTGCTGTAGTCTTTTATAAGACCTTAAAACAGCGCTATCTTCCGTCTAATAGTTTAGGGTTTGAATTAGGTGAGACATTTTGGCACTTTTTAGGATTGCTATGGCTTTACCTCGTCTTGTTTATGCATTTCGTAAAGTAATTCTTTCAACCTATTTTTGAAAATCAACCAAACCGTTACCTTTGCGCAGTTAACACCTACTTATGGATAGTTCAATCTCACAACACGCTGACGAAAACCTCTGGGGAGGGGGAGACCAGAAACCATTAAATGCGAGTTATGGAAAACTCATGATGTGGTTTTTCATCGTTTCTGATGCCTTGACCTTCTCTGCTTTTCTAGCCGCTTACGGGTTTTCTAGATTTAAGTTTATTGAAACTTGGCCTATAGCCGATGAGGTTTTTACCCACGTACCTTTCTTTCATGGAAACTTCCCGATGTACTACGTGGCCTTCATGACCTTCGTGCTTATTATGTCTTCGGTAACCATGGTATTGGCTGTTGATGCAGGACACTCAATGAACAAAAAGAAAGTGGTGCTGTATATGCTCTTAACCATTATTGGTGGGGCAATCTTCGTAGGTTCTCAAGCCTGGGAATGGGCGACTTTCATTAAAGGAGATTACGGAGCTCTCGAAACAAAGGGAGGCCGAATTCTTCAGTTTGTAGATATAAATACCGGAGACCGTGTTGCTATTTCAGAATTGGCGATTGAAGATCCATCAGAAACAGCTGTTTACCATTCTTCATCTCAAGGGGTATGGTTTGAGAGCGGAGAAAAACCCTCTACCTATAGTTTAGAAGAGGTGACTAGCGGATTTTTAGCTAACGAAGCGGTTACCATTAGAACAGAAAGAATTAATGAAGAAGGAGAAAAAACCGTTTTATCACGTGACGAAGCCATTGCTAAACTTAGTGATGCTGTTCGCGTCGTAGAGGGAGCTAACCTGATCAGAAATGAGTACGGAAGTAGACTTTTTGCAGACTTCTTTTTCTTTATCACAGGTTTCCACGGTTTTCACGTTTTCTCGGGGGTAATGATCAACATCATTATATTCTTCAATGTACTGATCGGAACCTATGAGAAACGCGGACATTATGAAATGGTTGAGAAGGTTGGTCTTTACTGGCACTTTGTAGACCTTGTTTGGGTATTTGTATTCACCTTTTTCTATCTCGTATAAACATGGCACACGAACACAAACTCACAATATTTAGGGGCTTAGTAACCTTTAAAAACAATCAGCAAAAGATCTGGGGTGTTTTACTATTTCTTTCTTTAGTTACTGCTGTAGAGGTAGGGCTAGGTATTGTAAAACCTGAGTTCTTAACAAAAAGCAGCTTGTTGGGTACTAAATTGCTGAATTGGATTTTTATCATCCTAACCCTGGTCAAGGCTTATTACATTGCATGGGACTTCATGCACTTAAGAGACGAACGCGCCTCATTGAGAAGAGTAGTGGTATGGACTCCCGTTTTCTTGATTGTCTATTTGATTACCCTTTTACTTTCTGAAGCAAACTACGTATACGAAATGTTCAATACGACCTTTATGACTTGGGACTTTTAATGGAAGTCTTCTGAGCAAAGGAATCATTGAAAAGGCGACCAGACTATGGCCGCCTTTTTTTATTTTTGCACAGCCGATTTGCTATGAAAAAACCTCTTGTCTTAGGTGTCCTCTTTATACTGCCTTTAGTGGTATACCTCTTTTTTGCCTCAGGGGTTACAAATTTCGGTAGACTCCCGGTGCTTAATGATACTATAAATTGGTCTGCTGAAGAGACCTTCCCTCCACTTAAAGGTAAAATAAGTCTGTTGATCTTCTTGGGTAAGGCCGCTGACCAGAACAAGGGGTACCTCTTTAATTTCAATCAAAAGATTTACAAAAGATTTTCAGAATTCAATGACTTTCAGACTATTCTGATAAGCAGTGACAGCCAAAAAGAAAAAGTTGAGGCAATACTCTCAGAGTTGGCGCAAATAAGCGATACCTCTAGATACATCAACTATACCACTACTGACACCCAAATTGAAGCGCTTTTTAATGGCATAGGAACTACGCTTAGTCTAGATAGCAATGCCTCGAGCCCTTATGTCTTTATCGTAGACAAGAATGCGGCATTGAGAGGGCGTCTAAAGGATGAAGATCAGGGGGTTAAATTCGGATACGATATGAGATCGGTCGCTGAGCTCAATAATAAAATGGAAGACGACATGAAGGTCATCTTGGCCGAATACCGTCTTGCCTTAAAGAAAAAC
>JALQTJ010000022.1 GCA_023264015.1 Flavobacteriaceae bacterium | reverse complement strand
GCTTTTCGATAAAGTTTTTGAGTTTAACATCAGCCTTGAAGTTAACAGCGTGCATTTGTACTACCATAGTGTTGCAATTTTGAAGGGCGGTAAGCCCCGTTACACTTATGAAGAATGACTTCCTCTCGGATGCGCTGCCTTGTAAACCGATTTGAGCTCCTCAATACTGCTATGAGTATATACCTGTGTTGATGCCAAACTAGAATGGCCAAGTAATTCTTTAACGGTATTCAGGTCAGCCCCTCGATTGAGCAAATGCGTCGCAAACGTGTGTCTGAGCATATGAGGACTCTTCTTCTGTTTCACTGACACTTCTTTAAGGTACGAATTTATCAGACGGTAAACAAACTCCGGATACAATAGCTTTCCCTTGTCTGTAACAAAAAAGGAGGGCGGGGCGCTCTTAAATTGCGCATCGCGCAGATTAATATATGCTTCGATTAAACTCTTTAATGAACCCAACAGCGGAACAAGCCGCTCTTTATTGCCCTTACCTAAAATTCGAAGGGTCCCACTCTTTAAATCTACATCTGAATCTTTAAGCTGAATCAGCTCGGCCCTTCGCATACCTGTACTGTATAAAAGAAGGACGATCAATCGATTTCGAACAGAAGAAAAGTTGAGCTCTTGATCTAGCAGTTTTTGCTCTAAAACAAACATCTCTTGTTCAGAAAACGGAACACTTAAGCGCTGAGGCGTCTTTAGCGCTTTATGCTTTTCCATTGGGTTTTTAGTCAACCGTCCCGCTCGTTGTTCAAAAAGAAAATAGCGATTGAGCACGCTCATCTTACGATTGATACTTCTTGCACTTAATCCATGTGCACTCAGATAGGCAATGTAGTTGCGTATCAGCGGATAGCTCAATTCGTTCAGTTGAAAAGAGGAATCAAGCGTAAACTGAAAGTAAGACAACAGGGCGTGAAGATCCGATGCATAAGCCTTTACGGTGTGCATCGAATACTTCTTCTCATCGGTTAAGTACCGCAGATACTGATCGTACTGCTCCATACATTCTAATGTACGACTTTAACTAAAAAAGCCCGATACTCTTCTGAGTAACGGGCTTTATCTTTAAGAACTTCAAAGAATTATTGAGCTTCTTGATCTCTAAGTCCTTGAACGTACTGTGCTTTTTGAATTTCTTGACGTCTCGCAACCGAAGGTTTTGTGTACTGCTGACGTGTTCTGAGTTGACGCATAGCGCCGGTTTTATCAAACTTACGCTTGAAACGCTTTAACGCTCTATCAATGTTTTCGCCTTCTTTAACTGGAATAATTAACATAGTGATGCACCTCCTCTCTTTTGTGGGTGCAAATATAGAATTAAAACATAAGGCTACAAGCCCTTCAAAATATTTTTAGCGATAACTACCCGTTGAATCTCACTAGTACCCTCTCCTATAGTACACAGCTTAGCGTCTCGATACAGTTTTTCTACGGGGTACTCTTTACTGTATCCGTAACCTCCGTGAATTTGAACGGCTTCATTAGCTGCACGGACGCACAACTCAGAAGCAAATAATTTACACATGGCACTATTAAGGGTCATTTGACGGTTCTCGTTTTTGAGAAATGCCGCCTTGTGAAGAAGCAATTCTGCCGCCTCTATCTCCGTCGCCATATCCGCTAGTTTAAAAGAAATACCCTGAAAAGCGCTGATAGGCTTACCGAATTGAATGCGTTCTTGACTGTATTTTAATGAAGCTTCATAAGCTGCTTTAGCAATTCCTATTGAAAGTGCTCCAATTGAAATACGCCCTCCATCAAGAATCTTCATAGATTGAATAAACCCTTCTCCTTCTGGACCAATACGCTGGTCATCAGAAATCACACAGTTATCAAATATCATCTCGGCCGTTTCGCTCGCGCGCATTCCGAGTTTGTCTTCTTTTTTACCTGCATAGAATCCTGGGGTGTCACGCTCTATAATAAAAGCTGTCATTCCCCTAGAATCGCCTTTTTCTCCTGTTCGAGCTATCACGACAGCTATATCTCCGCTCTTTCCGTGGGTAATGAAATTTTTAGTGCCGTTTAGCGTCCAGTTCTTTCCGTCAAAAACAGCCGTGGTATTCATCCCACCAGCATCAGAACCTGTATTGTGTTCGGTAAGGCCCCATGCTCCAAGATGCTGACCAGAGGCAAGAGCCGGCAAATAGCGTTCTTTCTGCTCCTCTGAGCCAAATTCTAAGATATGATTCGTACACAATGAATTGTGAGCAGCAACTGAAAGACCTATAGACGGATCTACCTTTGAAAGTTCGTCGACAATAGCGATGTATTCGTGATATCCTAGGCCTGAGCCTCCGTAAGCCTCAGGGACCAAAATACCCATAAAACCCAGTTCACCTGCCTTTTTTAATACATCAACAGGAAGATGTTGGTTCTCATCCCATTCACGTACATGAGGAGCGATATACTGCTGTGCAAAAGAGGATGCCGAAGCGGCTGCCATTTGACAGGTTTCACTTAAATCAAAATTCATGCTTTGAATGGTTTCGGTAAACATAGTCTCTTATTTACAATTTCAAATATAAGAGAATAAAAGACTTTTTGTTTAAAGAATTTACAAATAAGTTAGTCAATTCGTCTTGATGGCTAAAGCCGCCCTTCAATGTGCGCTCTTCTAACACGATATCCCATTCCTCAGCAGTGAGGTAGGGCAACCGCATTAATTCTGCTTTAGACGCTGTATTTATAGAAAGACGCTTCACTTTCGAGAGCTCTAAGGTAAACTGTTTGGTGAGTTTGAGGTAAACAGAATCTGGTAAGCGATACACCTCTTTTAATTGGTCCATATGAACATAGAAACCGAGGTAGGATCTGAATTTAACAATACGATTGGCTAGTACACTTCCGATGCCATTAATGCGTTTCAAAGCGTTGGTATCTGCGCGATTGATGTCTCCGAGCAAGGGTTTAGCAACCAAAGCGAAAGATGAGGGTTCATTTACTGACGCTTCTGCAGCCACAAAAGATCGATGTTGACTTGAATTTTGGCTCTTTGAAGAAGATGTATTTGAAGCCGTTTGAATCCATTGCACCGGACGGAGGAATTTCGCCTGAGTAAAACGGTATACGCTGGGCTCCATAATTTTAATCATGCACAAAGCAAACAGTGTAAGTAAAACCCCCGTTCGTTCTCTACTTGTAACGAAAAACGGAGGTTTTTTTGACATATTATCGCGCTACCTTGATCGCCTTTAAGTAGCGTTTTAATTGTTTTTGAACTTCTGGGAACAAGAAGTACAGCCCTACCATATTTGGGAACACCATAGCGAAGATCATCGCATCTGAGAAGGCCCAAATCGAGTCCATACTGGCAGCTGCACCAATCACTATAAAAACGAGGAACAAAAACTTATACGTAAGATCCATGGCTCTACCTCTTCCAAACAAAAACTTCCATGCTTGAAGACCGTAGTAAGACCATGAAATCATTGTAGAAACGGCAAACAACACAACAGCAATCGTTAAAAAGATGTCTGAAAACGGAATGTAGTTAGCAAAAGCCTGAGAGGTTATACCGGCGCCTTCGTAAGGCAAGCCGTCAATGTACACCACACCCGAACCATCACCTCCATAGTCAAATACTCCTCCCATGTTGAAAATCACAATTACTAGAGCGGTCATTGTACAGATCACAACCGTATCAATAAAAGGTTCCAATAAGGCTACTAACCCTTCTGAGGCTGAGTATTTCGTTTTTACGGCTGAGTGAGCAATTGAAGCAGATCCTGCTCCTGCTTCGTTAGAGAAGGCTGCTCTTCTGAATCCAATCAGCAACACCCCAATAACTCCACCTACTCCAACCGCTTTTGGCTCGAAAGCCTGAGCGAAAATCTGACCAAAGGCATCATCTACAAAAGAGAAATTCGAGCCAATGATGTAGATACAGGCAAGAACATAAAGTACCGCCATTAAAGGCACCACCTTTTCGGTAACCGAAGCAATTCGCTTAATTCCACCTATGATGATGATCCCAACTAAAACGGCAATGGTCACACCGATCAAGGTACCTGCCATAGCACTCTCGAGACCTAAAAGATCTTTGATGACAATCGTTGCTTGATTCGACTGAGCTGCGTTTCCTCCTCCAAACGAACCGCCAATACAGAAGATGGCGAATAACACCGCGACTACCTTACCTAAATTGGCAAAACCTTTAGAGGCCAATCCCTTGCGCAAAAAATACATTGGACCACCGTATACTACGCCATTTTCATCGACGTCTCTGTATTGAACCCCAAGGGTACATTCGACAAATTTGGTTGACATTCCTAGTAATCCGCAAACAACCATCCAGAAGGTGGCTCCTGGCCCCCCGAGTGCAATAGCTAAGGCAACTCCTGCAATATTTCCATTCCCTACCGTTCCTGAAACTGCTGTCGCTAGGGCCTGAAAATGACTGACCTCGCCCTCTTTCGACTCGTCTTTAATGGTTCCAATAACATCTCCATCAACAATATTCAAATCGGCAGTTTCTGCCTTGTGAGCCTCAATTTCATCGTATTTACCTCGAACTACATTAATGGCTGTTCCGAAGTATCGAATGTTTGGAAATTTGAAATAAAGCGTAAAAAAAAGTGCACTACCTACAAGAAGAATAAGTACAAATGGCGTTCCGAAGACCTCGAAAAACACAGCATTAGTTACGGCATCTGAGAAAGGTTTGAAGGCCTCATCTATTCGCTGATCAAGCCCTTTATCCTGAGCGCTAAGCGAGGTTAGACTTGTACTTAATAAAGCGAGTAGAAATAAAGCGTACTTCATGTGTGCAGGAATAGGTTTATATCAATGTAAGAAGCGCTGAAGATGCTAAAAATTTTACATTTTAGCAACGAATGCATCACTTAACAAAGAAAACTATCTCTAACGCAATTGAATAACAGCCTTCTAACTAAAGATCGAAAACAGATGATCTCTTGGTGTAGATCAAATCTTTAATCCGCATCCAAAAAGCGAGAAAAAGATAGAGCGCAAAACCAAATCCCAGTGTAATGAAGGTCAGATAAACAAAACTCAACCGAACCACCCTCGGACGGATTCCCCAAGAGTCTCCGATACGCTGGCAGACCCGGAATCCCCAAAATTGAAGAAAATGAAGTAAACGCTGAAACGTAGGGCGCATCGTTTACATTACACTAATGGACCGTCCCAGCTCATCACACCACCCATTAAATTATAGGCGTTCTCTATGCCCTTAGAGCGAAGAATAGCACATGCCTGGCCGGATCTGTTTCCTGATCGGCAATACACAAAATAGGATGCTTCAGGATCAAATGATTCAATGGCTTGCATAAATGCTTGAGGATTGAAGATATCGTGATTAATCGCGCCTTCAATTTTTCCTTCAGCGACCTCTTGAGCGGTTCGTACATCAAGTATAACTGCCTTAGAGGTGGCAGCTAATTTTTCTTTCCATTGTTCCTGAGTCAAATCCATTTTTGAATAATTTTTGTCAAATATAGTGCGGCGCGTTCTATAAAGTTTGTAACTCAAGTAACGCTTCTTCAAGTTCTTTTCGTTCCAATGGCTTCATGAAGAATTTACGATGTGACTTATACGTCATTAAAGTAACCGGAATGGCAGGTAACACCCAACCTTCATCCACCTGATACCGCCAATCAAAATCCAATCCTTGATCTATCAACCAAATAGGCTGAGTCATTTCAAGTTCATCAGCTACTTCAGGCACAGCAGTTTCCCATACTTTTTTTCGATCAAGACTCACGAATACGAGCGCCACCTCAGCGGCATGCGCTTTTGCAAAGGCCTCGAACTCAGGGATCTCTTTTAGACAAGGCGTACACCAACTGGCCCAAAAATTATAGACTCTTACCTTAGAAGTTGGCTCTTGCGCAACCTTTTCAATCAGTGTCTCAGTATCCATGATTACGTACTGATTCTCAGCCTTCTCGCTCAATCCGCAATTAGAGAGCGCAAAAAGAACACTAAGAAATCCTAGCATTCTTAAACTAGAATAAGTTTTAAAAGCCCTTTCCATGAGATTGAAAATTCACGCGTTTTTAATGAATACCTTTGATTCAAAATTACGCAATGAAAAAAGAAGAATTTCTATCCTCACGTCAATGGCGCTATGCGACTAAAAAATTTGACCCCGATAAAAAGATCAGCCCAGAAGCTATAGACCTGATTTTAGAAGCCATTAGGCTTACGCCTACTTCTTACGGTCTGCAACCCTTTAAAGTTCTTACCATTGAAAATACCGAAATAAGAAGAGCACTCAGAGAGGCCGGATTTGGTCAGTCTCAATTCACAGATGCCTCTCACCTCTTGGCCTTTGCGCATTTAGAGACCTTTTCAGAAGAGCTCATAGATCGCTTCGCCAGACTCGTGCGTGATATCCGTAATCCAGAACCGGAGAAAATCGATGGTTATGCCTCTTTTCTAAAGACGTTATTCGGAAGTTGGACAGATGACGAAAAATCACGTTGGGCTGACAAGCAGATGTATTTGGCTCTCGGAAATGCACTACAGGCTGCCGCCGAATTAAAGGTTGATAGCTGTGCCTTAGAAGGGTTTGATATCGAAAAAGCAAATGCATTGCTTCAATTACCTCAGGGTTTAAAGGTTACCGCATTCTTGGCTTTAGGCTACCGCTCTGCTGAAGATCAAACACAGCACCTTCCTAAAGTTAGAGTGGCGCATGAAGACCTTTTTGTTCACCTCTAGAGTTTTGTCAAAATCTTTTTTAAATCTTTAAGTGCATATTGTATCTTTGACCACGATGAAAAGAAAAAACGTTTCTCAACTTTGGTGGTCGCCCTTGCTCAGCAATAGGTGATGAAACGGTATTGATATAATTTGGAGAGCCTGTCATCACGACGGGCTCTTTTTATTTTAAAGCCATGCAGTACAAACTTCATACAGCGCACAAAAAGATCGTAGCCGACACACTGACCCCGGTTAGTATTTATCTTAAGCTACGCGATCAATTCGAAGGAAGCTTTTTGTTAGAGAGTAGCGACTATCACACAAGTGAAAATAGTTTCTCTTACATCTGCTGTAATCCGCTAGCCTCGTTTAACATTGAAAAGGGAAATTTTACCGCCCACTATCCGAAAGATCGCATTGAGCAGCTCGCTATTGGCACTACCGCTGAATTGATCAACGCCATTCAGGATTTCAGTTCGCAATTTGAGACTGAGACGCTTGATTTTAAATTTGTGAGTAATGGCCTTTTCGGATACACCAGTTATGATGCGGTCCAGTATTTTGAATCGGTTGAGCTCGATCCGAACAAACCAGGGATCGAGATTCCAGAAATGCATTACACGCTATTTCAAAATATCATTGCAATAGATCACTTTAAAAACGAAGCCTATCTCTTCTGTCACAGTTTAGACAACACCCATAATCTCGATCGCTTAGAAAAACTACTTCGTGAAGCGCAATTCAGCACTTTTAGTTATACCAACGAAGGGGCGACCACCTACAACATGAGTGACGAAGCTTTCAAATCTCTTGTAACTAAAGCCAAAGAGCACTGCCAGCGTGGAGATGTTTTTCAACTGGTGCTCTCTAGAAGAACCGAGCAGCGGTTCAAAGGAGACGAATTCAATGTATATCGTGCCTTGCGTTCTATTAACCCTAGCCCCTATCTGTTTTATTTTGACTATACCGATTTTAAACTATTCGGATCTTCACCTGAAGCACAATTGATTGTACAGAACGGAAGGGCTGAAATTCATCCCATCGCAGGTACCTACCGACGCACAGGTAATGATGAACAAGATGCCGCGTTGGCCAAGAAACTTTCTGAAGACGAGAAAGAAAACGCAGAGCACGTTATGCTCGTAGACTTGGCGCGAAACGATCTCAGTCGCAATGGCACAGAAATCGATGTCAAGACCTACAGAGAAGTTCAATACTTCTCGCATGTGATCCATCTGGTTTCTAAAGTGATCGCCAAGAAGCAATCCAATGTTTCTTCACTCCAACTGATGGCGGACACTTTTCCGGCCGGAACCCTAAGTGGAGCCCCAAAACCTATGGCATTACGACTTATAGAGCGTTACGAACCTACTAAAAGAGGGTATTACGGAGGTGCTATAGGAATATTTGACTTCAACGATAATTACAACCACGCTATTCTGATACGTTCGTTCTTGAGCCACCAAAGCACTTTGTATTATCAAGCAGGCGCAGGAATCGTGGCCTCTTCATCAGAAGAAAGCGAGCTTCAAGAAACCTATAACAAACTCGGGGCGCTTCAGAAAGCGCTAGAATTAGCAGAAACCTTATGACGCCTCGCCAACGGATTTTAATCATCGACAATTACGACAGTTTTGTCTACAACATCGTTCACTACCTAAACGTTTTGGGTTGTGACACTACAGTGGTACGAAATGATCAATTCGAACTCGATCTGATCTGCTCATTTGATCGTGTGGTACTTTCGCCAGGCCCAGGGATCCCAGAAGAAGCCGGAAAGCTACTCGAGGCCATAGACTTCATAAAACGACTCGAAAAGCCCCTTCCTACTCTAGGGGTATGCCTTGGTCATCAAGCTATAGCCCAGTCGTTCGGTGCCCAGCTCACCAATCTCGATCAGGTGTATCACGGCCTCAGCTCAGCTATTACTGTAAAAACTGAAAGCCACTTATACCGAGGCTTAGAAACACCCCTCACCGTTGGTAGATACCATTCTTGGGTCGTTTCAGCACTTGAAAATCTTCCGCTTGAGGTCACTGCAACAGACGAGAAGGGTACCATCATGTCATTCGAACATCGACACTTACCCTTTACAGGTGTACAGTATCACCCTGAATCTGTACTTACTCCAAAGGGATTAGCACTCATCAAGAACTGGTTAAGCTCATGAAAGCACTACTGAATCGACTTATCGCTCACGAGAGCCTCAATAAAGAGGAGGCCAAGCAGGTACTTATTGAAATTTCTGAAGGTAAATACGACTCTCATCAAGTGGCTTCCTTCATGACCATTTTTATGATGCGTAGCATCACCGTAGACGAACTAGCAGGATTTCAAGAAGCACTTCAATCACTCTGTATTGCTGTAGATGTGAGTGATTTTGATCCTATTGATTTGTGCGGAACAGGAGGAGATCAAAAGGACACCTTTAACATCTCGACTCTAGCTTCCTTTGTAACCGCAGGCGCAGGAATTCCTGTAGCAAAGCACGGCAACTACGGAGTGAGCTCTAGTTGCGGAAGTAGTAACGTTATGGAACACTTAGGGATCACCTTCACCAACGACGCTAGTGTCCATCAAAGATGTTTAGAAAAGGCCGGAATCTGCATTTTTCACGCACCTCTATTTCATCCGGCTATGAAGGCAGTAGCTCCCATTAGGCGTGCTTTAGGCGTCAAAACATTCTTTAATATGTTGGGGCCATTGGTGAATCCGGGTATGGTTAAAAAACAAATGGTTGGTGTGTTCAATCTCGAGCTCGCGCGCCTATACGCCTACCGCTTTCAGCAAACACAAGTTCAGTACGGCATTGTGCATGCACTAGACGGTTACGACGAAGTCTCTCTAACCAGCAAAGCAAAACTGATTAGCCCTCAAGGTGAACGTCTCATCGATGCCTCGCATTTTGGATTCGAACGCCTCCATCCTGATACGATTAAAGGGGGAAGCGACGTGAGCGCATCAGCCGAAATCTTTATGAATGTCCTTGAAGGAAAGGGAACCGACGAACAGCACCAAGTAGTGCTAGCGAATGCCGCCTTAGCCATAGCTGTGGCTCAATCCTTACCTATAGATTTGGCGCTCGAAAAAGCCAAGGATTCGTTGTTCAACCAAAAAGGCCTTCAAGCCTTCAACACGCTTAAAACCGTATCGGCCTCATGAACATACTCGAACAAATCATGAAACAAAAGGCCGTAGAGGTAAGCGCAAAAAAAGAGGCGGTGCCTTTTGAGGTACTGAAAGAACTTGCCTTTTTTCAGCGCCCAACGGTCTCTGCAAGAGAAGCCTTAATTCGAGGTGGTATCATAGCAGAGCACAAGCGTAAATCACCCTCAAAACCAAGCATTCAACCTCAATCGAAAGTGCAAGAAGTGGTGCAACTGTACGACCGTGGTGACGCTGCTGTGATGTCTATTTTGACCGATACGGTGTACTTTGGCGGAAGTCTAGACGACCTACTCATCGCAAGGACGGCAACAGAGAAGCCTCTTTTGAGAAAAGACTTCATTTATGACTCCTATCAAGTGTATGAAGCTAAAGCTTACGGAGCCGATCTCATTCTTCTCATAGCTGCGGTGCTCTCACGTGAGCAAATTGAAGCATTAACCGATCTGGCGCATCAGCTAGGTCTTGAAGTGTTATTAGAAGTACACAGCAAGAAAGAATTGGAAGCAAAAGGTACCGATACAGTAGACCTGCTTGGGGTGAATCATCGCGATCTAAAAACCTTCAAAGTAGACCTTGATCTTGGTGCTGCTTTATTGCCACTTATGCGCAACCATCAAATACCGGTAGCAGAGAGCGGATTGCAATCATTCGACGACATCCAAAAATTGCATAATCTCGGATTCAAAGGATTTTTAATAGGAGAATATCTGATGAAAGAGGCCGATCCGTCTGCTACACTTCAACACTTAAATACCCTTTTCGCATGAGCGCCGATCTCAAAATCAAAGTCTGTGGTATTCTCGACCAAGCCCTTGAATTAGATGCACTCAGAGTAGATTACATCGGTCATATTATATGGGAAGGCTCAAGCCGCTACCTCAACGGTGAAACAGCACAACAGTTCAAAGAGCAAAAACTCAATGCCAAACGCGTAGGGGTTTTTGTCGATCAAACCATCGATGAAATACAAAGTCGCTGCGAGAGGTATGCACTAGATGTTGTTCAACTGCACGGTGCTGAGACTCCCGACTTTTGTACCGCCCTTCGGTCGAGATTTGAGGGTGCGGTTTGGAAGGCTTTTGCCATAGATGAAAGTTTTGATTTTGAACGTACCCGACCTTTTGAGAAGGTCATTGACACCTACGTATTTGACACACGTGGAAAACTACCAGGAGGCAATGGTACTGCCTTCAATTGGAATCTCCTTGAAAGGTATAAGGGAGCAACGGGATTTTTACTCTCTGGAGGTATAGGTCCTGAATCTATAGCCGATATTAAGGCGTTCTTGCAGACCCCTTATGCCAAGAAATGTGTTGGGATTGACCTCAATAGTAAATTCGAAATTCATCCAGGAAAAAAGGACATGCTAAAACTAGCTAACTTCATCACTCAAATAAAAGCGCTATGAAACAACTGAGTTATCACGCAGATGAGCAAGGATTTTATGGTGAATTCGGAGGAGCATTCATACCCGAAATGCTGTATCCGAATACCGAAGAATTGCGAAAGAGTTATTTAGAAATAACCTCTAGACCTGAA
Organism: Flavobacteriaceae bacterium; assembly: GCA_023264015.1. Lineage (GTDB taxonomy): Bacteria > Bacteroidota > Bacteroidia > Flavobacteriales > Flavobacteriaceae > UBA3478. Next base: position 6,962 of record JALQTJ010000022.1, on the reverse strand, counting down.
TTTCAGAAAGAATTCAAGGCGTTACTTAAAGATTACGTCGGGCGTCCAACTCCTCTATTTTACGCCTCTAGACTCTCAGAAAAATACCAAACAAAGATTTACCTCAAACGAGAAGATCTCTGCCACACCGGTGCTCATAAAGTGAACAATACGATCGGACAGATCTTACTTGCCAAAGCACTTGGTAAAAAACGAATCATTGCCGAAACCGGAGCCGGACAACACGGAGTGGCCACGGCCACAGTATGCGCTCTCATGGGTATTGAATGCGTGGTTTATATGGGAGCCCTAGACATCAAAAGACAGGCTCCTAACGTCGCAAGAATGAAATTACTAGGTGCCACGGTTCGAGCGGCTGAGTCTGGAAGCAAAACTTTGAAAGACGCCACAAACGAGGCCATTCGCGATTGGATCAATAATCCTGTTGACACACACTATATCATCGGATCAGTGGTGGGTCCGCATCCATACCCCGATATGGTGGCGCGTTTTCAATCTGTAATCTCAGAAGAAATCAGCGGTCAACTCATGGAGAAAGAAGGAAGAGAGCTCCCCGATTACGTCATCGCTTGCGTCGGTGGAGGGAGCAATGCGGCAGGCATATACTACCATTACCTCGACCGTCCTGAGGTCAAACTAGTAGCTGTCGAGGCAGCAGGTAAAGGTGTTGACTCAGGACACAGCGCGGCTACCTCAGCCTTAGGCAAGGTGGGTATCATTCATGGAAGTAAGACCTTACTCATGCAAACCCAAGACGGACAGATCACTGAGCCTTATTCTATTTCTGCAGGGTTAGACTATCCTGGTGTTGGCCCGATGCATGCCCATTTATTTACTTCAAAAAGAGCACAATTCATCTCTATAACCGATGATAAAGCCATGGATGCCGGGCGTGAACTGGCGGCCCTCGAGGGAATCATTCCGGCTATCGAGACTTCTCATGCCTTTGCCGTGTTTGAAACCTTAAAGTGTAAGGCAGATGACGTTGTCGTGGTCAACTTATCTGGAAGAGGAGACAAAGACCTACAAACCTATATTGACTATTTCGAACTATGAGGCGGATTCAAGAAACCCTAAAGCAAAAAGGGGCTATACTCTCTATTTATGCCACCGCGGGATATCCGAAACTTAACGACACGGTAGAGGTTTTAAAACGCCTTCAAGCATCGGGTGTTGATATGATTGAAGTGGGATTACCCTTTAGCGATCCTCTCGCAGACGGACCCACCATACAAGAGAGTTCAACTACGGCCCTTGAAAACGGCATGTCAACCGAAGTACTATTTGAGCAATTAGAGAGTATTCGTGAGCATATTCACATACCACTGATTGTAATGGGCTACTTTAATCCTGTGCTGCAGTACGGAGTAGAGGCCTTTTGTCAAAAATGCCAGGCGGTCGGAATCGACGGTGTCATTTTACCCGACCTTCCCTTAGAAATATATCAAAGAGAATATCAAGCGATCTTCGAACGCTATGGTTTGTCTATGATTTTTTTAATCACCCCGCAAACCTCTGACGAGCGCATACGTGCCATAGAAGCGGCTAGCAACACCTTTATCTACATGGTGAGCTCAGCAAGTACCACCGGAAAGATCAACGGCTTTAGCGACGAGAATAGCGCTTATTTTAAACGCATAGCTGATATGCAACTCAAGGTACCGACGGTAGTTGGATTCGGAATCGCAGATGCCGAAACTTTTCAACAAGCGACTGCTTTCAGCAAGGGAGCGATTATCGGATCAGCCTTCATCCGTCACCTCAAACATCACGGAGTAGATCAGATAGCGCACTTTATTCATTCTTTAAAACCATCGCATGCTTAAAAAATACAAAAGTCAGCTTTTGAATGCGCTGCTATTTTGTGTAGTTCCGGGCTTACTGCCCTTCTCAGCTGAGCCCCATATTGTAGGAAAAGTACGCTGGGTTATGGGCGGTGCGGTTGGAATGCAACCCATGGATTATTTCGACCTCGTATTGCACGGATCACCTTTTGTGTATCTCGTCTATGTTCTGGTTAAGATGCTCAGAGAAAGTCTCTCGACTAACGCGTAAATACCGGCTTTAAGTCATCTTTGGTTTGAGTTGCATCGAAGCGGTACCCCTCAGCCTCAAAACTCTTGATGCTGTCGAGGTCTGGCTGCCGTTCTTCAACTAAATAACGCGCCATAACACCACGCATACGCTTGGCATAGAACGATATGATTCTAAAAGATCCATTTTTAAAATCTTTGAATTCAGGATGCACCACTGTTTGATCAAGCGCCTTAAAATCGATAACCTTGCTGTATTCTTTACTGGCCAAATTAACGATCAACTCATCGGGTTGTAATTCATTTCTAAAGGCATCGGTAAGTGACTTCTTCCAAAATTCATAGAGCGATGACGCCTTTCCGATAGCCAGCGAAGTGCCCATTTCTAAACGATAGGGTTGAATCTTATCTAGTGGGCGAAGCATGCCGTACAATCCTGAAAGTATTCTCACTCTATCCTGCAAATCTTGAGATTTAGTTACATCCAAGCTATACACATCTAGCCCTTTATAGACATCTCCGTCAAAGGCATAGGCTGCAGGGCGAGAATTTTCAGCAGTTGCCGTCATTGAAAAAGATTGATTCCTCTGCGCGTTCAAAGCGGCCAAGTCTGCAGAAATATGCATCAACTTTTGAAGCTCAGGAGCTTTAAGTTTTTTGAGTTCTCTTTGAACCTTAACCGTATGTTCTATAAACTGCGGTTCGGTAAAAGTCAAGTTAGGGAGCTCAGATTCGAAGTCTAGCGTTTTTGCAGGGGAGAGTAAAATTTTCATAGCACTTTTTAAAGAGTTGAGTAGGCCCGCCATTTTTCGATACAGGCGCTCATATCATTAGGAATTTCAGTTTCAAAAGTTAAGAATTTTCCAGAAGTCGGATGTTTAAAACCAAGCGTCTTTGCGTGCAATGCTTGACGAGGTAAGAGCTTAAAACAATTGTCGACAAACTGCTTGTATTTGGTAAAGGTAGTTCCCTTCAATATGGCATTTCCACCGTAGCGTTCGTCGTTAAAAAGCGGATGCCCTACATGCTTCATATGCGCTCTAATCTGATGGGTACGGCCTGTTTCAAGCACGCATTTTACAAGACTGACATAGCGAAAAGATTCGATCACCTCGTAATGGGTTACTGCCGGTTTTCCGTGAGCTCCATCTTCAAAAACATCCATCTGAAGACGGTTCTTAAAACTTCGTCCAATATGCCCCTCAATGGTACCCTGCTCTTCTTCAAACGCACCCCAAACTAGCGCTACATATTCACGCTTAGAGGTCTTCTCAGCAAATTGTCGCGTTAGGTGAACCAAGGCCTCTGCTGTCTTAGCAATCACTAATAGACCAGAGGTGTCTTTGTCTATACGATGAACTAGACCTGGGCGATCGTCACTGTTTAGCGGTAAATCTTTAAAGTGATGCAACAAGGCATTGAGTAAGGTTCCTGAATAATTGCCATGCCCCGGATGTACCACCATACCCGCGGGCTTATTCACCACTACTACATCCTCATCCTCATAAACGATTTCTAGAGGAATATCTTCGGCTACCAACAAGTTTTCATAGGGCGGATGCTCAAAAAGTACGCGCACCACATCGTCTGGCTTGACTTTATAATTTTGCTTGACAGGAGTATCGTTTACCCAGATATTACCATTTTTAGCAGCCGCTTGAATCTTAGAACGCGTCGCATTTTCAATGAAATTCATCAAGAAGAGATCAACGCGTAAAGGCTCTTGCCCCTTGGCCGCTGAAAAGACGTAATGTTCATGAAGTGTCTCAGCGTCAAACTGATCCTCTGCCAAATCATCGCTTATACCACTCATTGGATACTGTCCTTTCCGTTACCTAGCACCAGCACCACAAGCTCTTTCTGATCGATTAAAGTCCCCGCTGGAACTAAAGAGTCTCCGAGTTGAACCCCATACACCATGTTCTTTCCGATGGCATCGATGTAGGTTGATGAGTCTCTTACCTTTAAGCCTGCTGAAGTCAGTTTTATCCGCGCATTTCGCTCAGTGAATTGAATCACTTCTGGTAGCGCTATTTTATCGTATTCACCTCGATTAAGCACAATATACACCTTGCGATTAGGCTTAACTGCCTTACCCGCAGCCGGATTTTGCTCTCGAACCGCAAAAGGTGCATAAGCATCACTGTAGGCAATGGTGTCGTAAATCTCTACCCTCAACCCTAACGTATTTAAAACATCAGAGGCCTCTACTACGCTTTTGCCTGTCAAATCAGGAACCTTAACCTCGGTATTGTGCTCGGTAAAAAAAGCCAAGCCCCATCCGGTAACAGTGATCAACACAAATAGTAATCCTGCAGCGATGACCAACTGGACAAAAAAAATCTTGGAAATAAAAAAAGAGAAGAACCTCTTCATAGCTTAACTTTCAAGGACCAAAGATAGAAAAAGGGGCGATTTTTAGTACTTTTCAGCCCATAAGATCAATTCGAATGGATGTACCTCAAAAGCGCTTAAAAGTTGCCGTAGTTATGGGCGGATTCTCTGAAGAACGAGAGATCTCTCTTTTAAGTGGAGCAAATGTATGTGAACATCTCAATCCAGAAATCTTTGAGGTCTTTCCGATCGACATCGCTGAAACCTCCTGGGAATGCATTCTTGAACACAAACGCTATCCCATTGACAAGCGTGATTTTAGCCTTCTGTTAAATGAAACAGTCGTCCATTTTGATGTGGTGTTCAACGCCATACACGGATCGCCTGGAGAAGATGGTCTACTAGCGGCGTACTTTGAGCTATTAGGCATCAAACAAACCGCAAGTAATCATTACGCTTCTGCTCTTAGTTTCAATAAGCACGACTTATTGTGTATTGCTCGAGAACTCAGTATACCTACAGCAAAATCTCAAGCGATTCATTTCAATGACTTAGAAGATTATTCGAAGGTCGCCGAAAACCTAAAATTTCCTGTCTTCGTAAAGGCTAATCGCTCTGGAAGCAGCTTTGGAATCGAAAAGATAGACATGGCTGAAGCCCTGCCCGAGGCTATAAAACGCGTGGCAGCAGTGGATAAAGATGTTCTCATTGAAGAAGCCTTAGTGGGTCCAGAGATCACCATTGGAGTGGTGCGACTAAATGATAAACTCGAAGCGTTACCGGCAACACTCATCGAAACGGATAATGTATTCTTCGATTATGAGGCAAAATACCAAGGGGCTTCAAGAGAGATTACCCCTGCCCCTCTTCCTCAGCCAATGATCGACGCCGCCAATGAGATGGCTATTACACTTCACCGTCATTTGGGACTTCAGGGCGTCTCACGTTCAGAGTTTATTTTGGTGGATGGAGTTCCACACCTTTTAGAGATTAACACCACGCCTGGTCTGACCAAAAAGAGTCTTATTCCACAGCAGATAGTAGCACATGGAGGTACCCTAGAAGCACTTTTCGAGGCAATGATTCACGAGGCGCTCAGACATTAATTTGTACCTTTCGGCCATGAATAAGGCGATTTTTCCGGGTTCTTTTGATCCCATCACCCTAGGGCATTACGACATTATCCAACGCGGCCTACAGTTGTTCGACCATCTTGTCGTAGCAATCGGTGATAACAGTGATAAATCGTATCGTTTTAGTATTGCTGAGCGGCTCGATTTTTTGCAACAAACATTCAAGAATGAGCCGCGCATTGAAATCACGACTTATTCAGGACTAACCGTAGATTATTGCAAATCAATTGATGCCCAGTTCATCCTAAGAGGACTAAGAAATCCTGCAGATTTTGAATTCGAAAAGGCCATTGCGCATACGAACAGAACACTTTCAAAAATTGAGACGGTTTTCTTATTAACTGCCTCTGATAAAGCCTTTATTAGCTCATCTATTGTACGAGATGTATTAAAGCATAAGGGAGACATCAGTGCACTGGTCCCTCCAGCGGTAAGCGAGGCTATTGCTAATCTTGGTCATTAAATAATCCTACAATATTCTTGTAGGAGTGGCGCAAGGCAACGCGTTGCTCTGCGTCTCCTAACCACACTACTTCAGTGATTCCCTCGTCTAACTGAGGCTCAAGTTCTCCCTTAAAATCTGATCTCATCTCAAACCAAAAGGTCGTTTTTAAGCGCAGCTCTCCACGCCGCCTAAAAATATGATAAGTGATCGCCCTCTGCGGTCCAAGGATCACGTCAGGCAAGCCCGTCTCTTCACATACCTCTCTTACGGCTGCGTCTTCTAGCTGTTCATTCTTTTCAACCTTGCCCTTTGGTAAGTCCCACTTGTTGTTTCGATAGATAAATAACACCTCGTGATTTTTGTTTCGAACAAGACCGCCGGCGGCAATGACTTCTTTAAAAGATTTTTTGAATAGCGTAAGCGGATCTTTACCCTCAGAGAACCGTAAGTAAACAGGGTTCTTTTTTTGCTTTACTAGCAGCGAACTCACCAGTTCACGCAAGGCCTTTTTTGAATCGATTTGCTTGGTTTTTTCGTGCTGTTCACAGCTATGTGAAAGAAGAACGATTCGATTCTCATTGACGAAAACTTCGTACATTCGCGCTTATGATTTTGGACAAAGAAACAGCCTTTAAAACAGCAGAACTTCTCTTACAAATAAAGGCAATTCAACTGAATCCTGAAACTCCATTTACATGGGCCTCAGGTATAAAGTCTCCGATCTATTGCGACAATCGTTTAGCGCTTTCTTATCCAACCGTAAGAAATTACCTGCGTCAAGAATTTGTGCGTAAAATCGAACAACAATTTGGAACTCCAGAAGTGATTGCCGGAGTGGCCACAGGAGCTATTGGTATGGGTATTCTAGTTGCTGAAGCCATGGGTCTGCCCTTTATCTATGTTCGACCAGAACCAAAAGGTCATGGGCGGATGAATCAAATTGAAGGTAAACTCGAGAAAGGACAGAAGGTGGTGGTAGTCGAAGATCTAATTTCAACAGGAGGAAGCAGTTTTAAA
>JALQTJ010000021.1 GCA_023264015.1 Flavobacteriaceae bacterium | reverse complement strand
ATTTCCATAGTTCCTTTGATGCGCAACTGCATCTGTGCAGGTCGATCGTACAAGAGAGCTACTGCATTCTTGTTCTGCTCAAATTGGGTCACCTTAGGGCTTCTACTATCGGTGTAAAAGATAAGTTCTCTCTTTTTGAGGATTTTGCGTAGCACAACGGTGCGCGCATCCGGAAATATTTCACCACCCTTTACCTGTACCGAACTCAGTGTTATCCAATGCAGCTGATCTATTTTCTGTAACGCACGATTGAGTAAAAGATCAATTTGGGCGGTATAGTGATCGAGAGAAGAGGTTTCCTTGTGAATCATCGATTAAAAATACGGTTTTGAATCCGTGCTCTAGAAAGCAAATAGCTATTTTTGGGCATGCATCAGAAAGTCCTTATTCTCGATTTTGGTTCGCAATACACACAACTCATCGCTAGACGCGTTCGCGAGCTCAATATTTATTCAGAAATCATTCCTTACGATAAAGCACCATCTGACTATTCAGAGTACGTTGCTGTAGTGCTTTCTGGTTCACCTCATTCGGTGCGCTCTGAAAACGCGCCGCGCCCAGACTTATCTCAAATCAAGGGCAAGCTACCGCTACTCGGAATTTGTTATGGCGCTCAATATTTAGCAGCCGCTTATGGCGGAAAGGTTGAGGCCTCTAACACCAGAGAATACGGTCGTGCTAGACTTAAACACATCGTAGAGGATCCATTTTTTGAGGGAGTTCAAATCGATTCTCAAGTATGGATGTCTCATTCAGATACCATTACTGCCCTACCAGATAATGCCAAGCTGTTAGCCAGTACCCAGGATGTTCAAAATGTGGCCTACCGGGTTGAAGGTGAGGCTACCTATGCCATTCAATTTCACCCTGAGGTGTATCACACCACAGAAGGTACTCAGCTCTTGAAAAATTTCTTGGTGGGTATAGCGGGTTTAAAGCAAGACTGGACTCCTGCTGCTTTTATTGAAGAGACCGTTGCAGCATTGAAAGATCAACTCAAAGACGAGCGTGTCATTCTCGGTTTGTCAGGAGGGGTAGATTCTTCGGTTGCTGCTATGCTTTTGCACAAAGCCATCGGTAGTAATCTACACTGCATTTTTGTCAATAATGGCCTTTTGCGTAAAAACGAATATCAATCGGTTCTCGATCAGTATCAGGGTTTTGGCTTAAATGTAAAAGGAGTCGATGCTTCGGATCGATTTTTAAATGCCTTGGCAGACATAGAAGATCCTGAAACAAAACGCAAGATTATAGGGAAGGTTTTCGTGGATGTTTTTGACGACGAGTCAAAACAAGTTGAAAATGCGAAATGGTTAGCCCAAGGAACCATTTATCCCGATGTCATAGAGTCGGTTTCTGCAAGTGGTGGGCCCTCAGTGACCATTAAGAGCCACCACAATGTAGGAGGACTCCCAGAGTATATGAAGCTCAAAGTAGTAGAGCCGCTGAAGAGTTTATTTAAGGATGAAGTGAGAAGGGTAGGAGCCGTTATGGACATGCCTAAAGAAATGCTCGGGCGACATCCTTTTCCAGGACCAGGCCTAGCCATTCGAATCCTTGGTGCAGTAAGCGCTGAGCGCGTAAGCCTTTTACAGGAAGTTGATGCGGTATTTATAGAGGCGTTGAAGAAAGAAAACCTTTACGATCGTGTATGGCAAGCAGGCGCGATGTTATTACCGGTAAAGAGCGTGGGAGTGATGGGAGATGAACGCACTTATGAAAGCGTGGTCGCACTAAGAGCCGTAGAAAGCACCGATGGAATGACAGCAGATTGGGTAGACTTACCCTATGCTTTTCTACAAGAGGTTTCTAATACCATTATCAATCGCGTTAAAGGAGTCAATCGCGTGGTATATGACATCAGTTCGAAGCCACCTGCAACGATAGAATGGGAATAAAACGAATCTTATGGAGCGGTTTGGCCTTGCTGTTTTTTGCAGCTTGGCCTGATATTAGTCACGCACAACGCAAGCGCAGAAAATCGAAGCGCAACCAACCTGTGGTGCAAGAAACCTATGTGGCGCCGGCTCAAGAAGAAGTAGAGACCGTACCTCTGGCTCAAGTCATCGACAGCATTAAGGATCTTTCGGATGCTACAAAGGTACCTGTGCGTTTGAAGGCGTTGTTTTTGCTTCCTTTTAGAGAAGACCGAATTCCTTATAGAGACAGTCTTGTAATAGATAGTTTGTATAGCCCAACGATTCCTATTGATACGTTGCGTTTTATGGATACGCTAGGATTAGTCCGTCAGATTGAACTAAGGAGAGATATGCAGACGGCACTTGAGATGTATTACGGCATTCAATACGCCATAGATTCTGCAGCCACCTATCAAATTGATGTTGAGCCTCGATTTGTAGATACCCAGCTCAGCCCGGGGCGTGTGACGGATTTCGCCCAGACTGATACGATTGCATCTGATCTCGTTTTGGGACCAATTAGTCCAAGAGTAGCGCGTCAGTATCTACTGTATCGCAAGGATAAGTCTACTCCTGTCTTTGTTCCGTTTATGCAGGCGCAACCTGATATCGAAGGCACGGTCTATTACGGGAGTACCGTGGCGACTCAAATGCGGCAGAAGATGTTGTCGTATGCGCTGAGTCAATATAGGGGAGAGCGTGTTTTTCTCATTGCGGATAGCGATCAAGAAGAGGCCAGAACTTCGGTAAAGGAGGTATTTGAGGAGGCTTTTGAAGTTCCCTTAATTAATGACTTGGCCATTGAAAAACTCCCAGAATTTAGAGATTCGATTGTCGATTCTTTGATTCCGAATTGGGCCTTTCTAGAGACCAATCAATCAGGATTGGCCGCTTCGGTGGTGTCGATCTTAAACGGTATAAATGCGGAGCCCGTAAAGAGTATGCGTCTATTCACAACGACCCCAAGTGTAGTGTACTTTAACGATCAGGTGAATCCGGTGCATCTGTCGAATCTCATTTTTGCCTATCCAGAGGTATACGGTCGACCTACTGACGCCTTCGTTCAAGGGTTCAAAAAGAAATTCGGATTCAATCCGTCTATCACTTCAACACGGGCCTTTGACCTAACACTAGATGCTATATTTCGGGTGATGGTGAAGCGTAGAAAGGTAAATGCAGATTCTGTTGTTGTGCAATCAAAACAGCGCTACGCGGGTTCGGATATCGATTATGAAACCACAGACGGGCTATCTTTTCAAAATGTCGCTTATCGCCTCAAGTGGGTTCGAAATCTTAATTTTATAGATCTCGACACTACGATCGCTCCCGAGTTATTTAAACCCTGGCCAGAAATTCCTGATACCTGGCTTGCTGATCGCTTATTGGCGATAGAGAAAATGAGGTTCCCTGAGCGCTTCGACGAAGACGGAGAGCGCATCGAGGAAGAAGAATCACAAGAAGACTATTGAGGCAGTCGACTTCCTTCACAAATACCTATAGCCTCTGCCATTGAGACGAAAGGATCTTTGTTAGTAGGAATAAATTCTTGAGCTACATAACCGTTAAACCCCGTCTTTGCTATGGCCCGCATTATGGCAGGATAATATAACTCTTGATCGGCGCCGATCTCATTTCTTCCGGGCACCCCAGCAGTGTGATAGTGTCCGAAATACTCGTGATATTCGGAGATTTGATGAATAATATCGCCCTCTTGTATTTGCATGTGATAGATGTCATATAAGAGCTTGAAGTGCGGTGTTCCAAGTCTTCTGCAAAGGCTAATACCCCATAAACTTGAATCGCACATATAATCAGGATGATCTTGTGCATTAAAGAGTTCCATTTGAATGACGACCCCGTATTTTTCTGCTAAGGGTAAGATGCGTTCTAACCCTATTGCACAGTTTTCTAGTCCAACCAAATCGTCTATGCCACGTCTGTTGCCGCTAAAGCAGATCAAATTGGTGAATCCGGCGTCTGCTACCTTCGGAATAGCCTCGGTATAGCGCTTTACCAGTTCATCGTGGTATTGCGGATCGTTGAAACCTTCGGTAAGACTAATTGCAGCCCCCTCACACATGCTGCAGTGCATGTCGTATTTCTTTAGTGTTTGATAATCCTGAGGTCCGACAAGATCGATCGAATGAATGCCAATATCTTTTAGTCGCGGTAAGAGTTCGTCGAGTTCGTATTGACTCAAACACCAACGCGCAACGGAATGATTTATAGGAATGCTGCGCTCAAGGCCTTGAGAAGACTCAAGTGCGAAAGGGGTGGCTAGAGGAGTTGCCATAAGGGCAGCTGGAACATTTTGCAGAAAATCTCTTCTTTTCATAAGAATAGTTAACAATAGTTTCATCAAAAGATAGTGAAATTGGGCCTAGGTCTCTGTCCAAAGTTTGTACCTTTACATCCCGTAGAAAATAAGTTCCCCATGTCCACAAAGTATATTTTCGTTACGGGAGGAGTAACATCGTCATTAGGTAAAGGTATTATTGCAGCCTCATTGGCAAAGTTGCTTCAAGCTCGGGGATATAGAACTACCATTCAGAAATTAGATCCGTACATTAATGTTGACCCGGGTACATTAAATCCGTACGAGCACGGCGAATGCTATGTGACTGATGATGGGGCCGAAACCGATCTTGACCTTGGACATTACGAGCGTTTTCTTAACATTCCTACCTCGCAAGCCAATAACGTCACCACTGGGCGGATTTATCAAAGTGTTATAGAAAAGGAGCGCCGAGGAGATTTCTTAGGAAAAACCGTTCAGGTGGTTCCTCACATTACCAATGAGATCAAAGAGCGCATTCAGATATTGGGCAATTCAGGAGCCTACGACGTAGTCATCACCGAAATCGGTGGAACGGTGGGTGACATCGAATCCTTACCCTACATTGAGGCAGTACGTCAGTTGTTGTATGAGCTAGGTGACTCAAACGGATTAGTAGTGCACCTTACCTTGATCCCTTATTTAGCCGCTGCTGGAGAGTTAAAGACAAAGCCCACACAGCACTCGGTGAAAACCTTAATGGAGAGCGGAATAAAGGCGGATGTTTTGGTATGTCGTACCGAACACGAACTCGATGACGACCTTCGTTCAAAAATTGCGCGTTTTTGCAATGTACCTACCAAGGCGGTAATACAGTCAATTGATGCAAATACTATATACGAGGTTCCTCTTCTCATGCAAAAAGAAGGACTCGACACCGTAGTGTTAGAAAAATTAGGTCTTGACACTTCTAGAAAGCCTGAACTAGAGCGATGGTCAGCCTTTGTTGAAAGTATCAGTGCACCAAGCGCAGAAATCACCATTGGCCTTATTGGTAAGTATGTAGAGCTTCAAGATTCCTACAAGTCAATTCTTGAAGCTTTAATTCACGCAGGTGCAAGTAATAAAGTGAAAGTGAATGTTGTATCGGTTCATTCAGAACATCTTGAAGAACAGGATATCGCCTCATTGCTTGACGGTTTCGACGGCATACTTGTGGCGCCAGGATTTGGTAGCCGAGGTATTGAAGGAAAGATTTCTGCCGTCCACTATGCGCGAACTCACGGATTGCCTTATTTCGGAATTTGTTTAGGAATGCAGATGGCGGTGATTGAGTTTGCTCGAAACGTATTGCATCTCAAAAACGCGAATACCGTTGAGGTCGATGAACGCACACCTGATCCGGTCATTCATTTGATGGAAGATCAGAAATCGGTTGAGCAAAAGGGAGGAACCATGCGTTTAGGCTCTTGGAAATGCGAAGTTAAATCAAAAACCACGCTAAGCAATGCCTACTCGGGTCTAGCTTTAATAGATGAAAGACATAGACACCGTTTTGAGCTGAATAACGCCTATAAAGATAGGTTAGAGAATGCTGGAATGATTGCCTCTGGGATCAATCCAGATACAGGATTAGTAGAGGCTGTTGAAATTCAAGATCACCCATGGTTTTTAGGTGTTCAGTTTCATCCAGAATACAAAAGCACGGTAGAAAATCCCCATCCGCTATTTGTCAGCTTTGTGGGAGCGGCCAAGAAATATCATCAAGCGAAGTAGAACGCAGTGCTGTCGGCATTTGAAACCTTATATTTGCCTTCTTAGCGACCAAGTAACACTAATTCATGGAAGATCGAAGTCTCGATAAAAATGCCATCATAGGTTTTGCCCTAATCTTTGCTATTATGCTCGGTTGGTTATACCTCAATCAACCCAGTCCAGAAGAATTAGAGGCGCAACGCCTAGAAGCAGCGCAACAAGAAACTCAAGAATCTCTGATTGAGCCAGAGAAACAACAAACAACATCACCTGGAGCCATTGCTCCAAAAGAGAGTACCTTGGATAGCAGTACCTATGCTCTTCAGGCAGGACCGTTCGGATTTACCCAAGCGGTAGATACTTTAATCCAGATTCAGACCGATCCGTTTACGGCAACGTTCTCTTCTCGAGGAGCACAGCTTGTTGATTTAACGCTAAACGATCACCAAGATTATGAAGGAAATGCTGTTCAATTAATCAAAGGGGATTATTCAGATTTTGGTTTAAGTTTTAGAACGCGAGACAACAGACTTATTCAAACTGCTGAATTGCTCTTTACAGCAGAAAAGCAAACCTCAGGAGAGAATACGGTGCTTGTGTTTAGAGCGTATACAGACGAACAGAGCTTTCTAGAGTATAGCTATACGTTTCACCCCTCTAACTACCTCATTGATTTAGACATACGTACTCAAAACCTAAATGCCTATCTCGATCCTTCAGAAGATGTCGCGCTTAAATGGGAATATTGGGCGCCGAGAAACGATCAGAGTGTGGAATATGAAAACCGTTACACGCGACTTACCTATAGTTACGATCAGGGGACTATAAAGAAGCTTTCAGCCACTTCTGAAAGTGATGAGGAGACGGTAGAGAATGTAGATTGGATATCCAACAGACATCACTTTTTTAGTGCGATACTCGGATCAGAGAAGCCGTTCGAAAAGGTAACTCTTCGTTCAGAAAATTTGGTAGATGAAGAATCAAAATCGATAGCCTTTACTAAAAAATACACTACCGAGACACGCTTAGATCGTATCGGAGGAGAGTTGGGTCGTTCTCTGTATCTCTACATGGGACCTACAGATCCAAAAGCGATGGCCCCGCACAAGGATCTTGGAATCATTGAATCTATCCCATTCGGCTGGGGGATTTTTGGAACCCTGAACCGCTATGTCTTTAATCCGTTCTTCGATGCCTTAGCCTCAGTCTTTCCATTCGGTATTGCCATTATCGTGATGACCTTAGTTGTTCGTCTTGTACTTTCTCCGGTTACCTATAAGAGTTACGTCTCTCAGGCTAAGATGAAAGTGATTCAGCCAGAAGTTCAAGAGATCAATAAGAAGTATCAAGACAATGCAATGAAGAAGCAGCAAGAAACCATGAAGCTGTACAACTTAGCAGGTGTGAATCCCATGAGCGGCTGCGTTCCTGCCCTATTGCAACTTCCGGTATTCTATGCGTTGTTTAGCTTTTTTCCTACAGCCTTCAGCCTAAGACAGAAGTCATTTTTGTGGGTAGATGACCTGTCTTCTTATGATACGGTGGTAGACCTCCCGTTTGCGATTCCGTTCTACGGAGATCACATCAGCTTATTTCCGATTTTGGCCTCGGTAGCCATTTTCTTCTATATGCAGATGACCACGGGTCAGACTATGCAGATGCAACAACAACCAGGTATGCCAAACATGAAATTCATCATGTACTTATCTCCGGTAATGATGTTGTTCTTCTTCAACAATTACGCCTCTGGACTTAGTTTGTATTACTTTATCTCAAACCTCTTGACCATTGCGATCATGTTAGTTATTAAGAACTACATAATCGACGAAACCAAAATTCACCTTCAGGTTCAGCAAAACCGCGCGAAGCCTAAGAAAGAGAATAAGTTTCAGCGCAAAATGAGAGAGATGATGGAGCAAGCCGAGAATCAAAAGAAGCTCGGTAAATAATCTCGAATTCGCAATCGGCTTACCTTTGTGGATGAAATGACGCAGGTAAAACCAATTTCAGAGACTAAAGTTGTTGTCGGCCTATCAGGAGGGGTCGATTCGAGTGTTGCTGCCTATCTATTGAAAGAGAAGGGGTATCAAGTGATCGGTCTATTTATGAAAAATTGGCACGATGACTCTGTAACCATCTCAGATGAATGCCCCTGGCTTGAAGACTCTAATGACGCCCTGATTGTGGCAGAACGTCTTCAAATTCCATTTCAAACCATTGATTTAAGCGAAGTCTACAAAGAACGCATTGTAGATTATATGTTTCGAGAATATCAGGCAGGCAGAACACCTAATCCTGATGTGCTCTGTAACCGAGAGATTAAATTCGACGTTTTCCTTAAAAAAGCCCTTGCATTAGGGGCTGATTTTGTCGCTACCGGACATTACTGTAGAAAAGATGAGATGGAAAATGACGGAGGCAAGATCTACAGACTTCTTTCCGGTGCGGATGGTTCTAAGGATCAGTCCTATTTCTTGTGTCAATTGAATCAAGCTCAGCTGGCTAAAAGCCTTTTCCCCATCGGGGAACTTCAAAAGTCTGAGGTTCGAGAAATAGCGCGTTCGGCTCACCTTATAACTGCTGAAAAAAGAGACTCCCAAGGCCTTTGTTTTATCGGAAAGGTGAGACTTCCCGAATTTTTACAACAACGTTTAGAGCCCAAAAAGGGTAAGATTATTGAGATACCAAGAACCCTTGAGCCTGCTACGGTACCAGAAGTATTGGCCTTAAGAAGTAAAGCCTTTGAGTTTTCTCCTGAGATGGGAGAAGAAATTGGAACGCATACTGGAGCCCATTTCTTCACGTTAGGCCAACGAAAAGGGCTTGCCGTAGGAGGTACCAAAGAACCTCTTTTTGTAGTCGGATTAGACACAAAGTCGAATACTGTTTATGTCGGACAGGGGAGTGATCATTGGGCGTTATGGAGGGATACCCTGTACATTGCCCCTAAAGATGTGCACTTTCTTAGAGAAGACTTGAGGGACCTCACTCATGTAAAGGCGAGGATAAGGTACCGTCAACCTCTACAGGATGCCATCCTGATACCTGATCTCGAAACCGGTGGGTTGTACATTCAATTTGAACATCCCCAGTCGGCTATTACACCCGGACAATTCGCTGTTTGGTATAGCGATGATGAGTTGATCGGCTCTGGTGTTATTTCGTAACATCGCGGAGTTAAAAGCCTTAATTTCGCTTCTTAGAACTGCCTTATGAATTTCGTTATAAAGGATCGTCCTGCCGCGCTTATCGTATTTCTTTTACTCTGGTTTTTAGCCGGAGCGGTGCAGGGTGCTTTAATGCCTTTATCGGGTGAGGAGGCCTACTATTGGCTTTTTTCACAACATCTTCAATGGGGGTATTTAGACCATCCGCCGGCGGTGGCGTTTTTTGCCTTTTTAGGTTCACTACTTGATTCCTCTGAGTTTGGTACGCGATTGTTCTCTAGCCTGCTCAGTACTGCTACTATAGCCTTACTTTACGATTTAGTGGGCAGAAAGCAGCTACGGCTCTTCATTTTTATGGTGCTTGGCTTACTTGCCGTACATGCGGGTAGTTTTTTGGTAAAAACGGATGTTCCGCTTTTGTTTTTTGAGGTGCTCTTTTTTTGGTTTTACAAGCGCTATGTGACACGTGATACATGGGTTGACGTTATAGGGGTCTCATTAGCCATCGTTGGGATGCTGCTCAGCAAATACCACGGAGTTCTCATTGTATTTTTTACGTTACTATCGAATTTAAAATTACTTCAGAAACGATCGTTTTGGGCAATAGTGATGCTTAGTGTTGTATTTATGCTTCCGCATATCTTTTGGCTTTATCAAAACGATTGGTCAAGTATCGTTTTTCATCTAAACGACCGTGCCGATATCAGTTTTGATCCTGCGAACGTGTTGTCTTACATACTTTCTCAACCTATAGTTCTGGGGCCTTTAGTGAGCATACCCTTATTTATTGGGCTGACGAAGCCCATTGAAAAAACTACTTTCAACGCTGCCTTGAAGTGGGTCTTCTTTGGTGTATTAGCCTTTTTCTTCTATCAGTCGTTCAAGGTTTTTATTCACAAACACTGGACTAGTGTAGTTCTTGTCCCCCTAATGGTTTTGGCTTTTGATCCGGTTTCTCGATCAGAACGTTTGAGTCTATGGGTACGTCGTTTGGGAAGGTTTTCTGTCTTCTTTTTTATTCTTTTTAGACTTTATTTAAGCGTTGATTTTTTGCCTGCATCGATCAGTCGATCCTTAGAACCCTTGCATAATTGGGAGGAGTGGGCCTCTGAACTCTCGTCTCTTTCTGACGGACGCCCCATCGTATTTATCAATAGCTATGAAAATGCTTCGAGATATCATTTCTACAGTAAGCAAAAGGCTCATACCTTAAGCACGGTCTATTTCAACAACACTCAATTTGATTATTGGAGTGGTGAGGACGATTTTAGAAATAAGCAGGTGCTTTTGGTGCATCACAAAAGAAACCAGAAGGGTTTTGAAACCTTTACAGCCTCAAATAATGCACGTATTTACTACCGGTTTATCGATCGCTTTAATGCCTTTGATAAGGTAGAAGTTAAAATCACCCCATTGAGAGATGATCAGTATGCCCTTCAGATTACTAATCCTTATCCCTTCACTTTAGGTCTAGATTCAGCCAATAGGGCTGACCTTCGCTATTATTTATTAGAAGGAGAGACTATTTTGGAGGAAGGGGAGGTGATCCGAAATCTTTCTATTCATGCGAATGAGACGCTATTAGATACGGTAACCGTCCCAAGTTTAAGTGATCAGAAGCGCTATCATTTGCGCTTTGGACTCAAAGTCGAAGATTTACCGCCAACCATCAATAGCAATAGATTAATTATAAGTACACCCTAATGCCTGAGAATACAAGAACACAACAGCTTGAAGCGTTCTCTAGACTACTCGATATCATGAATGACCTTCGTGAAAAGTGTCCATGGGATAAGAAGCAGACCTTTGAGTCTTTGCGCACACTAACCCTTGAAGAGGCTTATGAGCTGGCAGATGCCATAGCAGATAATGATTTAGAAGAGGTAAAAAAAGAGCTCGGAGATTTGCTCTTACACATCGTGTTTTACTCCAAATTAGGAGCCGAGACGAAAGCTTTCGATATCGCCGATGTAGCTAACGGAATTTGTGAAAAGCTCATTTCTAGACATCCCCATATTTATGGAGATGTTGAGGTAGAGAATGAAGAAGAAGTCAAACAAAATTGGGAAAAGCTCAAGCTAAAAGAAGGTAAGAAATCAGTACTTCAAGGGGTTCCTAGGGGTTTGTCATCGGTGATTAAGGCGCAGCGCATTCAAGAAAAGGCTGCGGGAGTAGGATTTGAATGGGAGCAAACCGAGCAAGTCATTGCTAAGGTGAAAGAGGAGTGGAGTGAATTTGAAGAAGAGGTTCAAAAAGGTTCTATCTCGAATATAGAACAGGAATTTGGCGATCTTCTATTCTCAATGATTAACCTTTCACGTTTCTTAAAGATTAATCCTGAAAATGCCTTAGAGGCTACTAATAAGAAGTTTATAAAAAGATTCCAATACATTGAAGAGCAGGCAGAAAAAGCGAAGACCTCATTATCAGAAATGAGCCTTGAAGAGATGGACCGTCTTTGGAATGCCGCTAAGAATCTATGATAACCACTTTAAAAAAGCACTGGGCAGAGGTTCCGTATAACCTCAAGCTTGCGACTCCGGTAGTTCTCGGAATGCTAGGGCACACTTTAGTAGCCTTCGCCGATAACATCATGGTGGGACAATTGGGGCCTGCTGAGCTCGCCGCGGTTTCATTAGGAAATAGTTTTTTATTCATTGCCATGTCGGTTGGCTTAGGTTTGTCTACGGCTATTACGCCTCTTATTGCCGAAGCAGACGGGTTTAAAAAGACCTTTGAAATTAAAAAGGTATTTAAGCACGGGGTTCTCATTTGTGGTATTGTTGGGGTACTTCTTACGGGGGTGGTGTTGTTTTCTGTTCCCTTACTTCACAAAATGAAACAGCCTGAAGAGGTACTCGTTTTTGCCGTTCCGTTTTTGAGTATTGTGGGTATTTCACTGATACCACTGATGTTATTTCAGGCCATCAAACAGTTGTGCGATGGACTTTCACGAACCCGTTTGCCCATGTACGCCTCTATCATAGGGAATTTGCTCAATGTAGTGTTGAATTACCTTTTGATTTTTGGAAATCATGGGTTTCCGCAAATGGGAGTTGCAGGGGCTGCCCTCGGAACCCTTATTTCAAGAGTATTTATGCTGTTCTTACTTATAGTGTTTTTAAAGCGATCGGCCTATTTCTCACCTTTCTTGACCGATTTAAGATGGCGACTGGTGAGTTGGAGATTCTCAAGACGCATTCTTGCCCTTGGATTGCCTTCGTCTTTTCAGGTGTTCTTCGAGGTGACACTCTTTACCTCTGCCATCTGGTTGAGTGGTATCTTGGGAACCCTATACCAAGCGGCAAACCAAATCGCCTTGAATTTAGCCTCTATGACCTATATGGTAGGTATAGGTTTGAATGTTGCTGCCATGATTCGTGTTGGCAATCAAAAGGGCCGAAAAGACTATAAACGTTTAAACGAAGTGGCTCAATCTATTTTCTTTTTAACGGTGGTGATTGAGTTATTATTTGCAATCGTTTTTCTCGCAGCACGCCATGTGCTTCCTGAGCTTTATCTCGATGCAGACGACCCTTTAAATCGAGCGGACAATTTAATGGTGATGGCCTTGGCAAGTGAATTACTTCTTTGGGCGGCAATTTTTCAATTGTTCGATGGTTTGCAGGTCGTTATTATTGGAGCTTTAAGAGGAATGCAAGACGTGAACTTTACTGCCTATATCACCTTTGTTGCCTATTGGTTAGTAGGGTTTCCGGTATGCTATTACTTGGGGTTACACACCTCTTTGGCCTCTCAGGGTATATGGATAGGATTGACCCTAGGGCTTACAGTCTCTGCCTTATTGTTGTACCTTCGATTTCAGTATTTGTCTAAATCACATCGCATTCATTATGTCACTCCCTAAGTTTTTATTGGCTGATCATTCTCAATTTCCCGACACCGTTTATGTGTTGCATACCGAGTACCCGCGATTTTTGTTAAATGTTACCAACGATGAGGTGACTTGGTTTGAGTCTTTCGATCAAGAGGATATAGATGAGTTAGAGAAGGAGAGTATTGTGCTTATTGATGAGGCCCTCTCTTTTTACGATAGTGAAATGGAACAGTTTGATGCTTGATGATAGAAACGATTCATCAGTTTGATCGTTCATTGCTCTTGTGGGTTCAGGGTTTTGGGTCCCCAAGCTTAGATGTATTTTGGCTCTTCATCACTAAGAAAGAGAACGGATGGCCTCTTTATCTCTTGATTCTTATTTTCTCTCAGCGCTACTTAGGCTGGAGAAATTTTGGCTTATTGGTAGTAAGTACCGTGGTGCTTATTACGATTTCAGATCAAATGACGAATCTTTTCAAAGAAGGATTCATGCGCCTTAGGCCCTGCCATGATCCTGAAATTTCATCACTGCTTCGTCCTCTTAATTACTGTGGAGGCAAATTCAGTTTCTATTCAGGACATGCCTCGAATGGGTTTGCTTCAGTAACCTTCTTTGCCTTACTGCTTAAACGTTTTCACAAGGCATTTCTCCTGCTGTTTATTTGGGCAACATTATTGGCCTTTAGCCGTGTATATCTAGGAGTTCATTATCCTTCAGATATAGTAGTTGGGGCTGTTTTTGGAACCTTATGGGGAATCTTATTCGCAATGGCATATCGCAAGTGGGTATTATCTGAATGATGCATAAAACAATTCCATATCACCTTTGGTTTATGCTTGGTTTCGTATATCTCGTGGCGCTTTTTATGCCCTTAATGGAAAACGACTCGGCCCAATTCGCAGTAATGGCTATGCGTATGGCTCAAGAGAGTGATTTTATTCACCTGTTCAAAGACGGACTTGACTATCTCGATAAGCCACATATGCATTATTGGCTTGCAGCCCTAAGCTTTAAACTACTCGGTTATGCTGCCTGGGCCTATCGCTTACCCTCTTTTCTTGCCCTTGTTGCAGGAGCATATGCGCTTTACAGACTTGGAGCACAAATGGAGTCTAAGAGACTCGGAGCATGGAGTGCATTTGTATTTCTCTCGTTTCAAACCATGTTGTTGGCTTCATTCGATTTGAGAACAGATAGCTTGCTCTCTTCATTTGTGGCAATAGCCTTATGGAAACTAATAAGCTATGTAAGAGACCAAAAATGGAATGATGCACTTATTGGTGCCATAGCAGCTGGGCTGGCCTTCTCTACTAAGGGCATGATTGCTATAGTGGTTTTGGGATTCACCGTATTGTGTTACGCTTTAGTTGAGGGCCGCTTGCGCTCGCTGTTTAGTCTTAAAATAGTAGGTGGTCTTGCTGTCTTTGCCTTAACCATTACTCCGGTACTGTACGCGTATTACCAACAATTCGACCTACATCCCGAGAAAATTATTCGCGGTCTTTCAGGGCGAAGTGGCGTGCGCTTTATACTGTGGGATCAGAGCTTCGAGCGTCTTAGTGGAACGGGTCACGGAAAGAGCTCGAGTGGTTATTTTTTCTTTTTTCATACCCTTCTTTGGGTGCTATTGCCTTTTACCTTTTACACTATAAAAGGATGGGTACATGCCATTAGACCATCTTTTGGATCTCGACAACCATTGCTCTTTGCAGGGGTAGCACTGATCCCCTTGTTTTTACTCATGAGCGCCTCACAGTTTAAATTACCGCATTACCTCAATATCCTTATGCCCTTATTTGCCTTGTTGACGGCTAAAGAACTTGAGGGGTTGAGTCAAACTAGGCGTATGGGGTGGAATAAAATAGCCGATTCAGGTATCGCTATACTCTACGGAGCCGCAGGATTGTTCTTATGCCTTGTCTTTACGCCAACACCTGTCACAGTGGGTATCGCATTGATAGGGGGAGCACTGTTGCTTTACTTGCAGTTAAATAAAAAGAGCAATCTACACTTTGGTTTGATAGGTATTGCGCTATTGTTTAACGCAATAGCCTTTTACCATTTTTATCCTCAACTACTGAACTTCCAATCGGGTCAGGTGTTAAGCGAACGAATTCCGAGTGAAGTAAAAGTGTATAATTACTCAGAAGACTATTTGTGGTCGCTCGAATTCAGAAGAAAACAATTGAGTGTTCCAAAGCACGCCTATAACATACAATCGCTTTCATCTGGGGATTATGTTTACGTGGATAAAAAGCATTACGCGACGTTCAAGTCATTCTATCCTGAGGCCATTGAATGGGCGAGTGCTTCTCATTTTCGCGTCACGCGATTGAATTTTGATTTTCTCAAAAAGAGCAGTCGAGAAAAACAACTTTCTCTTAAGCGGATTATGGTTATCCCTTGAGTCTAAGTGGCCCCTTGAAATGGCGGTTGAAGGTGATAGCGAAGCCCGAGCAGTGAAACGAGCGCATTGGTGCTAAAAAACAAGAGGCTTAGGGCTACAGCCGTTTCGGTATTAATCAAAAGCCATTCTGCCCCATAATAGAAGGTCAACTCTCTAAGACCAATTCCGCCGAGACTGATGGGTAACACTGATACTACTGAGGACAGGGTAAAGAGTAGTAAATACCCCCAAATCTTATGAGATTCTTCCATACCGTTTAGAAGTAGGTAAGTAGCTAAAATTTGTAGCCCTTGTAAGGCAAACGAGAGCAGAGTCGTGGTTTTGAAAGCCTTTAGCGTGGCTTTAAACCATAGCTTATTGAGCGTATAGAATCCGACTATAATTAACGGAGAAAGAAGACCTGTGTACACAAGAGCCTTGGGTAGGATATCCATGGGATACCGACTCAAATAGACGCTGACTAAGATAAGGGTGTAAGTGCCTAAGGCCATCATTCCGCTAAGACGATCAACGACTAAAGCACTTATGATACTCCTGGTCTTAACGTCAAACTGTTTCGAGAGAATGTAGGCTTTATAAGCGTCTCCTCCTATTCCTCCTGGCAAGAACAGATTGTAAAACATTCCCTGGAGATATAATTTCCAATGGGTGAAACGGGCTATTTTGATCTCAACTGTGTTGAGGTATTGGAGTAACCTCAAGTGCGCAATTGCTTTCGAACTGAGCACTAATAAAAAGGCAGCTACGAAGTGTAGGGCTGAAACCTGTTTAAGGGTATTCCACAATTCTTTTGTTCCTAGCTTAGAAAAGACAAAGTAGAGCAGCAAAAGGCTTACGGCAACCTTGAGTATCGTTTTTAGCGCTTTCGAGGCCTTAGGCATCTTGCTTAGAATTCCAAACCCCCTTGAGGCGATACGGACGCTTACTCTGAGATTCGTAATAAGTACGGATCAACATCTCCATAACGATACCAATAGTAAAGAGCTGTACTCCGGCGAGAATGAACATTAGCCCAAAGATTAAAAGTGGGCGTTGGCCTATATCTTGCCCGAAATAAAACTTCTCTATGATTAGCCATGCATTAATACCCAGTCCGATAAGGATGAGAAAAAATCCGAAGATTCCAAAGAGGTGTATAGGACGCTGGAGGTACTTTCGAATGAAAAGTAAAAGCATCATGTCAGCTACTACTTTGAAAACCCTTTCTAGACCGTATTTAGAAACACCTGCATGGCGCGCGTGATGGCTAACAGGCACCTGTTTGATTTGAGCCCCCTCGAGATAGGCTAAAAGGGTGATGAATCGGTGCATTTCACCATAGAGATTGAGATTCTTGGCGATATCTCTACTAAACACCTTTAAGGCACATCCATTGTCCTTAATTGAAAGGCTAGTCACTTTGCGAACTAAGAAATTAGCCACCTTTGAAGGTATGGTTTTTAACCAGCTGTCTTTTCTTTTTTGGCGTATTCCGGTCACCAAATCATAATGTTCTTCAATGGCCACCTTAAGCATGTTTGGGATATCACATGGATCATTTTGTAAATCTCCATCCATAGTGATAATGTGTTCGCCGTTGGCGTAATCAATGCCTGCAGCCAGCGCTAGGCTTTGACCGTAATTCTTCTTCAATTCGATGAGATGAACAAGCGGGTCATTCATCTTTTTAATCCGCTGTACCGTTTCGTCTGTAGAGAAGTCATTTACAAACACGATTTCATAGGTATACCCTTTGAGGCTCTCATGAATTTTCTCCGTAAGGAGTACTACGTTATCTTCTTCGTTGTAGACCGGTATAACGATAGATAGGAGTGCTTGGGTGACGACTTCTTGATTAGTGCTCATTCTGGGCCTCAGGCTTTAACAATTGTGGCAATGCCTCTTTAAATCGATTGAGTCGGGGAATCGAAACGTTTCGGATGTAAGGATCATTGGGATTGTTTTTCTCATAGTCTTGATGGTATCCCTCTGCTTCGTAAAAAATCGTAAAGGCTTTCACTTCAGTAACTATAGGATTTCTATAGACACCCGCTTCATTCAATGCATCGATATACGCTTCGATCAATTGGCGTTCTGTGTCATTTTGATAAAAGGCAATTGATCGGTACTGAGTTCCTCGGTCAGGGCCTTGGCGATTCAGTGTGGTTGGATCATGCGAAACAAAGAAAACGGTCAGCAGTTCGCTAAAGCTTACCTCTTCAGGATGGTAATAGACGGCGACAGCTTCAGCGTGAGTAGTTCTGCCGTAGCTTACTTCGCGATAGGTCGGATTTTTTTCAGTACCTCCTGAATAACCCGAAATAGCTTCTTCTACCCCTTGAACACTTTCAAAAATAGCTTCGACACACCAGAAACAACCTGAGGCAAAATAGGCTACCTCTAAAGATGGGTCATTTATGGGGTACGACCTTTTAGCTTCATTTTGTCCTCGTGTTGTACATGACCACAGGAGCAAAAGACCCAATCCTAAAATATTGACTTTCATTTTATTGGTTTTTCAAGGCTTTAGCATTCACAAATAGCAAAACTGAAAAGGCAATTCCTGCATAAAAGTAAGCTGAAAAGGTACCTTCAAGACCCAACTTTATAGCTGTCGCTGAACAAAGTAAGATTCCAGCATAATTCACTCTGAGTAAGAACTCTCGTTGAATGACCCACTTTTCTTTTGAGGCTCTAGGCATGATTTAGCTTTTCAATACCCATTCCTTAGAGTTTAATAGGGGCTCTGCTTGTTTGAACTTTAGTTCTTTCTCTTCTCCACTTATGGCGTGGACAATCGTTACGCGTTCATTTCGACCAATTTTAGGGTTTTCACGAACAACCGTCTCAACAGCTGTTCGCTGAGGTCTTCCGGCTCCAGCTGCAACTTCACGCTGTCTTTGGGCCAGTTCATCGGTATTGAGCACAGATTCTTTTGAAACCTGTAAATTATCCCGTTTCGGTTTTTTAACTGCGCTAGCCTCTTTGATCGGTCCTTGCTGTTCTGATGGAATCCTAGCCCTTAATAAGAATCCTAGTAGTTCTTTATTGACCTTGGTCAACATCCCTTTAAATAGCTCAAACGCCTCGAACTTATAGATAAGTAAAGGGTCTTTCTGCTCGTGCACCGCAAGTTGAACCGATTGTTTCAACTCGTCCATTTTTCTCAAATGATCTTTCCACGCTTCATCTATGAGTGCTAGTGCACTGTTTTTCTCAAAATCTTCTACTAGACTTACTCCATCTGATTCGTGAGCCTTTTCAAGATCGGTGACAATTTGAATTGTTTTTTGTCCATCTGTAAATGGCACTACAATACGCTTAAAGGTGTTGGCTGGGTTGTTCCAAATAGATTGAACCACTGGAAGCGCCACTCGGGCATGCTCTTTAATGCGCTCTTCGTAAGCTTTATACGCTTGAGTGTAAAGCTCATCTGTCAATTGAGGCACTGAGGTTTTACTGAATGCCTCAGGACTCATTAGGTTAGTGAGTCCGAAAAGACTAATGACTTGAAATTCAAAATTCTTGTAATCGTCAGTCGCTTTCGTTTCTTCAACAATCGCCTCACAGGTATCAAAAATCATATTGGCAATATCTACCTTCAGTCGATTACCAGACAAGGCATGTCTTCTGCGCTTGTATATCACTTCGCGTTGAGCGTTCATGACGTCATCGTATTCGAGTAAGCGTTTTCGGATACCGAAGTTGTTCTCTTCTACCTTTTTCTGGGCGCGTTCAATAGACTTGGTCATCATACTGTGCTGTATGACTTCGCCTTCTTTAAGACCCATTCTATCCATGATCTTTGCCATACGCTCAGATCCGAATAGACGCATGAGATTGTCTTCAAGAGAGACATAGAATTGAGAACTTCCCGGATCACCTTGGCGCCCTGAACGACCTCTTAACTGTCGATCTACCCTTCTTGAATCGTGACGCTCTGTACCGATGATTGCTAGACCACCTGCTTTTTTAACTTCGTCGCTCAGCTTGATATCGGTACCGCGACCTGCCATATTGGTGGCAATGGTTACCACACCTGCTTTTCCTGCTTCTGCAACGATATCGGCTTCCTTTTTATGCAATTTTGCATTGAGGACGTTGTGGTTGATCTTTCTAACAGATAAAAGTTTAGAAACCAATTCTGAAACCTCTACAGAGGTAGTTCCGATCAACACAGGTCGGCCTTGACCCGAAAGTTTCACCACTTCTTCGATAAGCGCATTGTATTTTTCGCGCTTGGTCTTATAGATTAAATCATCGCGATCGTCACGTGCAATGGGTCTGTTCGTTGGTATTTCTACGACATCTAGCTTATATATTTCCCAGAATTCACCTGCTTCGGTTACTGCTGTACCCGTCATTCCCGAAAGCTTCGCGTACATTCTGAAATAGTTTTGAAGCGTAATGGTTGCAAAGGTTTGCGTGAGTGCCTCAATCTTTACATTTTCTTTTGCTTCGATCGCCTGGTGAAGACCATCTGAGTAGCGACGCCCGTCCATGATACGTCCGGTTTGCTCGTCGACGATTTTTACTTTGTTGTCCATCACCACATACTCTACGTCCTTTTCAAACAAGGTGTATGCTTTAAGCAATTGGGTGAGGGTGTGAATGCGCTCGCTTTTTACAGAAAAGTCTTTAAAGAGCTTTTCTTTTTCTGAAGCCTCTTCTTCAGCTGTCAAGCCTTTGCGCTCTATGGCAGCAATTTCTCCACCTATATCAGGAAGCACGAAAAAGTTTTGATCTTCTTGATCTGAAAGCGTTTGAATTCCGCGCTCAGTCAATTCAATTTGATTTGTCTTTTCTTCAATGGTAAAGTAGAGCTCGGCATCTACTTGAGCCATTTCCTTGGCATTGTCTTGAAGGTAATAACTCTCTGTTTTTTGTAAGAGTTGTTTGTTTCCTTCTTCGCTGAGAAACTTAATAAG
>JALQTJ010000020.1 GCA_023264015.1 Flavobacteriaceae bacterium | reverse complement strand
CAGGTACTTCTTGCTGAATAATTGCTGTAATGAGGTCAGAATACTTGCTGTAGGTTCCGGCGTTTCCGCGTATAACAATGGCTTCTGGGCAGCGTTGACGTGCAATTTTCATAGGCATTCCTGAGTGCACCCCAAACCCACGAGTCTCATAACTGCAAGCCGCTACTACACCGCGATCGCCCACGCCTCCTACGAGTAGGGGCTTTCGGGCTAGACGACTATCGAGTAGGCGCTCTACCGAGACAAAGAAGCTGTCGAGATCTAGATGTAAAATACTGCGTTCCAAAAGCGTTGAAAAAGGGAAATAAAAATATGGAATAATTCCATTTATAAAGGAATAATTCCATAAAAAATAATACAATAGTAAGGGTGCTTCGGGCTATATTTGCAGTGTTGTGTTGTGCAGTACACACTGCACGCTAAGAGCGGCCTCGCAGATGCGATGCTGACCTTTGAAAGGCTTTCCTTAGGGGAGGCTTTTTTTGTTTACATCCTGTCTGAAGCCTTGCAAATAGCGTATTTTTAAAGGATAAAAAGAAACGCTATGTCACTACAAGATATTATCAGAAGCCGCAGAAGTGTGCACCCGCCCGCTTATAACGATACGCCCATTGCTGAACAAGACATTCAGGATATGCTTGAGGCAGCACGTTGGGCCCCGACGCACAAGAAAACACAGCCCTGGAGGTTTGTGGTCATCCGAGAAGCCGCTAGGCAGAGATTGGCTGACGCCATAGGAGAGGCCTATAAGGCGCATACCCAAAAATTCAGTGAGATTACCTTCGATAAGCTAAGAGGTAACCCCTTAAAATCTCAAGTGACTATTGCTATTTGTATGAAACGCGATCCGAAAGAATCTCTGCCTGAGTGGGAAGAAATTGCGGCTGTAGGAATGGCCGTGCAAAATCTTTGGCTTGTAAGTCATGAAAAGGGGATAGGCGGATACTGGAGTTCTCCTGGGGTGATCGCGCATCTCAACGACTTTCTTGAACTCGATGAACACGAGCGTTGTCTTGGATTCTTCTATATGGGGTATTACGAAGAGGCCCCTAGAGATTCAGAGCGTCTCTCTCTCGATGAGGTGGTACGTTATATAGACAACTAATTCGGTAACTTCGTTGCTGTGGCAGCATCAAAGATTATTTTAGGAGTTGATCCAGGAACCACCATTATGGGATTCGGTTTGATCGAGGTAAAGGGGGCTGAAATGCAGTTCATTGATATGAACGAGCTACAGCTCACTAAAATCTCAGACCCTTACGTCAAACTCAAGATGATCTATGAACGAACCGTGGACCTTATCGATCAGTTTCATCCCGATGAAATGGCCTTAGAAGCTCCTTTTTTCGGTAAAAACGTTCAGTCGATGCTCAAACTCGGAAGGGCACAAGGAGTGGCGATGGCCGCGGGTTTGTCGCGTCAAATTCCGGTAACGGAGTACCTTCCGAAGAAGATAAAAATGGCCATCACGGGCAACGGAAATGCCTCGAAAGAACAGGTGGCTAAAATGCTACAGGGGATGCTTGGCCTCAAGACCCTTCCTAAAAACCTAGATGCCACCGATGGTTTAGCTGCAGCGGTATGTCACTTTTATAACGCGGGCAAGCCCGAAGCCACGAAGGCTTACCACTCTTGGTCAAGTTTTATCTCTCAGAATAAAGATCGCATCAGTTAGGTATGGCCGGATTGTACCTTCACATTCCCTTTTGTCGACAGGCGTGCCACTACTGTGATTTTCATTTCTCTACTTCTTTGGCCAAGATTGGTCCAATGGTTCAGGCGATGAAGTCAGAGATTGAACAGCGCGCTCCTGAATGGGAAGGAGAGCGCTTTGAGACCCTTTATTTCGGCGGAGGAACTCCTTCGTTAATCGCCCCTGAATTGTTGGTTGAACTCATCGACACCGCAAAGGCTTCTCTTGAGTTTGAGACTGAACTAGAGGTCACACTTGAATGCAACCCCGAAGACATTGACGAGGCCTCTCTGAAGGCCTGGAGGTCTATGGGAATCAATCGATTGAGTATCGGTGTTCAGGCGTTTGACGATCACGCCTTGACCTTAATGAATCGCGTGCACGATGCAACCCGTGCAAAGCATGTGTTGCAATTGGCAACTACTTTTTTTGAACGCATTTCTGTAGATCTGATTTACGGCATACCCAGAAGGTCGGATGCGCAGCTTATGAAGGACTTAGACACGATCTTAGATTTCGGAATTACCCATGTTTCTGCCTATGCATTGACGGTAGAGCCTCAAACTGCCTTAGAGCGGTTTATCGCCAAGGGAGTTATCGATCCGATTGACGAAGACCAAGCAGCGCGTCAATTCAATCTGATCATGGATAGGCTAGAAGATGCAGGATTTGTGCATTACGAACTCTCTAACTATGCCGTTCCCGGATACGAGTCTCGAAACAATTCTGCCTATTGGATGCGTAAACCGTATCTAGGGATTGGTCCGGGGGCCCACAGTTTTAGGGAAAACGAAAGGCGTTGGAATGTGTCAAACAATCCTTCTTACATCCGTGCTTTGAAAGACCGAACCTCTTTTTTTGAGACCGAAACACTGAGCAAGCGAGATCACTACAACGAATACGTGATGACTGCTTTGCGAACGCATTGGGGCGTTTCATTAGACTATTTGACTACGGCTTTCGGACGGGCGTTCAAAGACTATTTCACCATGATTAGCACCCCATTTATACTCGACAATTTACTGTTCGAAGATGAGGGTGTGATTCGGGCTACACGAAAAGGTAAGTTTCTGGTCGATGGGATAGCAAGTGAGCTCTTTATGCTCGAACTGCAATCTCCCAAAGAAGAAAATTAGGATTTCGTAAGCTCGGTGTAGTACTGATAGAAATAGGGAATGGTTTCTATCCCCTTAAAGTAATTCCACACTCCATAGTGTTCGTTGGGTGAGTGAATGGCATCACTGTCAAATCCGAATCCCATCAAAACAGATTTTACTCCAAGAACTTCTTCAAAAAGTGCTACAATCGGAATACTGCCTCCACCGCGTTGAGGTACAGGAGTGATGCCGAAACTGCGCTCAAGGGCCTTTTCTGCTGCACGGTATCCTATACTATCGATAGGGGTGACGTAGGGCTTTCCGCCGTGATGTGGGGTTACCTTCACCTCAACACCCTCAGGTGCAATCGCCTTGAAGTGATCGGTGAAGAGTTGTGTGATTTCTTCGTGATCTTGATCGGGAACCAAACGCATTGAAATTTTTGCATAAGCTTTTGAAGGTAAAACGGTCTTCGCACCTTCACCAATATAGCCACCCCAGATGCCGTTTACATCGAGTGTCGGACGGGTAGATGCACGTTCATTGGTGGTGTATCCGGCTTCTCCGCTTACCGCTTTTATATTGAGGTGTTCTTTGTACTCCTTCTCATCGAAGGGTACGCGCGCCATTGCTTCGCGTTCTTCTGCCGAAAGTTCTATAACCTTGTCGTAGAACTGTGGAATAGTAATATGCCCCTTTTCATCGTGGAGCGATGCAATCATTTGAGAAAGTACGTTGATAGGATTGGCCACTGCCCCTCCGTAAACCCCTGAGTGCAAGTCTCGATTTGGTCCAGTTACTTCGACCTCTACATAGCTCAATCCACGCAAACCGGTCTGAATAGAAGGGATATCTCTGCTAATCATTCCGGTATCTGAGATGAGAATGATGTCACAAGCGAGTTTGTCGAGATGATCCTTAAGGAATCCTGCAAGGTTGTCGCTTCCGACCTCTTCTTCTCCTTCAATCATAAATTTCACATTACACGGGAGCTGATCGGTTTGGGTCATGTATTCAACCGCTTTAACGTGCATGTAGAACTGCCCTTTATCGTCACAAGCACCTCGGGCAAAAATGGCCCCTTCTGGATGGTTTTCTGTGCTACGTATGACCGGTTCGAAAGGCGGAGAATCCCACAAGTTGATGGGGTCTGGGGGTTGTACGTCGTAGTGTCCGTAAACCAGTACCGTCGGAAGGTTAGGATCTATTATTCTTTCTCCATAAACCACAGGATAGCCTGGAGTTTGAATGACTTCGCATGAAGTGCATCCCACGCGCTCCAATTGGTTTTTGGTATAGGCTGCAGCGCGATGTACCTCATCTTTATAGGCCGGATCGGCACTTACTGAAGCGATTTTAAGCAATTCGATAAGTTCATCGAGCATACGCTCTCTGTGAGTTGCTATATAAGCCTTTGGGTCTTGCATGGAGTCTCGTTTAAAACGTTTGTCGAAATTACAAAACAAGAAATGGAAATCGTGGGCTGAAATTTCAAAAAATAAGTATATTTGCCGCCTCCTTATTAGAGAAGTCGCGGGCGTGGTGGAATTGGTAGACACGCTAGACTTAGGATCTAGTGCCGCGAGGTGTGGGAGTTCGAGTCTCCCCGCCCGCACTAAACTTCTCTTAACGTCTTACTCTTTTTTTACAGGTAGTTTTCTATAGCTTGCATCACCCTTTGGGTGGCCCCAAGCTTCTCAGCGATCCCCTTTTTGTTTAAAGTTCCCATTTCACTGATCAGTCGAGGTTGTTTGTGAAAGTTGGTAAGGGCTTCTTCAAAGGTTTCATAGTTGTGAACCACGAGAAGACCGCCTTGTTTGACCAATTCGACGACTTCAGGAAAGGTGTCAAATTGAGGGCCTATAAGTACCGGGATACCAAGAGCTGCGGGTTCGAGAGTATTGTGTAGCCCTGTCTTAAATCCCCCGCCTACTAAAGCTACGGAAGCACTCTGATACACTTGATTCAAGATTCCGATGCGGTCTATAATAAGAACTCTAGAAGGGGTCGACTCTTCTTTGCTCCACAGTGCCACAGGTTCATTGAGCTTGCTTTTTAAGGCTTCAGCATATGATTTAGACGGACGATGTGGGGCGATAATCACGCAAAAATCGTCGTCAAGGTGCTCTCTTAAATAATGGGCGATCAGCTCATCTTCTTCGGGCCAAGAACTCCCGACGACTAAACAAAACCTTTGGTTCACAAAGTTTTCTATGCGCTCTAGGGGTTGGAGCTCTTTGGCCAATTGAGAAACACGATCAAAACGGGTGTCTCCTGCTAAAGAAGCGGATGTGTCAGGTGCCATTTCTTGAGCAAGCGCTAAAGACTGTTGGTCTTGACAAAGAATGGCTTCAAAAGAAGCGAGTAGTTTTCTACCAAAGCTATAGTTGAAAAGCGATTGCCCCTTATAGAATCGAGCGGCAATTAAAAAATGAGGTACTCCTCTATGGCGTAAGGCTTTGAGGTAATTTGGCCATAACTCGTACTTCACAAAAAGAGCGACGTCAGGATTGAGATGATTCAAAAAACGTTTGGCATTCGATGCCGTATCTAAGGGTAAGTAACACACGGCATCTGCAAGTGCTCTGTTCTTTACCACTTCATAACCTGAGGGTGAAAAAAAACTAACAAGTATGAAGGGCGGTGTCGCCTGACCTCTTAGCGCCTGTAGGACGGGTATAGCCTGTTCGTATTCTCCTAATGAGGCTACATGCAGCCAAACGGTCTTGCGATCCTGTTTTGGGAGGTCTGAGATGACTTTCCAGGTGTTTTTCCTGCCCTTTGTCCAAGTGCCAAGCTTTGCATTGAAAAGGCTCACAGGCACTAGCAAGACTTGGACGAGGTAGGTGATAAAACCGTATACTGTAAACATCCGGTTGTTTTTGGCGAAGGTACAATCTTTAGAAAAGTGTGAATTGCTACCTTTGAGATTCTATACTTCGGTTCATGAAAGAACATAACATCCAGATGGTTGACTTAGTGGGTCAATACGAGGAAATCAAAAATGAAATAAAGGCAGGATTCGACGAGGTGCTTGAGACCGCCTCTTTTATCAATGGGCCTGCTGTTAAAAGCTTTCAATCTTCATTGGAGCAGTACTTAGGGGTCAAACACGTGATCCCTTGCGCCAACGGAACCGATGCGCTACAAATAGCCATGATGGGACTGGGTTTAAAACCAGGCGATGAGGTCATAACCGCAGATTTCACCTTTGCCTCAACGGTTGAGGTCATCGCGCTGCTCGGGTTAACCCCGGTCTTAGTCGATGTAAAATGGGATGATTTTACCATTGATGTAGCAGCGGTAGAAAAAGCCATTACACCTAAAACAAAGGCGATCGTTCCCGTTCATCTATTTGGGC
The DNA here is from genome assembly GCA_023264015.1 of Flavobacteriaceae bacterium. Lineage (GTDB taxonomy): Bacteria > Bacteroidota > Bacteroidia > Flavobacteriales > Flavobacteriaceae > UBA3478. The sequence goes on along the minus strand of JALQTJ010000020.1, from coordinate 16,078 downwards.
AATGTGCCGATATGAAGGCGGTAATGCATTTGGCTGAGCGTCACAACCTCAAGGTGATCGAAGACAACGCCCAAGCTATTGGTGCACGGTATCTTGATCCGTCTGGAGCACGTCCGATGGCTGGAACGATTGGACATGTTGGTGCGACCTCGTTCTTTCCCTCTAAAAATTTAGGGTGTTATGGCGATGGGGGTGCCTTGTTCACCAACGACGATGACCTGGCCCATACCTTACGTGGAATTGTCAATCACGGAATGTATGAGCGCTATCATCACGACGTGGTTGGGGTAAACTCAAGATTAGATAGTTTACAGGCGGTAGTGCTCAATGCAAAGTTGTCGCGACTAGACCGATATAGTGCAAAGAGACAGGCGGCAGCGCGTGCTTACAATAGTGCTCTTTCAGGTCTCTCAGGGGTCGAAACCCCGGTGACTGTGAGCACATGTGAAGGGATTTGCGACACCTGTAACTGCCATGTTTTCCATCAATACACGCTGAAAATTGATGGCAATCGAAGAGATGGTCTGGCGCGACATTTAGCCCAAAAAGGGATTCCATTTGGAATCTATTATCCGATTCCACTTCACCGTCAGAAAGCGTATCGCGATGCGCGTTACAACGAAGTTGATTTCTCTGTAACCAACGCCTTGAGTGATGCGGTAATTTCACTGCCTATGCATACCGAACTGACTGCAGAACAGATTGATTTTATTACTTCAGAAATACGAAGCTTCTTAAGCCGTTAAGTATGGAAAAAATACTGGTTACAGGAGGATTGGGATTTATCGGATCGCATACCGCGGTAGCACTTCTAGAATCTGGGTTTGAAGTGATTATTATTGACGATCTATCCAACACCTCAAAAGAAGTGTTGACCGGTATTCAAAAGATAACGGGAGTGCTTCCTGAATTTCATCAAATAGACCTCAAAGACAAAGAATCCGTAAGCCGATTTTTTGAGGTGCATCCCGATTTGAAATACGCCATTCATTTTGCTGCCTCAAAAGCGGTGGGAGAGAGTGTGACTGATCCGCTGTTGTATTACGAGAACAATCTTATGGGGTTGATCAACCTGTTGAACCCTTTGGTCTCAAAACCTTCAGGAGTACTATTTAGTTCTTCGTGCACCGTTTACGGTCAAGCCGATCGTATGCCCATCACCGAAGAGGCTCCGATTAAACCTGCCGAGTCGCCTTATGGCAATACCAAACAAATCGGTGAAGAGATTCTAAGGGATACCGTATCGGCGCATCCGCAACTATCGGTCGTGGCCCTGCGCTATTTCAATCCAATTGGGGCCCATGAGTCGGCCGAAATAGGAGAATTACCCATTGGCGTTCCTCAGAATTTGGTACCCTTCATCACTCAGACGGCGATTGGATTGAGAGCGCAGCTTTCAGTTTGGGGAAATGATTATCCTACTCCCGACGGCACCTGTATTCGGGATTATATTCATGTGGTAGACCTTGCTCATGCTCACGTTGCCGCGTTGAATCGCTTGATCCAAAAGCAGCAAAATTCACCGTTTGAGGTGTTCAATGTGGGTACCGGAAAGGGAAGTTCTGTACTAGAGGTTATTGAAAGCTTTGAGCGCGTTTCAGGCCAAAAATTAAACTACCGTATTGCTGAACGCAGGGCCGGTGATGTCATTCAAGCATACGCAGATACGACAAAAGCCAATGAGGTGCTCGGATGGAAGGCGCAATTCACTCTAGACGATGCCATGCGCTCGGCCTGGAAATGGGAACAAAAAGTACGCGGATAGGCGCATGGAGTTAAATAATTACCAATTCACTACAAAACATAGCTTTAGGCCACTTAAAGGTCTTATTTTTGTGGGTCGAAATCCTATGGTTGTTTAGATGGATAAGTTTTCATTTTTAAATGCCGCTCACACGGTATTTTTTGAAACGATGTACGAACAGTACCTCGAAAACCCCGACAGTGTAGAGCCAAGTTGGAAGGCTTTTTTTCAAGGGTTTGACTTTGGGGTCGAAAGCGTTCTTGAAGATTGGGATCTCGAAGATGCCGCCAATGGCCAGGCTCATCACCTTCAGAACGGCAGCGTTCATGTTGTTCCTGAATCGGTGCAGAAAGAATTTCAGGTCGTTAAGTTAATCGACGGTTACCGCACTAGAGGGCATCTTTTCACTCAAACCAATCCTGTCCGTGAGCGCAGAAAATATGCGCCTACTCTAGCGTTAGAAAACTTTGGATTACAAGAATCAGATTTAGACCTAGAGTTCAGCGCAGGAGAAATCATTGGGATTGGCAAAGCCACGCTTAGAAAAATCATTGAACATCTCGAGCGCATTTATTGTGAGTCTATTGGTGTAGAATATATGTATATGCGCAATCCAGAGCGCATTGCTTGGATCCAAGAACAACTGAATCCAAACGACAATCGCACGGTATTCTCAAACGAAGAAAAGATTTACTTGCTTAAAAAGTTGAATGAAGCGGTTGCTTTTGAAAGCTTTTTGCACACCAAATACGTAGGTCAAAAACGGTTCTCGCTTGAAGGGAATGAGTCGTTGATTCCAGCGCTTGATGCTATTATTGAACGTGCTGCCACCAAAGGAGTGAAGCAGTTTGTATTGGGAATGGCACACCGTGGAAGACTAAACGTGCTAACCAATATTTTCGGAAAATCGCCTAAAGACATCTTTTCTGAGTTTGACGGTAAAGATTATGAAGAAGCCATCTTTGATGGGGATGTGAAATATCACTTGGGATGGACTTCAAAGAGAGAAACCCTCTCGGGTCATGTGGTGAATATGAATATTGCCCCGAACCCTTCTCACCTTGAAACCGTTAACGGTATAGTAGAAGGAATTACCCGTGCGAAGCAAGACAACGACCATCGTGAAAATCCACAAGAGGTACTTCCGATTTTAATTCACGGAGACGCCGCATTTGCGGGTCAAGGTGTAGTCTACGAAGTAATTCAAATGGCAAAACTTGACGGATACCGCACTCAGGGTACCGTTCATATTGTAGTCAATAATCAAATCGGGTTTACTACCAATTATTTAGATGCGCGTTCATCGACCTATTGTACCGATGTCGCTAAAGTGACCCTTTCTCCGGTACTGCATGTCAATGCAGATGACGTTGAGGCTGTGGTGCACGCTGCCCAATTGGCTCTAGAATATCGCATGCGTTTCTCTCTTGATATTTTCATCGATTTACTGGGGTATCGCAAGTACGGTCACAATGAAGGGGATGAACCTAAGTTTACCCAACCGCTGCTATACAGTGCTATCGCCAAACATAAAAATCCAAGAGACCTTTACGCTGATAAACTCATCGCTTCTGGAATTATCTCATCCGATTTTGTTGCCCAAATCGAAGAGGAGTATAAAAACAATCTAGAATCTGATTTAATCGATTCGCGTAAGGTTGAAAAAACAGTAATCACTCCATTTATGCAGGATGAGTGGGAGTCCTTTAAAGGTTTAGCCGATGCATCTGCTATGTTAAAGGCGGTGGACACCTCTTATCCGCAAGATAAATTAGACCTACTTGCAGCTCGCATCACCACTCTTCCTGAGGGTGTAAAACTCATTCGCAAAACAGAACGCTTGATTGATGCCCGCCGTCAAATGTATTTTGAAAGCAATCAGCTCGATTGGGCAATGGGAGAACTTCTAGCGTATGCCAGTTTACTAGAAGAGGGTAACGATGTGCGTATTACAGGTCAAGACGTAGAAAGAGGGACATTCTCTCACAGGCATGCTGTGCTTAAAACCGAAAAGCACGAAGAAGAGGTAGTGTTACTCAATACCTTAGGGGAGCTACAAAACGGAGATTTCTATGCCTATAATTCGCTTCTTTCTGAATACGCGGTAATGGCATTTGATTACGGCTATGCTATGGCTAGCCCTTCGACCTTAACCATATGGGAGGCACAGTTTGGTGACTTCTCTAACGGGGCACAAATTGTGATCGATCAATACCTTTCGGCCGCAGAAGATAAATGGAAGATGCAAAACGGATTGGTGCTGTTCTTACCCCATGGATATGAAGGCCAAGGAGCAGAGCATTCATCTGGAAGAATGGAGCGTTATCTTCAGCTTTGTGCAAAAGACAATATGTTTATTGCTGATGTGACCACTCCTGCAAACCTCTTCCATATTGTAAGACGCCAACAAAAGGCTCCGTTTAGAAAGCCACTGGTCGTGTTTACTCCAAAGAGTTTATTGAGACATCCTAAAGTAGTCTCTACTAAAGAAGAGCTTGCAAACGGTTCTTTTCAGCCCCTTATTGACGATGCAGAAGTGAAGCTATCTGAAGTCAAGACCTTGGTGTTGTGTACCGGTAAATTTTACTACGACTTGCTTGCACGTCGAGAAGAAGAAAACCGCATGGATGTTGCACTTGTGCGACTCGAACAGCTGTTTCCTCTTCCTGTAGAGGAAATCGATGCCTTACTCGCAAAATACGACAAGGTGGATGAGGTTGTTTGGGCTCAAGAAGAACCAAGAAACATGGGAGCGTACTCTCATTTACTTCTTCATTACGACAAAGCAAGAGCATTTAGAGTGGCTTCAAGAAGATTTTATGGTGCTCCAGCTGCCGGAAGCGCGGTTCGTGCGGCCAGAAGACATAAACAAGTCATCGATTACGTATTCGATAAAACACGCGATAATTTTAAACTTTAATCATTTAGTTCTGCCCATATCATGATTTTAGAAATGAAAGTTCCCTCACCGGGAGAGTCCATCACAGAAGTTGAAATTGCAACTTGGCTCGTTCAAGATGGAGACTATGTAGAAAAAGACCAAGCTATTGCTGAGGTGGATTCTGACAAAGCCACTCTTGAGCTTCCTGCGGAGGCCAGTGGCGTAATCACGCTAAAGGCGGAAGAGGGAGATGCCGTGGCCGTAGGTCAGGTGGTATGTCATATAGATACTGCTGCATCTGCGCCTGAAGGAGCAAAAACTGCCCCCGCAGTAAAAGCGGCTCCAGCACCTGCGGCACCTGTCGTTGAAACTCCGTCTGCTTCTGCACCCAAAGCGGAGACTTATGCCTCAGGAACTCCTTCTCCGGCAGCGAAAAAACTCATGGATGAGAAAGGTATCGATGCGCAGCAAGTCACAGGCACGGGTCGTGATGGTAGAATCACCAAAGACGATGTTGTGAACGCTAAGGTGGCGATGGGAACTGTTTCGCAAGATGCGAATCGCAAAGAGACACGCACAAAACTCTCTATGCTGAGAAGAAAGGTAGCAGAACGCCTTGTTTCAGCTAAAAATGAGACAGCGATGTTGACCACTTTTAATGAGGTCGATATGTCAGCAGTTTTTGAGCTTAGAGCTCAATATAAGGATGCCTTCAAAGAAAAACACGATGTAGGATTAGGCTTTATGTCATTCTTTACCATGGCGGTAATTCGAGCCCTAAAAGAATATCCGGCTGTGAATTCTATGATTGACGGTAAAGAGATGATTAGCTATGATTTTTGCGATATCAGTATTGCCGTTTCGGGTCCGAAGGGCTTGATGGTGCCTGTTATTCGCAATGCCGAAGAGTTGACTTTTAAGGGAATTGAAAGTGAGGTAAAACGTCTTGCCCTTCGCGCACGAGATGGACTGATCACAGTAGACGAGATGACCGGAGGAACATTTACCATCTCTAACGGAGGCGTCTTCGGTTCTATGTTGAGTACGCCAATTATCAATCCACCGCAGAGTGCCATTTTAGGAATGCACAATATTGTGGAGCGCCCTATTGTAAAAAATAAGGAGATCGCAATTGCACCTGTCATGTACCTTGCGCTTTCTTATGATCACCGCATCATTGACGGACGCGAATCGGTTGGTTTCTTAGTAGCCGTCAAAGAGGCTATTGAAAATCCGGTTGAATTGTTGATGAACGGCGACATCAAAAAGGCACTTGAACTCTAAATGATAGTCGATACGCATATTCATCTTTATTCAGAAGAATTTGCGCAAGACGCACACGAACTTATCGCTCAAGCCCGAACTCTCGGGATTGAGCGATTTTTTCTTCCGGCAATCGATGCCTCTTACTACGATGCAATGAAGGCCCTAAAGAAGGCTTATCCAGATCAGGTACATCTCATGGCTGGTCTGCATCCTACGCACGTGAATGAAACGGTTGAAGCAGAACTTTCTAGGGTTGAAAAAGAATTGAACGAAGGCTATGCCGTCGCTATAGGAGAAATCGGGATTGACCTTTACTGGGACACCTCAACCCTGAGCGTTCAGCAATATGCCTTTGAAAAGCAAGTGAATTGGGCATACGAACGCAAGCTCCCTATTGTGATTCACTGCCGAGAGGCTTTCGACGAGATTTTTGAAGTGCTAGAAAACCTACGCAAAAGAGGAGTTGCGGTTAAAGGTATACTGCACTGTTTTACGGGAACCCTAGCACAGGCAAAGCGGGCTATCGAACTTGATCTATTATTAGGTATAGGAGGGGTGGTAACTTTCAAGAATGGAAAGATAGATACCTTTCTCTCAGAGATTGACCTCAAACATATCGTTTTAGAAACAGATGCCCCGTACCTTGCCCCGGTGCCTCATCGCGGAAAGCGCAACGAACCTTCCTTTATCTATAGAGTCGCCGAAAAGGTAGCCTCTTGCTATGGTCTTTCTATAGAAGAGGTTTCAAGACAAACGACGATCAATGCTTTTGACTTATTTAAGGTTCAATGAGTGCGCGCAGATCTATATTGATTATTTATACCGGGGGTACGATTGGCATGCAAACGGGTACTTCTAACGAAGGTTTAGTTCCGGTACACTTCAGCGAGCTTATTAGAAACCTTCCCGAATTAAGCCTGTTAGATTGCGATATCGATCATCTTACCTTAGAACCACCAAAAGACTCCTCATCGATTGAAGCTGACGATTGGTTGAGGTTGCGCCAAGCAATTCTTGACCGCGCAGAAACTTATTTCGGTTTCGTGGTGCTTCATGGAACGGATACTATGAGTTTTTCGGCTTCAATGCTGAGCTTTTTGTTGCTCAATCTCAGAAAGCCTATTGTCTTTACCGGATCTCAACTTCCGTTGGGGACCCTAAGAACTGACGCTAAAGAAAATCTTATCACCGCCATTGAGATTGCATCCGCCATTCACCATGACGCCCCCTTGCTTCAAGAGGTGGCCATTTATTTTGAATACAAACTGTATCGTGCCAATCGCAGTACTAAGGTAAATGCTCATCATTTTAAGGCTTTTGACTCGCCGAATTATCCCTGGCTCATGCGTTCAGGTGTACATATGGAAATTCAGCACGATCTTCTGCTAAGACCTACGGCAGTTTGGCGCGATGAATTCAAAAATAAGACGCTTAAAAAGTCGGTATATGTGTTAAAGTTGTATCCAAATATTCCCGATGCCTTTTTTGAAATGGAATTTCCAAATGCCGAAGCTTTAATCCTTGAAACCTTCGGATCTGGGAATAGTATGGAGCGGCCATCGCTCATTTCATTTTTGAAACGGGCAGCTGAGCAGAAACTGCCAATCATCAATGTTTCTCAGTGTTTAGGCGGTTCAGTAGAGATGGGAAGGTACGCCTCGAGTAACGCTTTTGTTTCGACTGGAGTGATTAATGGTAGAGACATGACCACCGAGGCAGCCTTGGCAAAGGCGCACTATTTGGTTGCCCTTCACACCCCATATTCGGACTTCAAATGGCGTTTCGAAACTCCTTTATGCGGGGAAATTTCAGTAAAATAATTCTATCACCTTTTCTAGGTCTTTTATTTTTTGTTTCTTGGTGCTCGCTTGTAAAAGCTCGAATCAATAATTTTTTATCTTTAAACCGTTACTAACAAAATTTAAGTCTTTAAAAAATGAAAAGATTAACCTTAACTCTAGCTACAGCTGGAATGTTCATTTTTGGTACAGCATCTGCTTCTGCTGCTGTTTTACAAGAAGAAGCTGTTGCTTCTAAAGGATTTACTCAAGTACTAAAAGAGCAATTTATTCAAGGGGGCCCTGCCTTTATGGGTATTGTACTTCTTTGTTTGATTCTTGGTCTTGCCGTGGCTATCGAGCGTATTCTATACCTTAACATGGCTACTACCAACACTGTTGCTCTTAGAGAACAAGTAGAACAAGCTTTAGCCGAAGGTGGTGTAGAAGAAGCAAAATCAGTTTGTAGAGATACTAAAGGCCCAGTTGCTTCAATTTTCTACCAAGGTCTTGAGCGCGCTGGAGACGGAGTTGAGGCTGCAGAGAAAGCCGTTGTTTCTTATGGAGGTGTTCAAATGGGACAGCTCGAGAAAAACGTTTCATGGCTATCTCTCTTTATCGCAATTGCTCCGATGCTTGGGTTCATGGGTACGGTAATTGGTATGATCCAGGCCTTCCAAAAGATCGCTGCTGTGGGTAACCTTTCAGCTTCACTTATCGCTGGAGATATTCAGGTGGCACTCTTGACTACCGTATTTGGTCTGATCACCGCGATTATTCTTCAAATTTTCTACAACTACATTATCGCTAAAATTGACGCTATCGTAAACGATATGGAGGATTCTTCGATCTCTCTTATCGATATGCTAGCAACTGTTAAGAAATAATTTAGTAGAACTCACAAATCACGAAATCATGCACAGAATTATTAAAATTGTTCTCATAGTGCTAGGAGTGCTTTCGGCAGTTCTATGGTCAAGTCTTCCTGAGGCTGATATGCCACCTTCTGAGGCTATCCAAAGTGTACCGATGGATCTAATGTTCAAAGTAGTGTTCTTGTTGCTACTTGTAGCTACTGCTGCTTCTTTGTTCTTTGGTCTTAAAAAGACGTTCACTTCTCCTGGAGGACTCATGAGAATTCTTAAAACCGTTGGTTTTGCAGCTGTCCTTACCATTGTAGGTTATGCTGCAGCGGGTGGAGAAGAGCAAGTAGTTGAGGCCGTTCAGACAGAACGTGGTCTTACTACTACGGTAGGAACAGTTAAAACAATCGGAACCCTTCTGAATATTTTCTTTGGAATGGTAGTGATTGCGGTTGTTCTTATGGTCATCCCAAGCCTTAAGCGTCTAATTGGAAAATAATTAAGCTATGCCTAGAAGAAAAGGAGCCCCAGAGGTAAATGCCGGGTCTATGGCTGACATAGCTTTCTTGCTGCTCATCTTTTTTTTGGTGACTACCACCATTGAAACAGATGCAGGTTTAGATCGTATGTTGCCTCCTATTGAGCCGCCAGATACTGATGTAATTATTAAGCAGAAGAATATTTTTACGGTGAACATTAACAAGAACGGCCAGTTATTGGTCGAAGAAAAGTTAATGGATATCCAAGATCTTCGTGCTGAGGCTATTGCCTTTTTAGATAATGGAGGTAGTCCTTCTGGAACCCCAGAGTACTGCAACTATTGTAAAGGAAAGCGAGATGCCAGTTCGTCGGATAACCCTCAAAAAGCGATTATCTCATTGAAGAATGACCGTGAAACACCATATAGTACGTATATCACGGTTCAGAATGAGCTTGTTGCAGCCTATAACGATTTGAGAAATCGTGAGGCTAGAAGGTTATATGGACGTGACTTCACAGAGATGGAATCAGAGTATTTGAATCCTGAAACCCCTTCAAGTGTTCGTGATGAACTGAAGGAAAAGGTACAGCGTATTCAAGAACTCTTTCCTCAAAAACTCTCTGAAGCTGAAACAAGTAAAATTTAACTTTTAAGAAAAAGAGCATCATGTCAAAATTTGCAAAAAAGAAAGACGGAGACTTGCCAGCAGTATCAACTGCCTCGCTTCCGGATATCGTATTCATGCTTCTCTTCTTCTTTATGACGGTAACGACTATGAAGGATAGTTCACTACTTGTAGAGAACATTCTTCCAAATGCTGATCAGACCAAAAAGTTAGAGAAGAAAGATCGTGTTATTTATATCTACGCGGGTAAACCTACTCAAGAGTACTCGAAAACCTTTGGTGAGGAACCAAAAATTCAGCTCAATGACAAGTTTGCCAATGTTCCTGAAGTAGGTCCATACATTCTTGCAGAACGTGCTAAAAAGCCACAAGAATTGCAGAATGTATTGACGACTGCTTTGAAAGTGGATAGAAACGCGAATATGGGTATCGTGATGGATATTAAGCAAGAATTGCGCAAGGTAAATGCCTTGAAAGTGAACTATACCACTTATGAGGGTAATGCATTCGCAAACTTGCAATAACAACTAGTAACGTGTTGTATTAAAGCCTCGGTTATGCCGGGGCTTTTTTTATAGACTCCTTCTTAGCCGTGCTACGGGTAATTCTAATTGCTCTCTGTATTTAGCTACAGTTCTTCGAGCAACTTTATACCCTTTTTCTTTTAAAGCCAGGCCTATTTGATCGTCGGTTAGCGGACTATTCTTGTCTTCAGTTTCGATGAGTTCTTTAACTAAAGATTTTATTTGCCGTGTTGAAACGGTTTCGCCCTCAGCATTGGTCATTGCGTCTGAGAAGAACGACTTGAGCAATTTTGTCCCATATGGCGTATCGGCGTATTTGCTGTTAGCCACTCGAGAAACGGTAGAAATATCCATCTGAATGGCCTCCGCAATGTCCTTTAGGATCATGGGTTTTAGATCTTGCTCATCTCCACTTAGAAAATAGTCCCTTTGATGATTAACTATAGCATTCATGGTGACCAGCAGGGTGGTCTGACGTTGCTTAATCGCATCGATAAACCACTTAGCAGCATCTAGTTTTTGTTTTACAAACTGAACGGTGTCTTTTTGTTCCTTGGTAGGTTTGCCGTCTTGATAGGTACGTATCAAATCTTGGTAAGATTTTGACACGTGAAGCTCTGGCGCGTTACGTCCATTTAGGAGTACTTCTATGGTGTCATCCTCTACCCTTATCGTGAAATCAGGAACGATGTAGGTAGTGGTCTTGTTCTGTCCTGCAAAGCTTGCTCCTGGCTTTGGATTGAGCTTCTCGATTTTATGCAATGCCTCTTTAAGAAGTGCTTGATCTGTCTTGTGTTTGCTTACTATTTTCTCAAAATGCTTTTTCGAGAACAATTCAAAAGAATCCTTTATAACAGCCTGAGCCAATTCATTTGCCGGACTAGAATTTTGGCGTTCAAGTTGCAGAACAAGGCATTCAGAGATATCTCTAGCTCCAACACCGGCGGGATCTAATTGATGGATAATATTTAAGGCTTCTTCAAACTGCTCTCTTTCAACCATGAGATTCATGTGAAAGGCCATGTCATCAATTAGGTCTTCTTCAGGTCTTCTGAGATACCCGCCTTCATCAAGACTTCCGATGAGATACTCTGCGATTAAGAAAATATTTTCGCTTATATCAAAGGTGCCGAGTTGACTTATTAAATGCTGGTGAAAGGTGGTTCCTGCAGCATAAGGTACCTGGTGATCTTTAGACTCTTCAGGATAATTTGAACTTGTTGTTTTGTAATCTGGGATATCGTCATCTGTAAGATAACTCTCCATGTCAAGCGTTTCGCTTTCCTGATTTTCCCATTCCTCTTCTTGTGGTTCAAAGAGGTCGTCGTTTTCTAATTCTTCTCTTCCGTGTTCTAAAGCAGGATTCTCTTCAATTTCTTGCTTCAATCGCTCTTCAAAGGCTAAGGTCGGTAGCTGAATCAGCTTCATGAGCTGAATCTGCTGCGGCGATAGCTTTTGGCTTAGTTTGAGTTGAAGCTGCTGCTTAAGCATGAATTTACCTCTTTAAAATTCTGCGTTTTGGGGAGTCCTAGGATAGGGGATCACATCTCTAATATTTCCCATACCTGTGGCAAACATCACGAGGCGTTCAAAGCCAAGTCCAAAGCCACTGTGAACGGCAGAACCGAATCGTCTAAGGTCGAGATACCACCAGAGTTCATGAGGATCTATACCCATAGTATTGATCTTTTGCTCTAACACCTCTAGACGTTCTTCACGTTGCGAACCACCAACGATTTCTCCAATTCCAGGAAAGAGCACGTCCATGGCACGTACGGTTTTCTGATCTTCATTAAGGCGCATGTAGAAGGCCTTGATCTTTGCTGGGTAATCAAAGAGCACCACTGGTGCATCAAAATGCTTCTCAACTAAGTAGCGCTCGTGTTCGCTCTGAAGATCTGCACCCCATTCTGAGATAGGGTATTTGAATTTCTTCTTTTGATTAGGCTTCGAATGCTTAAGAATTTCAAAGGCCTCTGTATAGCTTAAACGAATAAATGGTTTGTCTACCACAAAGTTGAGTTTCTCAATGAGACGCATGGGGCTGCGCTCTGCTTGTGGCTTCGTCTTATCTTCATCTTCAAGGCGTTGCTCCAAGAAAGCGAGATCTTCTTTGCAATGCTCTAGCACATAGCCAAGTGTATATTTGATGAAGTCTTCGGCCAATTGCATCGTGTCTTCTAGATCATAAAATGCCATTTCAGGTTCTATCATCCAGAATTCCGCAAGGTGCCTTGAGGTATTAGAATTTTCTGCTCTAAAGGTTGGGCCAAAGGTATATACCTTTCCGAGCCCCATCGCATACGTTTCGGCTTCTAGTTGCCCTGATACGGTGAGATGCGTGGGTTTACCGAAAAAGTCTTCGTTCTCTATTTTGAACATTTCTCCAGCACCTTCGGCATCAGAGCCGGTAATGATTGGAGTATTCATATAAAAGAACCCACTTTCGTTAAAATAGCGATGAACTGCGAAGGCTAAAGCAGACCTTACACGCATGATGGCTGCGAAGGTGTTGGTTCTAATGCGTAGATGCGCTTTTTCTCTTAAGAATTCGAGACTGTGTTTTTTAGGTTGAATGGGGTATTTCTCTGGGTCAGATTCGCCTAAAATCGCTAAACTAGATACTTGAACCTCTACCGTTTGTCCTCTTCCTTGGCTTTCTACCAATTCTCCTTCAACCTTAATTGCCGTTCCAGTGTGTATTGCATTCAGTACCTCTTCATTCAATTGTTCAAAATCGACTACACATTGAAGGTTGGTCAGCGTAGACCCGTCATTTAATGCAATAAATCGGTTGCTTCTGAATGTTCTCACCCAGCCCATTAAAGTGACAGATTGGTTTAATGGATTGCGCTCTAAAAGTTCCTTTATCGTTTCAGGCTTATACATAATCGGGCAATTTTAGGGCTATAAAGATACATTTTGCCCTTGGCTTGTTTATTCAATCGAGTCGACTTCTTTTGGTAGAATGTCAATTTTAGGTTGTTTCAATACCTTTTTGTTCGCTATACTTCGCTCTAAGGAGAGTAAAAGGCAAGGAAGCAATACGAGATTGGCCAGCATGGCTAGAAGAAGCGTTGCTGAAATAAGTCCTCCTAAAGCCTTGGTGCCTCCGTAATTGCTAATCATAAATACTGAGAATCCAAAGAAGAGAACCACAGAGGTATAGAACATACTCACCCCTGTTTCTTTGAGTGCCGCGAAGACCGATTTTTTGATATGCCAGTCGTTCAATACCAATTCTTGACGGTATTTCGCCAGAAAGTGAATCGTATCATCTACCGATATTCCGAAGGCGATACTAAAGATGAGAATAGTAGAAGGTTTTATGGGTATTCCTACAAACCCCATAAGCCCAGCAGTTACCAAAAGAGGTAAGAGGTTCGGTATTAGGGAGACAATAATCATCTGATACGACCTGAAGAGGTAGGCCATGAATAAAGAAATTAAGATCACTGCTAGCAGCAGGGATATCAATAGGTTGTTGACCAGATAGCGTGTACCCTTTAAATAGAGTAAGGCTTTTCCGGTGATGCTTACATTGTAGCGATCAGAGGGAAAGATGCGATCAATAGACTTGTAGAGTTGTTCCTCGAGGATTTCCATTCTACTAGTTTTCACATCTTTCATCATGAGCGATAGACGGACAATTTGCTCTTTACTGTCGACCATCGAACCTAATAGGTCGCCTTTTGATTCTGAGTCAATGGGAGAGGTGATCGCACCCAAAATAAAATTTCTTTCTTGAGAGGTTGGCAACTGGTAATATCGAGGTAAGCCCTTGTAAAAGGCTTGTTTTGCATATTTAATTACCGCAGATATGGATAGGGGCTTAGAGAGCTCATCGTTTTGAGCAATTTCTTCTGATAAGCGTTCTATTCTATTGAGGTTGGCAGTGTTTAAAGCTCCCTTTTCACGGCCGGTATCTACTAAGATTTCTACAGGGAGAATGCCGCTAAATTGATTTTCGTAAAACAGAATGTCGTCGTAAAAATCGGTGTTCTTAGGAAGGTCCTCAATTCGACTTCCGGTAATTTCAATTTGATAAATACCGATGATACTTAGGGCTAGTAAGGCTACTGATGTACCGTATACGGCTATACGATGATTTCTTACGATACGCTCCATGGTAGAAACGAATACGTCAATCCAAGGTGTATTAAGGTGTTGCAAGTGCTTGTCTTGCGGCAGCGGTAAGTAACTGTATATAATCGGGATGATAAGTAGTGAAAGCGCAAAGATCCCAAGGATATTTATAGAGGCCACTACTCCAAATTCCCTAAGCAATGAGCTACTTAGAATAATAAAGGTTGCAAAACCCGAGGCGGTGGTAATATTGGTCATAAGGGTCGCGTTTCCGACACGCGATATAACACGCATCAGTGACCTTGCCTGGTTTCCGTGTTTTTTAACCTCTTGTTGGTATTTATTGATTAAGAAAATACAATTAGGGATCCCGATTACGATGATTAAAGGAGGGATAAGGGCGGTAAGAATAGTGATCTCATAACCCAGTAATCCTATAATTCCGAAAGACCAGCTCACACCGATGAGCACCACAATCATAGAGATGAAGGTGGCTCTAAAACTTCTAAAAAAGAAGAAAAAGAGCAAGGCGGTAACCAAGAGTGCGGCAACCACAAATAAGATCATCTCACGTTTTAGGGTTTCAGCATTTCTAGTTTTGATGTAGGGCATACCCGAGATACGTGCCTGAACACCCGATTCTCGTTCAAAGGTTTTGATCATCCCCTCAAAGTCGTTCAAGATGAATTGACTTCTGACCTTCGTGTTGACAAGGTCTGGATCCATATAGGCAATCGTTCGAATCGCCAAACTCTTGGGGTCGTATATGATGTTTTCGTAAAACGGAAGGCGTTCGAAGAGGTGGTAAAGCTTTGATTTAGCATTCTCGTCACTTAGTGCCTCCCGCGGATTAAATGGAGCTGTGGTGAGCTGTCCTGACTTTCCTTCTCTTACAATTTCATCAATATTATCAAGTGATATCACCTTAGTGATTTCGGGGGCAGCCTCGAGTTGTTTGCTTAATCGATTAAAGGCATTGAATGATTTGGCTGTAAAGAGGTCACGACCCTCTACGGCAATCAAAATGGCATTGTCTTCTATACCGAAGATGTCTGTGAATGCCTGGTATTTGAGAATTTCAGGGTGATCGTTAGGGAGAACAGAGGTTTCTGCGTTAGAGAACTTGACATTGCTCCATTGACTGATAAAAAAGAGGGTAGTGATTACAATACCAACGATCCAAGGGATGCGATTCCTGAGAATAATACGGGCTACTGACGGCCAGAAACCTTCGAAGAATGCGGCCAGCTTTCCCATAGAATCACACCTTCATGATTTCTGACTCTTTTAGTTTCAAAGCGTCGTCAATCTTGGTGATGAATGAATTTGTTAGCTCTTGTACCTCTGCTTCGGCGTCTTTTAAAACATCCTCGCTGATCTCAATTTTCTTAAGCTCTTTGTTGGCTTCTTGTCGTGCCGACCTTACGCTGATCTTTGCATCTTCAGATTCTGCCTTGGCTTGTTTTACGAGATCTCTTCGGCGTTCTTCTGTAAGCGGAGGAACGCTTATGATGATGAAATCACCGTTGTTCATAGGGTTAAACCCTAGGTTTGAGTTAATGATTGCCTTCTCGATTTCCGGAAGCAGTGCCTTCTCCCAGGGCTGAACAGATAGCGTTCTGGCGTCAGGTGTATTGACATTGGCTACCTGCGAAAGGGGGGTAAGTGAACCGTAATAATCCACTTGTACCGTTGAAAGCATTACCGGATTTGCTTTTCCGGCTCGTATTTTGATAAAGGCCTTTTCAAGGTGGGTTATGGCCCCTTGCATTTGATCCTTTGCTTCTTCTAAAATGAGTTCAATTTCTTCGTTCATAGCATTAGAGGTTT